>JAUYBU010000177.1 GCA_030693045.1 Bryobacterales bacterium | reverse complement strand
TTTCTTCCATGGCCAGTTCGTTGCCTTCGCCCTTGTGAACCTTGAACCCTTCGCCGTCCAGCCACATCCACCCGTTGCCGCCCAGGAACAGGTTGCCCACCGTCAGGCGCCCCTGAACCCCGCCCGGGTACCACGGGTACTTCGTCACCCCGGTGATCAAAGGCTCGCCCGCTTCCGGGCCCGTCGGCAGCGCGCGGATTTCGAAAACCAGTTCCCGGTCGCCGTAGTCGAACACGAAGTGCTGCGTGTTGGGCGCTTCCTGGTCGTCGTCCCACACATACTTGCCGCCGGTCGAGACTGCCGCCTTGGGCATGCCCGGGTCGCCCAACCCCCAGCGGGCCGTGTCGAACTCGTGCGCGCCCGCGTTGGTGAGATCCCCAGCCCCGTAATCCCACAGCCAGTTCCAGGTGTAATTGCTGCGGTTCCTGGTGTACGGCCGCATGGGCGCCGGCCCCACGAACAGGTCCCAATTCACGCCCGGCGGCGCCGGCTCCGGCGGCGTCTTCCCCATCGAGGGCCGCGGCTTGAAGCACAGCCCCTTGCTCATGTACACCTTGCCGATCGCGCCGTCGCGCAACAATTGCATGGCGCGGACCTTGTGCGGCATGCTGCGCGACTGCAAGCCCACCTGCACCATGCGCTTGTGCTTGCGGGCCGTTTCGATCATGCGGCGGCTCTCGTGGATGTTGTAGCTGGCCGGCTTTTCCACGTAAATATCCTTGCCCGCCTCCATCGCCCACACCGCGGCCAGGCCGTGCCAGTGAACCGGCACCGAGAGCAAGACGGCGTCGACGCCCTTGTCGGCGAACATCTCCCGCATGTCGGTGAACTCCCTGGCCTTCTCGCCGGGAGCCAATTTCTGATACAGTGCCTGCACGCGTTCGCGGGCTTCCTGCTTCACGTCGCACAAAGCGGCCACCCGGCATCCGGCCAGGTGCGAGCAATACGTGGTGAGGGCCGGTCCGCGCGTCCCGAGCCCCACGATTCCGATATTAATCTTGTCGTTGGCCCCCATCACCCGGCCGGCGGAAGTCGCCAGCGCCGCGCCCTGGAAAAAAGTCCGTCGAGACAAATCCGACACTCTAAGCCTCCTGTCTAAAACTGCAACTTCAATGCGAACTGCAGGATGCGCGGGTCCAGGGCGCCTTGAATCTTCCCAAAGACCGACGAAGTCAGTACTCCCGAAGGCTGCGTAAACGACGTGTGATTGATCGCGTTGAACGCCTCCGCCCGCACGTCCAGCCGCAACTGCTCGGAGATGGCAATCGTCCGGTTGAGGGCCATGTCGAACCTGAAACTGCTGCAACAAGTCACCGCGTTCCGCCCGAGGTTGCCAAAAGTACCGGCGGCATTCTGTGCGAACGCGGCGGGATTGAGCCACTGCAGCGATGCGTCAAGCGGTTTATACACAGCGCCCGGCTGCACCAGGTTCGGCCGGTCGTTGGCGACCGCGGTCAGCGAATTGTCCCTCCCGCTCAGGATGTTGAAGGGCATGCCGCTGTTGGCTCGAATCATCGGCGCGATTTGCCAATTCCCCAGCAGCCGGCCCATCCAATTGCTCCCACTCAACGGACTTGAGAAGACGCCCGAGATGTTACCGTTGTGACGCACATCCATGATGCAACTGGCAGTTTCCGCACGGAAATTGCTTTGGTTCTGGGCCCCCGAGACTCCCACGAAACTCTGTCTGTCCTGAGTGCCAATGCAGTGCGACCACGTGTAGTTCGCCAGCACGGAGAAATTGCGGCTCATGCGATGCTGAACCGTGGCCAATACGCCGTTGTAGTTCGCGGTACCTCCGTCGTACCCCATAGTCAACTGGCCGTAGTACTTCCCTTGACTCGGATTCAACAATGTCAGGTACCTGCGTGAGGCGACATTAGCGTTAGCCGTTGTAGAGCACGCCGCGGAACCGCACGTGCCTGGTATGTAGACGCTTGGATTGGCATCGATGCCACTCCACAGGTGCGTGGTCTTGTTTCCCATGTAACTGAGCGACGTCATCCAGTTGGCGCTGAGCTGGCGTTGATAGCTGAAGTTCCACGACGTCACATACATGGGCTTCAACTCCAACGGCACAACAATATGCCGCGTGTTCAGCTCGAACTGCACGTCCTTAGGCGGCGGAGAGATGCCCGGGAAGGGACTTCCGCCCGGGTACTGATAGCCGGTGACCCATGGATCGCTGTATCCCCTCTCCGCACTGGTGGCTAGAAGGACATTCTTGCCGAACGGGACGTTCGACATCACGCGCTGCGGGTAGAACATGTTGCCGTTGTCATACATGAGAGACCAGCCTACACGAATCGTCTGCTTCCCGTCGCCCTTGGGATCCCAAACGATTCCCAAACGCGGGCTGAAGATAGCCCAAACATCTTTCGCGAAGCCGTCGGGGACGCCTGGGTCGCCATAATACATCGAGCCCGCCGGCGCATTGGTAAACACCTGGCTCTTCTTTCCAGCCACGAAATCCGCCATGGACCACACGCTTCCGCGATGGTGTGTGTCCGCCGGAAACAACCCCGGCTGCCAGCGCAGACCGGCATTGATGGTCAGATGCCGGCTGGTGCGGTAGGTATCCTGCACAAACAACGCCGGCATCGACAACCGCAGGTCCTCCGCCTCGGCTCTGGTCTGGGCCCACGCGGACATATAGCCCAGGAACATGTCCGCCCCCGTGTCGCCGGTGACAATCCCGCTGAAGGTGGGCGCACCGTTCCGCGATACGCCGGTCAGCAGGTTATTCTGCGTGCGGGTGAAACTGCCGCCCAGCGCTATCTGATGCTTCCCGCGCACCAGGTCGATGCTGTCGCTGACGTAGTACGTGTTTATGTTGAAGTGGCCGGAGGAACATTGTCCACAGCCGATGGCGAAGTAATTGGTGGCCGTGACCTGAAATTCGTTCTGCGCGGCGAGGTATGTCTTCACGCCGATGACACCGTTATCGATCTGGTTCGGATGCGAACCTCGATCGTTGCGGACCCGCGTGAAGGTGGCGCGAAACGAGTTGATCGAGGTCGGGCCGAACGTGTACGTGTGACCGATCGTGACCGCCGGAACGCGCATCATGCTGGCGGCAATCAGTGTGACAAGATACTTGCCCGACCATACCAGCGGGTCGCCCTGCGGCTTCCGGTAATCCACCAGGAAGAATCGCCCAAAAAGCGTCTGCTTGTCGCTTCTCACCCAATCCACCCGTCCGATGAACTGATCTTCATCGGCGATGTTCGGAAGTCCCCACGTTACCTGCCCGCAATCGTTCTGTGCGGCCGGAATATACTTCAGCAGGTTGACGGCCGCCGGATCGAAACGGCTCGTCGGTATTCGGACGCCGGGGAATGGCTGGCGCGTCAGCGGATCGGTGATCGTGCGCGCCCTGCCAGTTGACTGGCAGCCCGCCGACATCATCGTGCTAAAGTCGCCCTGTATCGCTGCCGCCGTGGGCACGATGCTGATCCTCTGGGGCGGGCTTTCCCGCGTCCGGGTGCCCTGATAACCGGCGAAATAGAACAGCTTGTCCTGAATAATCTTGCCGCCCGACGTTCCGCCAAACTGATTGCGCTTCAGACTGTCGTGAACGGCGGCGAAGTAGTTGCGCGCATTTGTGTTGCCGTTGCGCAGGAAATGAAACAGGTTTCCGTGCATCCGGTTCGATCCCGACTTCGTTACGGCGTTCACCAGGCCGCCCGTCTGGGATCCATTCTGGGCCGTCAGAGCGCTGGTTTCCACACTGAACTCTTGCAGAGCATCAGGGAATGGGAACGGCAGGTTCAGATTCACATTCGTCGCGATGTGATGGCCGCCATCCAGCATGTAGTTCGTCGCCGTACCCTGCCCGCCAGCTACGGAAATCGCGATGCCACCGACGACGGTCTTGCTGGTCGACAAGTCGCCAAACGTGGTCGGCAAAGCGACCGCCGCTCCCGACAACAGGACCAACTCAGTCGCTACACGCCCATTCAGCGGGAGTTCCATAATACGGGCCGAGTCGATTACCTGCGAAATCGAGTTTTGCGCGGTTTGCACCATCGCCGAGGCGGCCACGACCTCAACACTGTCCGACACCGCTCCAACCTGCAACGGCACGTTCATAACCGGGCGGTCGTTGACCTGCAGTGTAATCCCGCTCTGAATGTAGGTCTTGAAGCCCGGCGAGGCGGCTTCCAATCGGTACAGGCCGACTGGGAGGTTGGACAAAATGTAGCGGCCCGTGGAATCGGTCTTGGTGACGTGCGGGACCCCCCTTGCGGTTTCGACCAGGTTGACCGTGGCGCCCACCACGGCGGCGCCCGTGGGATCGGTTACGATCCCGGTAACCTGAGCCTCCGCCTGCGCGAAAACGGCAGGCGAATGAAGCACAAACAACACAGCCAACAGAACTGCAAACCTCAAAGCAGTAGTTCGTTCAATTCCTGGCATAGCTCACCTCTGGAAGGCTGGTATTACGATTCTGATACTCCCACGCGGCCCAGTCATTGCGGACCGCCCCGCACCATGCACCTCTACCGCTTACCACAAACCACTACTGCTGTCAAGCGAGCGAACCCACGTTCCCTTACAATGAAGAGTCGTAAAGGAGGCACTCAATCCATGAAACAGACCCGGCGCGCAATGCTCGGCGCGCTCGCCTCGGCCGCCGCGTCGGCGCAGCCCAGGCGCAGACCCGCGCCCTGGAAGCCGAAACTCGGCATCCTCACCAATTACTCGCAAGGGAATCTGGAATTCGCCAAACAGGAGGGCTTCACCAGCGTGCAACTGGGCGTAGGCGGCAACCTGCCCGCCGACGCGCCCGACGAAGTCGTGTCCAATGTCCGGTCTCAGTTGGACCGCCTGGGGCTGTACTGTTCCTCGCTGATGGCCGTCGAAAATCACACCGCGCCCGATCTGGCCGCCCGCGCCGCCGGCAACGCGCGCTTCGCCAAGTCCATCGAACTCGCCGCCCGGCTCAAGGTGCCCTACGTCGCCACCATGTCCGGCAATATGCCCGGCCGCAAGCTGGCCGAACAGGTGGGTGAAATCGTCAAAGTCTACACCGAAAAATACTTCCCGCTGTGCCAGAAGCACAACGTCAAAATCATCTGGGAGCCCTGGGCCGGCGGGCCCAACATCGCCACCGGGCCGGTGGGCTACGAGGCGCTGTTCAAAGGCTTCAACGACTCGCCCTACGTCGGCCTGCTCTACGATCCCTCGCACCTCCAGTGGCAGTTCATGGACCCCGTCCAGGCCGCCCGCGACTTCATCGACAAAATCTGGGACGTACACCTGAAAGACACCGAAATCCTCTGGCACGTCCTGCGCAAAACCGGCATCAACCCGCTGAACAACGCGCGCTGGTGGCGCTTCCGCCTGCCCGGCTCCGGCATCGTCGACTGGAAGGGCTTTTTCACCGTGTTGCAGGAAGCCGGCTACCAGGGCGCCATGAACATCGAGCACGAAGACGAGTTTTACTACCCGGCCTACGCCAACGGCGAGTTCACCGAGCAGTACAAGGCCGGCTTCCGTCTGGCCCACAAATTCCTGCGCCAGCACGTGCCGGAGTAGGACAGGCCTCCCGG
Organism: Bryobacterales bacterium; assembly: GCA_030693045.1. Taxonomy (GTDB): domain Bacteria; phylum Acidobacteriota; class Terriglobia; order Bryobacterales; family Bryobacteraceae; genus JACQZT01. Next base: position 13,362 of record JAUYBU010000177.1, on the reverse strand, counting down.
ACTGTCCTCTTTCCAGCCCGCTCGCGGTAGAATCGGCACAGGAGGCATTCGCGACGTGCCCACCAAACAACAGCTTCACGAACTCGTCGACCGGCTGCCGGAGGCGGAAGTCGCCATGGTCCACCGCTCGCTGCTCACAGCGCCCCCCGACGACGAGCCGTATACCGATGAGCAGCAGCGCCGGGACGCCGAAGCTCGCGCCGCCCACCTGCGCGGCGAGTCCATCCCCCACGAGGTAGTCTTGCGCGAATTCGGCCTGTGAAGGTCTTCTTCCGCTGGTCGCCTCAGGCGCTCTCCGATATCCGCAACTTCGACCGCCAGAACGCCCTGCGCATTCTGGACGCGCTCACCCGCTATGCGCGCGCACCCCGCCTCGGAGGCGCAGGACTGCACGCTCATCTGACTGGCTAGGCGCTTGTCGGCCGCGGTCCGGGCCGGCACGCGCACCCCGCGAATGGTGAGCGTCATGTCGCGGTCCGATCACGAACGCCGCGGCCGCCGCCTCGCCGCGCGTGAAGTCGCTCATGCTCAGCCTCCTGCCAGGATCGCGATCATCCCGACCCGCGCGATTTCTGATAAGCTGGCATTTTCCTGGAGCGATCATGCGCAAACCGTTCCCGTGGATGCTGACGGCACTGCTCGCCGCGGCCGTTTTCGCGGCCCCTCCGGCGGCACAAAAGAAGAACCGTACCTCCCCTGTCGGCTACTCCGACACGCCGGTGCTGCCGGACCAGAAGTGGAAAGTTCACGATATCGCCCGGCCGCAGTCGCCCCAGGTAACCCCCGGCGCGCAGTACGGGCAGCCGCCGTCGGACGCAACAGTTCCGTTCGACGGCCAGGACCTTTCGAAGTGGACCGCGCTGGGCAAGGGCAAGGACCGCGGCAAGCCGGTCGCCCCCGGCTGGAAGGTCGAACAGGGCTATGTCGAGTGCGTTGGCGGCACCGGCGATCTGGTCTCGAGAGAGAAGTTCGGCGACGCGCAGTATCACATCGAGTGGGCCGCGCCGGCCGAAATCGACGGTACCAGCCAATGGCGCGGCAACTCGGGCGTGCTCATCATGAGCCGATACGAAATCCAGGTGCTGGATTCCTGGAACAACCCGACCTACGCCGATGGACAGGCCGGTTCGATCTACGGCCAGTGGCCGCCGCTGGTGAACCCGGCGCGCAAGCCCGGCGAATGGCAGACTTACGACATCGCTTTCCAGGCGCCCCGGTTCGAGAACGGCAAACTCGCCCGGCCGGCCTACGCCACGGTCTTCTACAACGGTGTGCTGGTGCACCATCATAAGGAAATCGTCGGGAGCATGGCCCACCGCGCGGTGGGCACCTACTCGCCGCACCAACCCGAAGAGCCGCTGATGTTACAGGACCACGACACCCTGGTGCGTTACCGTAACATCTGGGTGCGGCGGTTGAAGGGCTACGACCTCGAATAGTAACCATCGACAGGAGGCACGCATGAGCAAACGCAGTTCGATTGGCACCTGGGCCTATACCATCGGCCCTTACGGCAGTAATCCGATTCCGTTCGACACGGTTTGCGACAAGCTGAAGGAACTCGGTTTCGACGGCGTCGAGTTGGGCGCCTTTCCGCCGCATCCCAACCCCGGCAACCCGAATGGTCCGAATGAAGGCTGGGGCGGCGCGATGCCGGAAAAATCGCAGCGCCAAGAGTTGAAAGCCCGGATGGCGGCCAAGGGACTCGGCTTCTCGGGTATCGCCGCCAACCTGTGGGGCGAGAAGCTGATCAATACGGACGACCAGTCCAAGTACATCGCGGAATTTCGCAAGAACTCCGAATTCTCTCGCGACGTTGCCATCCAATCTATTCGCGTCGACACGGTGCAGCCGCCGACGATTCTCCGCGAGGTCGATTACAATACGGCCATCCAGCGCGTGGTGAAGACGTGGAAGGAGTGCTGCGACATCGCCGCCGCCAACGGCCAGTGTGTGGCCTGGGAGTTCGAACCGGGCTTCGCCTTTAACAAGCCGAGCGACATCGTGCGCATCCACGACGCCGTCGACAAGCCCAACTTCGGCCTGATGTACGACACCTGTCACGGCCAGATGGTGGGCGTCAACGGCACCCGCCAGGAAGGCGACAAAGAGGTGTTCCCAACCCAGGTCGATTTCATCCGCTTCCTTTCGGGCCGAATCTTCCATCTGCACCTGATCGATTCGGACAACTCCTGCCACAAGGACGCCGCGGGCAACGACGAAACTTCCGCGCACCCGCCCTTCGGCGCCGGCGTGCTCAACTTCGACGAGCTTATGCCGGAACTGGTGAAGGCGTCGCGGCTCCCTCACGACTGGTGGACCGTCGACCTGTGCTTCTACCCCGACGCCTGGGGCGCCACGGCGGCTTGCAAGAAGGTGCTGGACCAGTTGATTTTGAAATACGGATAACAGGAAGGACCCCCATATGGCAAAGGAACTTCGCGTTGGATTGATCGGCTGCGGCTTCATGGGCCGCACGCATTCGAATGCCTATCGCAGGCTCAATAACTTTTTTCCGGTGGAACACCGCGCGGTGCTGAAGGCAATCTGCGACACCAATGAGCCCAAGGCCCAGACCTACGCCGCGACGTGGGGCTACGAACGGGTGGAGACCGACTGGCGCAAGCTGGTCGAAGCCAGTGACATCGATCTGATCGACATTTGCGTCCCCAACGTCGCCCACCGGGACATCGCCGTGGCGGCCGCGGCCGCGGGCAAGATGGTGGGCTGCGAGAAGCCGCTGGCCATGAACGTTGCCCAGGCCGAGGAGATGGTGGCGGCCGTCGAGCGGGCCGGCGTGCCGAACATGGTGTGGTTCAACTATCGGCGCGTGCCGGCCATCGCTTTGGCCAAGCAGATTGTCGATGAGAAACGCATCGGCCGGCCGTTCCACTACCGCGCCACCTACTTGCAGGACTGGACTATTTCCGAGGACGTGCCGCAGGGCGGCGACGCGCTGTGGCGGCTGGACGCGCGCGTGGCGGGCTCGGGCGTCACCGGCGATCTGCTGGCGCACTCCATCGACACCGCCATGTGGTTGAACGGCCCCATCACGCGCGTGGTCGCCAAGACCGAAACCTTCGTGAAGGAGCGCAAGCACGTCGTGAGCGGCCAGCGGGAGCCGGTCCTCATCGACGACGCGTGCATGTTCCTGGCCGAGTTCGCCAACGGCTCGATGGGCACTTTCGAATCGACGCGCTACGCGCGCGGCCGCAAGAACTTCAACACGTTCGAATTGAACGGCGCCGACGGCTCGGTCTACTTCGACCTCGAGGAGCCCGAGTATCTGCAGTACTTCGAGTACAAGCAGCTTCAATCCGGCAAGAAAGCCGAATCGCACCTGACCGGCTGGCGCAAGATCCACACCACCAACTCCGAGCACCCCTACATGAGCCACTACTGGGTTCCCGGAACCTGTATCGGCTACGAGCACACATTTCTGAACGCGCTCGCCGATTTCGTCGAAGGCATCGAAAGCGGCAAGTGGACCCAGCCGGATTTCCGCACCGGCCTTGAGACCCAAAAGGTCTGCGACGCCGTAATCGAATCCGCCCGCACCAGCCAATGGCTGCACATCAACTAGGGACAGAGGCACCCTCTTTTTCGCCGGGGGTATCCCCGGCAACCAGGAGTCTGCCGGGAATAGATCGCTCGCGTTCGTAAAATGGAGTTAGGGGCAAGTGCTTCCGTTCCGACGATCCGGATCAGATCTTGCGGCTGCCGCCCTCGCTGCACGATTGGCTGCCGGAAAAGCACCTGGCACGCTTCGTCGCCGACGCGGGCAGGCCGCCTGCCATCCGGTTATGATGATCCGGTTGCTGTTGTACGGTTAGTGCATCGTGTCCAGTTCGCGGCAGCCCGACCACAGCACTCTGAACGAATTTCGCAAGCGGCATTTGAGCGTCTTGGCAGGGCTTTTCCTGCAAGCCCTGCAGTTGTGCCAGAAGGCGGGATTGGTGAAGTTGGGGCACGTCGCCATCGACGGCACCAAACTGCAGGCCAACGCGGGCGAGCACAAGGCGATGAGCTGTGGGCGGATGAGCGAGGCCGAGCAGAAGTTGCGGGCAGAAGTGGAAGAACTCCTGCGGCGCGCCGAACAGGCCGACGCCGCCGAGGACGCGAAGTGCGGCAAACGGCAGCGCGGGGACGAGTTGCCGGAGGAGTTGGCGCGGCGCGCGGGCCGGCGCAAGAAGGTCCGGTATATGCAACACCTGGATAATTCCTCTTGTGCCCTCTTGCCGACGTTCGATTTTCCCGGGTTTCCAATCCCTGACAGACTCGTGGCCAAGGATATTTGAAATTTTGATTCCAACGGTCGCCTGACCGATGATCGAGTTGTCGAGACAAGATCTAAAGCGTCATGAGCCACCGTTGGCGAGCCAACGCCAGGACCCCAATTGAAAAAGCTTGCGGTATTAGCCTGAAGGCCGTGCCACGAAAGAAATGGGGAAAGAGCACTCCGTCCCCGGTTTTTTTCACGGGTATTGACACGGGATTCGGTGAACTCGGATTTCGGGCGTTGTAACCCACTGCACCGTATATAGATATAGTTCTTGACGTGCCACAACATATTGGGGCATCATAGCGATCGTCAGCATTATTCCCCTGGAAGGAAGCAATCGTGGGTCAGTTAAGCGTGGATCTGAGCGTGCCGGCCGCCGAGCCTAAGCGCGCTTTGCCCAAGGCCGAGCGGCTTGGCGTGAGTTTTTCGCGATATTTCACCGCCCGGCTGGAGCCCGGCCGGACACCCTACGACGAGATCCAGTGGGATCTGCGCAGCGCCAGCATCTGTAATGATAAAGGCCAGGTCATTTTCGAGCAGCGGGACATCGAGATTCCGGCCGACTGGTCCCAGACGGCCACCAACATCGTCGCCAGCAAGTATTTCCACGGAAAGCTGGGCTCGCCGGGGCGCGAAGGCAGCGTCGCGCAACTGGCGCATCGCGTCGTCGACACGATTGCCGGGTGGGGCAAGGCGGATGGCTATTTCAAGACCGCCGAAGACGCCGACAACTTCCGGAACGAATTGGCGCACCTGATATTGACGCAAAAGGCGTGCTTCAATTCGCCGGTCTGGTTCAACGTGGGCGTGAAAGAGGCCCGGGGCTACGGATGGTATTGGGACGAAGAGGGGGGCCGCATTCGCCGGCTCGACTCGGGCGACCCGCGGCCGCAGTGTTCGGCCTGCTTCATCAACTCGATTCGCGACTCGCTGGAATCGATCCTGGACCTGGCGAAAACCGAGGGCATGTTGTTCAAGTGGGGCTCGGGCACGGGAACCAACCTGTCGACCCTGCGCGAGGAGGACGCGATCCTTTCGGGCGGCGGGCGCGCGTCGGGCCCGCTGAGTTTCATGAAGGGCTTCGACGCCTTCGCGGGCGTCATCAAGTCGGGCGGCAAGACCCGCCGCGCGGCCAAGATGGTGATCCTCAACGCCGACCATCCCGACATCGAGAAATTCATCTGGTCCAAGGCCAAGGAAGAGAAGAAGGCCCACGCGCTGATCGACGCGGGTTACGATTCCTCATTGGATGGCGAGGCGTACGGCTCGATTTTCTTCCAGAACGCCAACAACTCGGTGCGGGTTTCCGACGAGTTCATGCACGCGGTGGTCGAGGACGGGGATTGGTGGACCCGCTCGCGCGTCACCGGGCAGCCGGTGAAGCGCTACAAAGCGCGCGACCTGTTGAAGCACATCGCCGAGGCCACGCATCAGTGCGGCGACCCGGGCATGCAGTTCGATTCGACCGTGAACCGCTGGCACACTTCCAAGGCCAGCGGGCGGATCAATGCATCGAACCCGTGTTCGGAGTACATGTTCCTGGACGACTCGGCCTGCAACCTGGCGTCCCTGAACCTGATGAAGTTCGTCACGGCCAACGGCCAGTTCGACGTCGAGGCGTTCCGTCACGCCGTGGACACCATCACGCTGGCGCAGGAGATTCTGGTCGACAGCGCCAGCTATCCGACCGAGCCGATCGCGCGCAACTCGCACGACTTCCGGCCGCTGGGCCTGGGCTTCGCCAACCTGGGCGCCATGCTGATGGCGCTTGGCATTCCCTATGATAGCGACCAGGGCCGCGACTGGGCCGGCGCCGTCACCGCCGTCATGTGCGGCCAGGCGTATCTGACCAGCGCGCGCGTGGCCGCCGCCACCGGGCCGTTCGCGCGCTACGCCGAGAACGAGGCGTCGTTCCTCGAGGTTGTCCGCATGCACCGCGATGCGGTGTCGCGCATCGACAGCCAACGGGTTCCGGCCGCGCTTTTCGAAGCCGCGCGCGCGGTCTGGAGCGAAGCCTACGAAATGGGCCGGCGCTCGGGTTTCCGCAACGCGCAGACCACGGTGATTGCGCCCACCGGCACCATCGGCTTCATGATGGATTGCGACACCACCGGTGTCGAGCCCGACCTGGCTCTGGTGAAGCACAAGAAACTGGTCGGCGGCGGGGTTCTCAAGATCGTCAATAACACCGTCCCACAGGCGCTGCTGCGGCTGGGCTACAGCCCCGAGCAGGTGGAAAAGATCGTCAGCCACATCGACGCGACCGGCACCATCGAAGGCGCCCCCGGGCTGAAGCCCGAGCACTTGGCGGTGTTCGATTGCAGCTTCCGCCCGGACAACGGCACGCGCTTCATCCAGCACATGGGCCATGTAAGAATGATGGCCGCCGTGCAGCCGTTCATCTCCGGCGCCATCTCGAAGACCATCAACATGCCGGAGGAATCCACGGCCGAGAACATCATGGACGCCTACATCGAGAGCTGGCGCATGGGGCTGAAGGCGGTGGCCATCTACCGGGACAACTCCAAGCGCGTGCAGCCGCTCACCACCGGCAAGGGCGACAAGACTCCCGCCAAGACCACGGCCCCGGCGGCCGCGGTCGAGAAGATCGTCTACCGGCCGGTGCGGCGGAAACTGCCCGACGAGCGGCCGTCGATCACCCACAAGTTCTCCATCGGCGGTCACGAGGGTTACCTCACCGTGGGTCTTTACGAAGATGGCATGCCGGGCGAACTGTTCATCACCATGGCCAAGGAAGGCTCGACCATCTCGGGCCTCATGGACGGCTTCGCCACGGCCATCAGCTACTCGTTGCAGTACGGCGTTCCGCTGAAATTCTTCGTCGACAAGTTCAGCCACGTGCGCTTCGAGCCCAGCGGCTGGACCGGCAACCAGCAGGTGCCCTACGCCAAGTCGATCATGGACTACATCTTCCGCTGGCTCGCCGCCAAGTTCCTGGGGCCCGAATACGCCGCGGTGAGCGAAGCCGGCGAAACGTCCAAGATGCGGCCCACCGAACCCGAACCCCAGCAGTCGCTGCCCTTCGGTTCGACAATGGAAGACGCGCCGCTGTGCTCGGAGTGCGGGGGGCTGATGACCCGCGCCGGCTCCTGCTACAAGTGCGAGAACTGCGGCGGCACCAGCGGCTGCGGCTAATAAAAATGCGTCAGCCTGGTATGGCCCCTTTTTCCGGGACCGGCGGGCGTGACCGTGGCCGCAGCCCCGGCTTCGCGCTTCTGCTACCCTGATCTCATCATGGAGCAGATGCGGGTGGTTTACGAAGAGGTCAAAGTTTTCGGCAAGGAACTGGTGGACAAAGTGGGCCAGTTGATTCACGCCGGGAACGTGCGCCGGATCATCGTCAAGGACGACAAGGGGAACACCTTCATGGAAATTCCCCTGACCGTCGCGACGGTGGGCGCGATTGCCGCGCCAGTGCTGGCAGGGCTGGGTGCGATCGCCGCGCTGATCGCCAGCTTCACCATCGGCATTGAGAAGGTGAAAGAGGAGGCGGTTGAGCCGGAGCCTGAATCCGATCAGCCCGGCATTTCATAAGTCCGGGACAGAATCCGGGGACACTCCGGGCTAATCTTACGGAAACCATCGCTTACCCCGGGACACAGGCGTGTCCCCTGCGAGACCAGCGCAACACTCCCTCGATCCCGGGTTTCCGCGGGGCCCGCCGTTGCGGCTACAATGAATCTTCGCGAATCCACTGCGGGGGAGGAACCTTCCATGAAGCTCGGGGCAGTCACCTACAACGTCCTGAAGGACTGGGACGTGGAAACCATCATAAAGAATCTCGAGGCCGCCGGTTTTGAGGGCGTCGAGCTTCGCACCGGCCACAAGCACGGCGTCGAAATCACGCTCCCGGCCGACGAACGCGAGAAGGTGCGCAAGCGCTTCGAGCGCTCGAAGATCCGCCTGGTCAGCTTCGGCTCCACCTGCGAATTCCACTCGCCCGATCCGGCGGTGCGCAGGAAAAACGTCGAGGACGGCAAGCGCTTCATCGAACTGGCGCACGACACCGGCGCGTGGGGCGTGAAGGTGCGGCCGAACGGGCTGCCCAAGGAAGTCCCGGTCGAGACGACGGTCAAGAACATCGGTGAGTGCCTGCGCGAACTGGGTGAGTATGGCGCCGGCCGCGGCGTCGAAGTCTGGATGGAAGTGCACGGCTCGGCCACCTCGAACCCGCGCGTGTGCGCCGACATCATGAAGGTGGCGCGCCACGAGCAGGTGGGCCTGTGCTGGAACTCCAATCCCGGCGACATCGTCAACGGAAGCGTCCGGCAGAGCTTTCAACTGCTGCGCCCGTGGCTCAAGAGCGCGCACATCAACGAACTGTCCCGGCCCGCCTACCCGTGGCGCGAGTTGTTCACCCTGATGCGCGAGTCCAAGTACGACCGCTACACGCTGTGCGAGTGCCCGGAAAGCAAGGAGCCGGAACGCTTCCTCACCTACTACAAGGCCCTTTGGACGGAGCTGACTCGCCCATGCGCATAAGAGCGATCCTACTGCTGGCGGTCCTGGGCTGGACCGCTCTTGCGGCGCCGGTTCCAACGCCCGAGAGCCACTTCGGGCACCAGATCGGCGTCGACCGCACGGTGCTCGACTGGGACAAGGTGGTTTCCTATTTCCAGAAGCTCGCCGCATCCAGCGACCGCATCCGCTTTCGCGAAATCGGTAAGTCCACCGAAGGCCGGCCGCTCGTCGCGGCCTGGATCTCCAGCGCCGCCAACATCAAGAACCTGGGCCGCTACCAGCAGATCCAGCAGCGGCTGGCCGACCCGCGCCGCACGCCCCCCGCCGAGGCGGAAAAACTCATCGCCGAGGGCAAGACCGTGGTCCTGATCACCGGTTCCATCCACGCGACCGAAATCGCCGCCACTCACACGGCCATCCAATTCGCCTATCAACTGCTGACCCAGGACAAGCCCAAGTTCCGCACCATCCTCGACAACACCATCTTCATCCTGGCGCCGTCCATCAACCCCGACGGGCTGGACCTGGTCACGGCGTGGTACCGCAAAACGCTGGGGACGCCCTTCGAGGGCACCTCGCCGCCCGAGCTCTACCAGAAGTACGTGGGCCACGACAACAACCGCGACTGGTACATCTTCTCGCAGGCCGAAACGCGCGCGGCCATCTCCCAGCTTCACAACGTCTGGCATCCGCACATCGTCTACGACGTCCACCAGCAGGGGCCCTACGCTTCGCGCATGTTCGTGCCGCCATGGATGGATCCGATCGAGCCCAACATCGACCCCATCATCGCCCAGCAGTGCAACCTGATCGGCACAGCCATGGCCACCGACCTGACCGCCGCCGGCAAAACCGGCGTGGTCATCAACGCCCTGTACGACTTTTGGACGCCGGCCCGCCACTACCAGGCCTACCACGGCGGGCTGCGCATTCTGACCGAATCGGCCAGCGCGCGCATCGCTTCGCCGATTACCGTGAAGCCGGAGCAGATCGGCGAAAACGGGCTGGGCTACAACCCGCGTCAGACAAGCTGGAATTACCTGGAACCGTGGATGGGCGGGGAGTGGCGTCTGCGCGACATCATCGACTACCAGTTGATCGCCTGGGAGTCTCTGCTGTTTGAGGCCAGCGCGCGCCGCGCCGATTTCGTGCGGAATTTCTACGCCATTCATCAGCGCGCCGTGGCGCGCAAATCGCCCTATGCGTTCGTCGTCCCGGCCAGCCAATTCGATCCGGGCTCGGCCAGGAAGCTGCTCGAGACCCTGGCCTTCGGCCTGGTCGAGATCGAGCGCGCCAGCGCGCCGTTCACCGCCGGCGGCAAGCAGTATCCGCCCGGAACTTACGTCATACGCATGCAGCAGCCCTACAGCGCTTTCGCCAAGACGTTGCTGGAACGGCAACAGTATCCGGATCTTCGCCTTTACCCCGGCGGCCCGCCCAAACGGCCTTACGACGTGACGGCGCACACGCTGCCGTTGTTGATGGGTGTCGCGGCGGACACCATCGAGACGCCGTTCACGGCCGACCTGGCCCCGGCGGCGAAGTACCCGGTCCAACTCGACCGCCCCGCGACCGCCGGAGCGCTGGCCGCCTCGGACGTCGAAAGCTGGCGCGGGGTGAACGGCATTTGGAAGTCCGGCGGTTCCCTCTGGCGCGACACCTCGACGGGGGATTTCTTCCGGGATGCCGGATCGGGCCGGATCGAGCTGAAGCGCCCCCGCATCGGCCTGTACAAGAGCTACGTGGCCAATATGGACGAGGGCTGGACGCGCTGGCTGCTCGAACAGTTCGGCTTCGAATACTCGAGCCTGATGAACCGCGATTTCCACGCCGCGGCCTTGCGCCCCCGCCTCGACGTCATCGTCTTCGCCGAGCAATCGGCCGCGAGCATTCTGAACGGCCATCGCCCGGGCTCGATGCCCGCCGAGTTTACCGGCGGTCTGGGCGAAAAGGGCATCCAGGCATTGAAGCAGTTTCTGGCCGAGGGCGGAACGGTGGTCCTGCTGAACCACGCTTGCGAGCTGGGCGAGCGGCTGGGCGTCGCCGCCAGGAATGTCGTCGGCGGTCTGGGGAGCCGCGAGTTCTACTCGCCCGGTTCCATCTTGAACGCCCGTCTGGATCCGAAGCACCCGTTGGCGCTGGGCCTGCCCGCCCAGATCACCATCTGGTCGCAGGGCAGCCCGGCGTGGGATGTGGAAGCGGGGGTTGTGGCGCGCTACCCGCAATCCGAGCTGCTGGCCTCCGGGTGGCTGCTGGGCGACAAGTACCTGGCCGGGCGCGCCGCGCTGATCGACGCGCCGGCGGGCAAGGGTCGCGTGGTGATGTTCGGAATGCGCCCGCAATACCGCGCCCAGAGCTACCAGGGCTTCAAGCTGTTCTTCAATTCACTGGTTCGCTAGGCGTGGACGCGCCACGTGGGGCAGGCGCTTTCGGCTGCCGCGACTTTCACCCCGGCCCGGCCGCGCATTGCGATGGCGCCACCAGGGTGGCGATCGCCTCGGTCAGTTCACCCGCCCGGACGGGTTTGGCGAGATAGCTGTCCATGCCGGCCTCCAGACAGCGCTCCTTGTCGCCCTTCATGGCATGCGCGGTGAGGCCCAGGATGGGCGTGCGCGCGCCGCGTCCCTGTTCCCGGCGGCGGATCTCCCGGGTGGCCTCGATCCCGTCCATCTCGGGCATCTGCACGTCCATCAGCACCACATCGAAGCGGCTGGCGGCGTGCATGGCGAGCGCTTCCCTGCCGTTGGCGGCAACCGAGACCTGATGGCCCAGCTTCTCAATCAACCGGACAAACAGTTTTTGGTTGACCAGGTTGTCCTCGACCAGAAGGACGCGAACGGCGCGGTCCTGGCCGCTGGGTGCGCCGCGCGCCAGCGGCTGGTTCGGCGTTTGGCGGCGCGCCTCGGGCGCGCAACGCTGAACCCGGACCGTGAAATGGAAGCCGCTCCCTTTGCCAGGCACGCTTTCCAGCCAGATGCGGCCGCCCATCAGTTCCACCAGGCGGGCCGAGATCGTCAGCCCCAGTCCGGTGCCGCCGTGCCGCCGGGTCGAGGTTCCGTCCAGTTGGTGAAACGCCTCGAACACGCTGGCCTGCTGCTCGCCGGGGATTCCGATGCCGGTATCGACGACCGAGAAGCGCAGATCCAGCAGGTCTTCCCTCTCGCCATCGGGCCGCTGGGAATCCACGGCGGCGGCCAGAGACACCTGCCCGGTCTCGGTGAATTTGATCGCGTTGCCAATCAAATTGAGCAGAACCTGCCGGACCCGGCCCGGGTCGCCCACAACGCTTTCCGGTACGGCCGCATCCACGTCGATGCGGATGGCCAGCCGCTTTTCACCGGCGCAAGCCGCCAGCGAGCCGGCGGAATGGCGGAGCAGTTCGGACGGCGAGAAGCGCTCCAGGATCAGATCGATGCGATTGGCTTCGATCTTCGAAAAGTCCAGGACGTCGTTGAGCACCGACAGCAGGAGTTCCGCCGACCGCTGCGCGGAATTCACGCAATCGCGCTGTTCGGCGTCCAGAGCGGTGGCCAGCGCCAGCGCCTGCATTCCGAGTATCCCGTTCAGCGGCGTTCGGATTTCGTGGCTCATGTTGGCCAGGAACTCCGATTTCAGCCGCGACGACGCGTTCGCTTTTTCGAGCAGAGCCCGGATCTCGGCCGTTTGCGCCGCCACCGCGCGGCGCAACGCCACGATCCACAACGCCACCGTCCCGGCGATGCCGGCCAGAACTCCGAACAGCGAAACGACCTGCCAGGCGGAAAAGCGACCGGGCTGTCGCAACAGGGTCAGGTCCGATGCGAACCGCATCTGAAGCCGATAATAGTTCTGACCCAGCGGGACGACAATTCCCGCCACCTGGACCTCCGAACCCAGGGGAGCGGCGCGCTCGGAGACCGAAGGCTGACCGGCCGGGCGTCGCAGGAAAGCCTCCAACCTGCCGCCGTCCAGCAGAATGTCGTCCCGTGTTTCGCCCACCCTGCGCCCGGACAGGATGGCCCGGACTGAGACCAACTGCCCGGCGTAGAGGCCGCTGACGACATCCTTCACCGGCACCAGTTTGGGGACCGGACGGGGACCTCCCCCTGTCCGTGTCATCTGGACCAGATCGATCTCCGGTTCCATTTTCCGGGGCATGAACGCTTGGCCCGTCAATTCGATTTCGTCCCCCAACCCCAACGACAGCCGGGAATCGCTGACTACGGAAATTCCGCCCGACTCGTCCTGAACATAGAAGTCACTGGACTTGGACTTCAACGAGCCGGGACGAACGATGACCACGCCGCGAACCCGGCACCCCCTCGTTTGCGCCGGGTTCGCGGCGATCCACGCGCGGACGGACTGAATCGGCTCGAATTCGCCGGACCAAGCGGGCAACACCACCAGAATCACCAGCCATACCGGGCACATCTGAAGCCGCAGACGAGCCGCCACACTACTCTTATCGGTGAGAAACCCTCTGTCGAGAGTTCGATTAAGCCGAAGTTCCAGGCTGTGAAGTAGGTCAACTCCAATCCCCTCTATCGCTTGGCTCTGATTTGGCCTGACAAATGTAGCCACTAAATGGATCACTTTCCTCTTGCATTGCTTGAATGTAT
>JAUYBU010000110.1 GCA_030693045.1 Bryobacterales bacterium | reverse complement strand
AGCAAGATCTCGCCGGCGGGAAGAAACCGTTCTGCGTGGTGGCCACCGCCGGCACGACGTCCACGACCAGCATCGACCCTGTGCCGGCCATCGCCGATATCGCCGAACAGCACGGCCTGTGGCTGCACATCGACGGCGCCTACGGCGGCCCGGCGGCTATCGTTCCCGAGTTCCGGCATGTGCTGGCCGGGGCCGAGCGCGCCGATTCGATCGTCATCAACCCGCACAAGTGGCTCTTCACGCCGGTCGATTTCAGCGCCTTCTACACGCGCCGGCCCGAAGTATTGCGCCGCGCCTTCTCGCTGGCGGCCGAGTATTTGAAGACCAGCGAGGACTCGCGCGCGGTCAATCTGATGGACTATGGCCTGCAACTCGGCCGCCGCTTCCGGGCGCTGAAGCTGTGGTTCATCCTGCGCTATTTCGGCCGCCAGCGCGTGGTCGAGATCCTGCGCTCGCACATCTTGTGGGCGCGCGAGTTCGCCTCGTGGGTGGAGGCGGACCCGCGGTTTGAGCTGGCCGCGCCGGTGCCGCTGGCGCTGGTTTGCTTTCGCTACCGGGGATCGGACCAGCAGAATCAGCGTCTGCTGGAGCGAATCAACGCCTCCGGACAGGCGTTTCTGTCGCACACGGTTTTGAACGGCCGTTTCGCGTTGCGGATGGCGGTGGGCAACGTGGCCACGCGGCGCGACGACATCGAACTGGTTTGGTCGCTGGTTCGGGCGCAGGCGGCCGCGCTGGAACCCTGATTACGCCGCGCTGTGCACGGTCTGGCCGGCGTCGTCGGGAAGCGCCGTCTGGAGGCGGCGGATTTCGTTCTCCAGACGAACCAGTTGTTCGCCCACCCGCGCATAGTCGCTCGACTGCACGGCGTCCTCCAGGCCGGCGGCGCACTGGGCCACGTCTTGCGCCGCGATGCGCTCGGCCGCGCCCTTGATCGCCCGCGCCTCGATGGAAAGCTCGGTCTGGTCGCTTCGGGCCGCCGCCGAGTGCAGCTTCGCGAGGCGTTCGGGCGCCATCTGAAGGAACAACTGAACCATCTTCCGCATGAGTCCCTGGTTGGAATCCATGATACGGGCGGCCTGGTCGCGGTCAATCGGATCGGAGCCTTCGTCGATTCGCCGGGTGGTCGCCCCCGGTTCGAGATAGGACTCCACGGTCGCGATCAGATGGGCCGGATTCACGGGCTTGGACACGTAGGCGTTCATCCCGGCCTCCAGGCACCGCTCGCGGTCGCCGGTCATGGCGTGCGCGGTCATTGCCACGATCGGCAGATTCCTGAGGGGATCCGTCCGGCGGATTCTCCGCGTCGTCTCCAGCCCATCCAGCACGGGCATCTGAATGTCCATCAGGACCAGGGCGAATTCGCCACTTTCAAGTTTCTCCAGGGCCTCCTGACCGTTGTTGGCGATCTCGATGGTGTAGCCTTTCTTGCGCAGAATGGCGCAAACAATCTTCTGATTGACCAGGTTGTCTTCCACCACCAAAAGGCGCGCCGGCGGTTTCGGCGGCAAAGCGCCGACATCGGCGCGGCTGCCGGAATGGACCGTCGCCGGCGCACCCGCGGCGGTCTGGGCTTGCTCGTAGGGAAGCGAAACATGGAAACTGCTGCCCCGGCCTTCCTCGCTTTCCACCCGGATCGTTCCGCCGTGCGCCTCGACCAGCTTTCGCGTGATCGCCAGACCCAGACCGGTGCCGCCAAAACGCCGCGTGATGCTTCCGTCGGCCTGGGTGAATTTCTCGAAAATAACGGGCAGCTTCTCGGCCGGGATGCCGGTTCCCGTGTCCGTCACCTCCACCAGCAGCATAAACCGGCCTGGCTCCGCCGACGGCGCCGAATGGAAGCGAACCGCGACCGAACCGGACTCGGTGAACTTCACGGCGTTGTTCACCAGGTTCGTCAGAATCTGACGCAGACGCAGAGGATCGCCGATCACGTGCCGCGGCACCGAAGCGGTCATCTGGCAGGTCAACTCGATACCCTTGCGCCGGGCCTTGGGCAACTGCGAGGTGACGCAGTCGTCCGCCAGCCGGTCCAGTGCGAAGGGAATCCGCTCCAGCGCCATGCGCCCGGCCTCGATCTTGGACAGATCCAGCAGGTCGTTCAACAGCGCCAGCAGCGAGTGCGCGCAACGCTGCGCGGTTTGCAGATCCTCGCGCTGGTCGTCGCTCAGGCGGCTGTCAAGCACCAGGTCGACCATCCCCAGGATGCCGCTCATGGGCGTGCGTAACTCGTGCGACATGTTGGCCAGAAACTCGCTCTTGGCTTGGCTGGCGGCCATGGCCCGGTGCATCGCCTCTTCCAGCGCTTCCGTGCGCTGGCGAATCCGCTCTTCGAGCAACTCCTGGTGGCGTTGGATCTCCGCCTGAGAGGCCGCCAGCGCCTCGATCATGCGGTTGAACGCGTGGCCCAGGACTTCGATCTCGTCGCCCGTGGAGCTGATCTGCAGCGTCTCCAGCTTTCCTTGTCCGACCGAGTCGATGCCGGTTTGCAGGTTTCGCAGCGGCCGTACCAGCAGACGGTGGCTGAAACGCGAGATGGCGCCAGCCAGCAGAAACACGATCACGCACAGGATCAAGGCCTTGCGGGCGTCCCAGGGGTCCTGCCGGAAATTGAAGGCGAATATCGTGCCCACGACCCAGAACACCAGCGTGCCGGTGAACATGGAGAACTTCGTCGCCAGAGAACGATAGCGCGAGTGCGGTGGCACGTATGGCATTGTTTCTCGGGGCTCAAACATATGGTCGCGCTAATGCCGTCCAGACCACATCGGGGGGACACCTTAGCTCACCCGATTTTCGACTCTATGTCCAACCGGTTAAGTAGCAACGAGGGCCCCGCGTTGCAGCGGCCGGCAAAGATCTTTTCCGTAAGCCGCTTTATCGCACTTGTGAGACGCGCACGCGGTTCTGCCTAAAACGGACCCGGGAAACTGATATTCTGATCGATGTCACCATGGCACCCACCAACGGCAACACCAACTGCCCGGCCAACCGGCGGGAATTCCTGCGCGCGGCCGGCGCCGCGGCCGCCCTGTCCGGCTCATCTTCCGGCGCGAGCCAGGGCCGCCCCAACGTCATTGTTCTTCTCAGCGACGATCAGGGCTACGGCGATCTCTCCTGTCACGGGAATCCGGTGCTCAAAACTCCGGCGCTGGACAAGCTGCACGGTGAAAGCGTGCGCTTTACCGATTTTCACTCCGCGCCCATGTGCACGCCCACGCGCGGCCAACTGCTCAGCGGACAGGACGCGCTGCACAACTGCGCGACCTCGGTCACCGCGGGCCGGGCGGTTCTGCGCCGCGGCCTCCCGACCATGGGAGACATCTTCGGCGCCAACGGGTACTCGACCGGGATCTTCGGCAAGTGGCACGTCGGCGACAACTATCCCTACCGGCCGATGGACCGCGGATTCCAGGAGGCGAAGTACTTCTTCGGCTGGGGCCTGAGTTCCGCGCCGGAGTTCGACAACGACTATTTCGACGGCCGCTACCGCGACAAGGGGGTTGGGAAGCGCTTCACCGGCTACTGTACCGACTTCTGGTTCGGCGAGGCGATGAAATGGATGGGCGAGCGCCGGAGCAAGAAAGCGCCGTTCCTCTGCTATCTGCCCACCAACGTGCCGCACGGCCCCGCCTGGGTGGCCGACAAGTACTCGGCGCCCTACAAGAAGCCCGGATTGCCGGCCGCGTTTTTCGGCATGATCGCCACCCTGGATGAGAACGTGGAGAAGCTGGATGTATTTCTCAAAGAGACCGGGTTGCGCGAGAACACGATCGTGATCTTCATGGGCGACAACGGCGGCACCGCCGGCGTTCCGGTCTTCAACGCCGGCATGCGCGCCCGCAAGACGCAGATCTACGACGGCGGGCACCGCGTGCCGTGTTTCGTGCGCTGGCCCGCGGGCGGCCTGCGCCCGGCCGGCGACGTCAACACGCCGGCCCAGATGCAGGACGTCCTGCCGACCTTGATCGACCTGTGCGGGCTGAAGGACCGCCGCGGCGCGCAATTCGACGGCGCCAGCCTGGCCGGGCTGTTGAAAGACACGAAGGCCGCGATCCCGGATCGCATGCTGGTCGTGCAATACGGCCAGATTCTGAAGAAATGGGATTCCTGCACCATCTGGGGCAAGTGGCGGCTGGTCAGCGGC
>JAUYBU010000566.1 GCA_030693045.1 Bryobacterales bacterium | reverse complement strand
TGTTCAAAGCGGAGAAGTTCAACCCCGACGAGTGGGCCGAAATCATCCGCCAATCCGGTGCGCGCTACGCCGGCATCGCAGTGATACATCATGACGGCTTCGGGCTCTGGAAGAGCAAAGTGAACCGCTGGAACGCCGGAGAGATGGGCCCCCGCCGCGACCTATACGGCGACCTGGTGAGGGCGTTGCGGTCGAAGAATCTGAAGATCATCGCAACCGAACACCACATGCGCACGTTCGGCTGGTATCTGCCCGCGAAACCGTACCTGGAACAGGCGCGCAAGGCCAATCTGGACCTGTTCGACGCCAAGTACGCGGATTTCTACTGGAACCAGTTCACTTCGACCAAGGCGCAATTCGTAGCGCAGTGGAAAGACAAACTGTTCGAGGTGATCGACAATTACCGTCCCGACGTTCTGTGGTTCGATGGCGGCGATTTTCAATCCGGGGACGTCGTCAGCGCGGTGACTTCCACTCTGGCGCATTATTACAACCGGGGCTCGAGCGTGGAAGTGCTGAACAAGTTCGCGGGGAACAAGCAGTTCAACTTCCCGCGCGAGTTCGGCATGCTCACCTTCGAAGCCGGACGCGACCGTCCTCCGGAAGTGGACCGTCCCTGGATCGACGATCTCAGCATTGGGAAAAACTCGTGGGGCTACATCCAGGATCTGCAATTGCAGGATGCGGGCGAAACCATTCGCGGATTCGCGGACCGCGTCAGCCGCGGCGGCGGCCTGCTGCTGTCGCTGGCGCCCACGGCTGCCGGAGAAATTCCCCCCGATCAGCGGGCTTTTCTGCGCGAGATGGGAGACTGGCTCAAGGTCAACGGCGAAGCTATTTACGGCACCCGCCCCTGGAAAATCCACGCCGAGGGCGACACTCAAAAGCTGATTGTCCAACGAGGGCAGCACACCGCATGGCAGTTCGCGGGCACCACGGCGGAGGACATCCGCTTCACGCAGAAGGGCGGCCGCGTGTACGCGATCGCTCTGGGGTGGCCGCCGGATGGCAAACTGCGCATCAAGAGCGTAACCACGGCCCCCAAGCGAGTGTCGATGCTGGGCGCAGCGGCGCCGGTGAAGTGGTCGCATACGGCGGAAGGGCTGGTGGTCGAAACGCCGTCGCTGCAGCCCTGCAAGTACGCGTATGCCTTGCGGATCGAGTAGGTCTGGGACCGCCAATTCCGCTACCAGGGAGCGGCGGGATTCAGGTTCTTCCAGGTTGCGCTTGCGCCGGGCGCGGGTGTACTCCTGAACATATGGACATGCAGCAATTCGGTCCCGGCGCGATGAAGGCGCAGGCAGGAGAGTTCGCGACTCATGCTTAACCGCCGCCGATTCCTGCTGAGCTCGGCTGTGGCCGCGACGCCGCCGAAGCGGAACTACCGCGCCGCGCTGATCGGACACACCGGGCGCGGCAACTACGGGCACAACTGGGAGAGGACCTGGAACGGCCTGCCCAACGTTCAGGTGGTGGCTGTGGCAGACCCGGACGAGGCCGGCAGAAAGGCCGCCGTTGCCCGCTGCGGCGCCTTGCGCGACTATCGCGACTACCGGCAGATGCTTGAGAAGGAGAAGCCGGACCTGGTCGCGATCTGTCCCCGCTGGCTGGACCAGCGTCTGGAGATGGTGATGGCCGCCGCGGAAGCTGGCGCGCACCTTTTGGTGGAAAAGCCGTTCGCCCGAAGTGTGGACGACGCCGATCGCATGCTGGAGGCCGCTGAACGGCGCGGGATCAAGATTCAAGTGGGCCACCCTGCCCGGCCTCACCCGATCACACTGCAAGTGCAACGGCTGGTCCAGGAAGGCGGCATCGGCGACATCATGGAGATTCGCGCGCGGGGCAAAGAGGACGCGCGGGCGGGCGGCGAGGATCTTATCGTGCTCGGCACGCACTGCTTCGACTTGATGCGGTTGTTCGGCGGAGATCCGGAGTGGGTGTTCGCGCACGTGACCGAGCAGGGAAGGGAAGTGCGCCGCGGCATGGAGCGGAAGCCCACCGAACCGGTCGGCCCGGTGGCTGGAGACGCAGTGACCGCGATCTTCCGCTTCGCGCGCGGAATCGACGGGCACTTCGGTTCGCGGCGGAGCGATGTGCGCTCCGGCAGCCGGTTCGGCGTGACGCTATGTGGGAGCAAGGGGCTGATTTTCATTCCGCTTTCAGCCGTGCCGAACGAGGCGGCCACGATTCTGCGCTCGGCGTCCTGGGCGCTTGACAAGGCGGGCGGGTGGGAGCGGCTGGAGCCGCCGCCAGTGGGCGTATGGCAAAATCGCGAGGCGGCCAACCGCATCATGGCGGCCGATCTGATTGAAGCGATCGAAACGGGGCGCGAACCGGTGTGCAGCGCTCGCGATGGCCGGTGGGCCGTCGAGATGGTCATGGGCGTGTACCAGTCGCAGTTAACCGGGAGCCGGGTATCGTTTCCGCTGCGCGACCGCCGTCATCCGTTTGAACTTGGGTAAGACCCCTACCCCGCCGATGCGACCACATCGGAGACCGGCCCGAGCAGTGTCTTCTGCGAAACCGCCGCCGGCTTAGTGGTCAGCAGCACCAGGCTGAGATCCTTCTCCGGATCGAGCCAGGCGATCGTGCCCGTCGACCCGCTGTGGCCAAACGTCCGTGAGGAGGAGCCTTTTGCGAGCCGGCCCCCGCCCGACATCCAGCCCAGGCCCCACGGCAGATTGAGCCCCTGGTTCTGGTTGGCGATCATGGCTGCCGCCGTCTCCGCTTTCAGCACGGGCGGATCGGGATCGACGAAGTAGCGCAACAAGCGGCTCACGTCGCTGGCCGTCGAATGGGCTCCACCCCAAGGCGCTCCCAGATCGCGCCAGTAGGCGCTGTTCCAGTCCCAGTCCGAGTGCTGGTCCACCTGGCATTGCATGGTATCCGGAATTTTTCTCCCGCCCAGTCCCAGCGAAGTGTCCGGCATGCCGAGCCGCTCAAAAACCTGAACGCGGAGGAAGTCGCGCAGGGGACGGCCTGCAACCCGCTCCACGATCTCGCCTGCCAGGAGCACGCCCATGCTCTGGTACTGCACCCTGGCGCCGGGAGAGAAGAGCAGCGGTGTACGGCAGGCGCCCGCCACGAACTCATTGAGCGGCGCGTGCCGCTTGCGCAGTTCTTCGTTCTCGGGGAGCATGTCGGGCAAGCCGGAAGTGTGCGTCAGCAGGTGGCGCAGGGTCACCCGGTTCCGCTCGCCACCGTGAAATTCCGGGATGAACTTCCGGACCCGATCGTTGAGAGAGAGTTCTTTTCGATCCGCCAGAATCATCACCGCCATGGCGGTCATCGGCTTGGTGATCGAAGCCAGCAGGAACACGGCCCGCGGGGTCCGCGCCGCGCCGAACGCCTGGTTGAGCACCTGTTTGCCGCTTCTGACGTGCAGGACCGCGGCCGCCACCTCGCCCGCCGCCACCCTGGCGCCGACAAGCCGCACCGCCTGGTCGAGCCCATCCCGGCGCAGTGCCGGCGCCATGCCGCTGAACAGCAGAGATCGTCGTGTCACGGTTACGGCATTATAGCGCGTCAGCTCCGTGACGGACCTCTTTCGGCCCGATAGCGTTAGAAGCTGAGCCGCAGCCCGAGGCGGAACATCCGCTCGTCGATGCCGTCCCGCCCGGTGTTGGCCACACCCGTGATTTCGGTATATCCGTTCAGGCTTCGGATAGTCCCGTCCGGGTTAAGAACCATGTTCGAGACGTTCGCGCCCGGAGCGGAAAAATGCGGCGTGTTGGTGAAGTTGAAGGCCTCCATCCGGAACTGCAGGCTGAACCGCTCGGTCAGGGTGAACGTCCGGCCCAACCCGACGTTCGTGTTAACAATTCCGGGTCCGCGCAGCAGGTTGGCTCCGGCGGTCCCGAAGCGGGCCTGAGTCACGGGCGCGAAAGCGAAGGGGTCGAAGAACGACTGGCCCCTGCCCACGCCGCCCAGGATCTTTACCTCGGGTTTGACCAGATCGGCAACCTGGGAGCTCCCCGGCATGTCCAGTGAAGTGCCCGACGAGCTGACCGAGAACGGAGTCCCGCTCATGAACGAAGCCAGCGTGTTGATGCGCCATCCGCCCAGGACCGCCGAAGCTGCCCGATTGGTGGAAACAAATCGCTTCTTCGCGCCGAAAGGCAGTTCCCAAATTCCGCTGAGTTGAAGGTTATGCGTACGGTCGAAGCTCAGCACCCTCTTGTTCAACCGGAAATACGAAAGGGCCTGAACCCAGGGCCCGCCCGAATTCTGCGACCAGCCGATTACTTTGGACCACGTGTAGGTAGCGCCGATCTGAAGTCCCTGCGCGAAGCGGCGCTCCAACCTGGTTTGGAGCGAGTCGTACATGTTGGTGGCGATCGGCGTGTAAATCACCGAGTTGGTTGTGCGGCCGTATTTCGCATACAGCGGCCGGCCCGCGTTACCAGCGCCCGGGACCTGGCCCGCATTCAGGTCCAACGGGCCCATGGTCGAGA
>JAUYBU010000546.1 GCA_030693045.1 Bryobacterales bacterium | reverse complement strand
GGCCGTCCTGCCTGGATCTGGTGACCTTACTACGCAAGGAAATGGGGGAACACCCCGAACTCCTCAAAGAATTCGATCTCAAAATGACGGATCAGCAGCTCGTCGGCAGCGCTGCCGCCTGAAAATATGTAGAAACTCCAGACACGGCCTTCAGGCCGTGCCACTGCCCACCTTTCTTAGCAGCCAGGCCATGTTGCGGCCCAGCGTGCGCATGGTTTCTATGCCTTCGGCGTCGCGCTCGACGTCGCCTTTGGCGCGGCCGATGCCGATGTTCCAGTAGCTGGAGCCGGGCACGATCATCTCGTTGATCAGGAAGAAGTGGTTGATGGTGTCGAAGGCGTGCATGGCGCCCGCGCGCCGCACCGCCACCACCGCCGCGCCGGCTTTGTGGCGCAGCAGGTTGCCGTTCTGGCGAATCACGTACCCGCCGCGGTCGATCAGCGCCTTGGTCTCGGCGGTGACGTCGGCGAAGTAGGTGGGAGAGCCGATCAGGATGCCGTCGGCGGCCAGCATCTTCTCGACGTAGCCGTTCAGAGCGTCGTCCTCGATGGTACAGCGCCGGTCTTTGTTCACTGCGCACTCCAGGCACGCGGTGCAGCCGCGAAGCGGCATCCCGCCCACTTGCACGAGTTCGGTCTCGATGCCTTCCTTTTCCAGTTCTCCCAGCACGTACCCGAGCAGGATTCGGGTGTTGCCGTCCGGCCGCGGGCTTCCGTTGAATGCGACGACTTTCATGATTTTCTCCCGATCCTCCAGTATGCCGCAGAAAGCGTCATAATGGTCCTTCTTGCCTATGTCAAACTACACTCGCAGAGAAGCTCTCGGAATGATGGCCGGCGCGACGGCAGGTTACGGCGCGCCGCGCAAACCGCCCAACATCCTCTACATGATGGCGGACGACCATGCCGCGCACGCCATCTCGGCCTACGGCAGCCGCATCAACAAGACCCCCAACATCGACCGCCTGGCGCGCGGCGGCGTGCGCATGGACAATGTCTTCTGCACCAACTCCATCTGCACGCCCAGCCGCGCCGCCATCCTCACCGGCCAGTACAGCCACAAGAACGGCGTCTACACGCTGGCCGATCAGCTCGACCCGAAACGCAACCAGGTTGCCAAGGAACTGCAAGGCGCCGGCTATCAGACGGCGATGATCGGCAAATGGCACCTGGTCACTGAACCGCAAGGATTCGACTATTGGAACATTCTGCCCGGACAGGGCGTCTATTACGACCCGGTCTTTATCGATCGCACCGGGAAGAAGAAGCATGAAGGCTACTGCACGGACCTGATCGCCGACTTCAGCCTGGACTGGCTCAAGAAGCGCGACCGCGCGAAACCGTTTTTCCTGATGTGCCACAACAAAGCGCCGCACCGGCCCTGGGACCCCGCGCCCAAGTACGCAAGGCTGTTCGACGGCCAGACCATCCCCGAGCCGGACAACCTCTACGACCATTACGAAGGCAAGGCCAAGAGCGTCGCCGACGTCAAGATGCGCGTCGGCGAAGACAGCAACCAGCGCGACGTCAAGCGGCCGCTCCCGGCCGACCTCAAGGGCGACGCGCTGCGCAAGTGGGCTTATCAGTACTACATCAAGGACTACCTGCGCTGCATCCAGAGCGTGGACGACAACGTCGGCCGCATGCTCGATTATCTGGACCAGGACGGCAGCGCCGGCGACACCATCGTCATCTACACCTCCGACCAGGGTTTTTTCCTCGGCGATCACGGCTGGTACGACAAGCGGCTGATGTACGAGGAGTCGCTGCGCATGCCGTTCCTGGTCCGCTATCCGGGCGCCATCCGGCCGGGTTCGGTGAACGGCGACATCGCGCTGAACATCGACTTCGCTCCCACGTTCCTGGACTTCGCCGGCTCGAAGGCTCCGGCCGAGATGCAGGGCCGCAGCTTCCGCGCGAACCTGGAAGGCCGGACGCCGAAAAACTGGCGGCAGTCGATGTACTACCGCTACTGGATGCACAATTCCAACGACCACCACGTGCCGGGACACTACGGCGTCCGCACCAAGGACTGGAAGCTCATCTACTACTACGGCAAGCCGCTGGGCATGAAGGGCGCGCAGGAACCCAACACCGAGCCCGACTGGGAACTGTTCGACATGAAGAACGACCCGCGCGAGATGAAGAACCTCTACCGCGACCCGGCGCACGCGGGCACGGTGAAGAAGCTCCAGGCCGAACTCGACCGTTTGCAGCAGGAAGCCGGAGACCAGCCGGCGTAGCGCGACCGGCGGCGAACCGCCGCTGAAACCCTGGCCGCGCCGCTCGCCCGCTACGCCGCACCGGAGCGGCATCTGGCGGCGCTGCCCGGCCGCTTGCTAGACTAGGGAAAGCCGCAGCCTGCCGAACCCGGAGAGATGGCCGAGCGGTTGAAGGCGCACGCTTGGAAAGCGTGTATAGGGGAAACTCTATCGAGGGTTCGAATCCCTCTCTCTCCGCCATTCGATCTTGTCTTCAGGGGTGGCGCATCTCGCCACGCCGCCGGAAAATTGGTACGCTGGATTTCTAGCTATGCGAAGGAAGCTTACCGGCCTCGTCAGGGCGATGGCGATGTTCCCCGCCCTGCTGTTGCCGCATAGTATTCTTTCCGGGCGGGACACCGGCCGGGAGATTTTCCGGGCGAACTGCGTGGCCTGCCATGGGACCGACGGCCGGGGAGCGCCCGACACCAGCCGCGGATTCGAGGCGCCGAAGACGTTCCCCGATTTCACCGGCTGCGTCGCCACCACGCGCGAGCCCAACCGGGACTGGAGCGCCATCGTTCATAACGGAGGGCCGGCCCGGGGCTTCTCCGAGATCATGCCCTCGTTCCGTGAGGCGCTGACAGCCGAGCAGATCGAGAAGGTCGTCCAGTACCTGCGTGGCTTCTGCCGCGAGCCCTCCTGGCCGCGCGGCGAACTGAATCTGCCGCGCGCGCTGATGACCGAGAAGGCCTTTCCGGAAGACGAGATGGTGATCGACGCGGCGATCGACACCCAAGGCGGGGGCGTCACCAACCGGCTGGTTTACGAGCGGCGCTTCGGCAGCAGGAATCAGATCGACCTGAGCATGCCGTTCCGTTTCCAAAGGCCTGGCTCGGGAACCTGGTTCGGCGGCACCGGAGACCTGACGCTGGGATTTAAGCGCGTGCTTGTGAGCAGCCTGCGAACCGGGTCCATTTTGAGCGTTGCGGGCGAAGCGATTCTGCCCACCGGGAATGCGGCTCGGGGCCTGGGCAAGGGTGTCACGGTCTTCGAAGGGTTTGCCGCTTTCGGGCAAGTTCTCCCGAAAGACGGCTTTCTGCAGTTTCAAGGCGGTTTCGAGGCGCCGACTCACACGGACGATGCCGCCAAAGCTGTGTTCTGGCGCACGGTCCTGGGTCGGACCTTCGCACAGGAGAAGGGCCACGGACGCCTCTGGTCACCGATGGTCGAACTGCTGGCCGACCGCGAACTGGTGAGAGGAGAAGGGATCAACTGGGACGTCGTGCCGCAATTTCAGGTGACCCTCAGCCGGCGCCAGCACATCCGGGCCAGCGCCGGTTTTCGGATTCCGGTCAATAACACCGGCTCCAGGTCCACCCAGGTCATGTTCTATCTGCTGTGGGACTGGTTCGACGGCGGGCTGCGCGATGGGTGGAAATAAGATGCGTGAGAGGATGCGCTTTCGCGGCTTGCCGGCCCTGGCCCTTCTGCTGGCGGCGTGGACGGCGCCCGGGCACAGCGCCGAGCCCGCCCGCAAAGCGCCGGTCCCCCATTTTCAGACCTCCGACCGGTGCGTGGCCTGCCACAACGGTCTGGCGACGTCCTCGGGAGAGGACATCTCGATCGGTTTCGACTGGCGTCCCACGATGATGGCCAATGCCGCGCGAGACCCCTACTGGCAGGCGGCCGTGCGGCGTGAGACCATCGATCATCCGGAGTCGCGCGCGGCGATCGAGAACGAATGTTCCATCTGCCACATGCCCATGGCCCAGTACGAGTCGAAGCTGGGCGGCCGCGAGGGGGAAGTTTTTGCCCATCTCGGATTTAATCCGGACGAGCGCGGCGACCGGTTGGCGGCGGACGGCGTTTCGTGCTCGCTATGCCATCAGATCGGAACGCAAAAGCTGGGCACGCGCGAGAGCTTCGTGGGAGGATTCGTAATCGATCCACCCGCGCCCCAAGGCGAGCGGCGCGAATACGGCCCCTTCCAGCCCGAGGCCGGACACGTCCGGGTCATGCGCACTTCAACCGGTGGCTTTCAACCAACCCAGTCGCCGCATATCCGCCAGAGCGAGGTCTGCGCAACATGCCACACTCTGATCACCAAGGCGCTGGGACCCGGGGGCAAGGTGATCGGCGAATTGCCGGAACAGGTGCCGTACCTGGAGTGGCTCCACAGTTGGTATCGGGACCAGCGGAGCTGCCAGTCGTGCCACATGCCGGTGGTTGCCGAGGATGTGCCGATCAGCAGCGTGCTGGGAACGCCCCGGGCCGGAGTCTCCCGGCACGTGTTCACCGGCGGCAACTTTTTCATGCAGCGGATTTTCAACCGTTATCGGGACGAACTGGGCGTGGCGGCGTTGCCGCGGGAATTGACCGAGGCGGCCGACAGGACCGTCGCGCACCTGGCGACGGAGGCCGCCCGCGTGGAGATCGGCCCGGTGGAATCGCGCGCCGGCCGGCTCGAGATCCAGGTCTCGGTCCGGAACCTGGCCGGACACAAGCTGCCCACCGCCTATCCCTCGCGGCGCGCGTGGCTGCATGTGGTGGTGCGGGACCGCAACCGCCGCACGGTCTTCGAGTCGGGCGCGCTGAATGCGGCAGGTTCGATATCCGGCAACGACAACGACGCCGATCCAACCCGCTACCAGCCGCACCACCAGGTGATCGCCAGCGGCGCCCAGGTGCAGATCTATGAGGCGATCCTAGCGGACCAGGCCGGCGCCGTGACCACGGGGCTGCTGAAGGCGGTTGGGCACCTCAAGGATAACCGTCTGACGCCGCGCGGCTTCGACAAGCGCACCGCGAGCAAGGACGTGGCCGTGGTCGGGGGCGCGCTGGAGGACGGCGACTTCCGCGATGGCGGCGACCGGGTCCAATACTCGGTGGCGCTGGGCGACGCCCAGGGTCCCTTCCAGATCGAAGCCGAGCTGTACTACCAACCCGTGGCCTACCGCTGGGCCGAGAATCTGCGGCGCTACGATGCGGCCGAGCCCCGCCGCTTCAGCGCCTACTACGATGCGATGGCCCCCGCCTCGGCTGTGGTGCTGGCGCGCGCAACCGCCTCGATGAGCCCCGGATCGGCCCCGAGGTAAGCGCCGCTGGCGTGCCATCCAATACCTTCCGGCAACGCAAGCCCGACACAATCATCCTCTGAGCGCCGGCATGTACTCCGGCGCCGTCGCCGGCGACCCGCGCCATCACCGTCCCGGGCGTCTACTCCGTCGCCGCTTCCGCCGTCGCCGCCATTGCCGCTGCCGGCTTCGGCCCTTTGGCGGCGACCTTCTTCGCCTTCTTCTTCGCCGTCTTCTTCGCTGCCTTCCCGGGAGCCTTTGCCGCGGACTTGGCCGGCGCCGCCTGCGCCTCTTCCTTCTGCCGGCGGTATTCGGCCCACCGCGTCTGTGTGGCCTCGGAGATCCGTTTGCGTGCCGCGGCGCTCATCTTGCGTCTGCGCCTGGGGGCCTTGGCGGCCGCTGCCGGCGGCTTGGAATCCTGCGCCGCGGCTGCCTGCTTCCGATGGTGTTCGGCCCACCGCTTCTTGGTGGCGATGGAGATCCGTTTGCGCGCGGCGGCACTCATTTTGCGCTTCGGTCGGGGGGCTTCGGCGGCCGCTGCCGGTTCCGGGGAGTGAGTACCCAGCAGGCGCTTGGTTTGAGCGATGTGGGCGTCTAACCGCTCCCTTTGGGCTTCCAGACCCTGAAGGGCGGCGGCGAGGATTTCTGAATCGAGATTCTGTTTAGGCATGTTAGTCGGGAACCCACTGTGAGTACAATTGGGCTCTGTGGACTATGTTACACCAATTGGCGGGCCTCTATGGGAGACTCACTCAGATCTCGTTCCCAGGCAACCGCGGCATAGGCTTCCCGAACCTGGGCGGATTCACCTGTACCAGTTCCTCGTAACCAGTTCATGGTTGTCACTCGAACAGCTATACGCCAGGGCCGCCGGCAAGACACGCCGGAGGAGCACACATGAGACAGAATCCGACGGTGCCGTGGTCTGTTGGGGGACACGCCTGTGTCTCGGGCCGGGCGATGGGTTGCGTAAGATCAGCCCGGAGTGTCCCCGGGTGCCGTGGTCTGTTGGGGGACACGCCTGTGTCTCGGGCCGGGCGATGGTTTGCGTAAGATTAGCCCGGAGTGTCCCCGGATTCTGGCTGCGGGGGGACACGCCTGTGTCCCGTGGCCAAGCGATGGTTCCGTAAGATTAGCCCGGAGTGTCCCCGGATTCTGGTGTATGCTTGTGTCTGGAATTTGGGGTGCATGATTTCTCCCGGCGGCGCCAATTGCGAGCGAGCTACGGCGGGTATGGCTGCGCCTCGGTCTTCGGCCGAGGTCTTTCTCATTCCGCTCGACGACGCGCGATACGTGGTGTATGCCCCGCTGCGGCGTTGCGCGTTCATCGCCAACCGCAGTGTGGTTCGTTTTCTGGCCTCGATCCAGAACGGCAAGTGGGAGTCATCGGCCGATCCGGACGGCTCTCTGACCCGGTTCTTGCGTGAACTGAAAATCGTGGACGCCGGCCCCGAGCCGCTTCCAGGTAAGCCTTCGACAGGGCCGCCGGAGCCGACCGCGCTCACGCTGCTGCTAACCACCGTCTGCAACCTGCGCTGCACGTACTGCTATGCCTCGGCCGGCGAGTTCCCGGTGCGCTTCATGAGCATGGACGTGGCCCGGCGGGGCATCGATTTCGTGGCTGCCAACGCGGCTCGAAGGAAGCCTCAATATTTCGAAGTCGGGTTTCACGGACCGGGCGAGCCCACGCTCAACTGGGAGGTCCTGACCGGCTCGGTGAAATACGCGCGAGAGAAGTCGGCCGCGATCGGGGTGGGAGTCCAGACCTCGGTCGCCACCAACGGCGTGTTCTCGGACAAGCAGATCGACTGGATCGTGGGGAACCTCTCGGGCGCGAACGTGTCCTTCGACGGGCTGCCCGCTATGCACGACAGTCACCGCAAGACGAAGACCGGAGCGGGTTCGAGCGCGAAGGTGATGCACACGCTTCGGCGCTTCGACGAGTCGCGCTTTGCGTACGGGGTCCGGATCACGGTGATGGCGGATCACATCGCCACGCTTCCGGAGGCGGTGGATTTCATCTATTCCGAGTTCCGCCCCAGCGGCATCCTGATCGAACCGGTCTACCATCTGGGCCGCGGCCGCCAGACCGTTTCCGCCGAGACGGAGGATTTCGTAACCGCCTTCCGGGCCGCCCGCGAACGCGCCCGGCGGCACGGGCGCATGATCGCCTTTTCGGCGGCCAGGGCCGACAGCCTCACGATTCACTACTGCGGGCTTTCGCAGGACAGCTTCTGCCTCGCGCCCGACGGCGAAGCAACCGGCTGTTATGAAGTGTGGTCGAAGTCCAGCCGCTGGGCCAAGCTGTTTTTTATTGGAGAACCCAGCGGCCAGGAGGGCTACAAGTTCGACCTGCCGGTTGTCGATCACCTCAGATCGCAGACGGTTCTGAACCGTCCCTTCTGCCAGGGGTGCTTCGCGAAGTGGCACTGCGGAGGGGATTGCTACCACAAGGCGCTGGAACTGAACGCGGGCGGGGAGTTCCGAGGCGCGGGCCGCTGCCACATCACCCGCGAGCTGACCAAGGATCGGATTCTGGAACGGATCTCGGAGTCGGGAGGCGTGGTGTGGCGCGGCTGACGGGCGCCGGGGAAGGCCGGGCCTTCGTTCTGCCGGTCGCGGACCGGTGGCTGGTGCATGCCCCGCTGGAGGGTGTCTCGGCCCTGGTCAACCGCGCGGCGGTAGTGAAGTTGCTGGAACAACCTCCGGACGGCGACGGCCGGCTGGCCGAGTTGTCGTCTCTCATCGCCGGCGGCGCTGGAAGCGCGCCCACTCCGCGCGACGGCCCCATTGAACCTCTGTTCCTGGGCCTGATCCCAACCCGGGCGTGCAACCTCCGCTGCGTCTACTGCGGGTTCGGCTCGGCCAGCGGCGGCCCCCAGATGGATCTTCGGATGGCGGCTTCCCTCATAGATTGGATGGCCAGCCACGCCCGGCAGTCCGGCCGCCAGACATTGGACATTCACTTATTCGGCGGCGAGCCGCTGGCAGCCGGCGATGTCGTCGAAGTCGCGGTACACCGCGCCCGTGCCGCGGCGGCTCAACACGGTCTCACTCTCAGGCTGGAGATCGCCACCAACGGCGCCTGCGACGGCCAGATGGCCGGTTTCCTCGGCGACTACTTCGACACGGTGGTTCTCTCCTTCGATGGCCCCCGCGAAGTACACGACCGGCGCCGGCCGGGACCGGGCGGCCGCGGAAGCTTTGAAGACGTGGCACGCACGGCGCGCATCCTGTGCGATTCGGATACGGAGTTGTGCTACCGGACTTGCGTGGCGGACGACAACGTGGAAAAGCTAGGCGAGACCGTCCGCTGGTTCTGCGACGAGTTCCCGCCCGCCACGATCGACGTCGAGACGCTGCAACCGACGCCCGAGTCGGAGGCGGCCGGCCTGGCGCCTCCCGACCCGTACCGCTTCGCCATTCAGTTCTGGCGCGCTGGCCGCCTGGCCGCCCAGTACGGGGTTACCGCCAACTACGCCGCGGCGGTCCGGGAAACTCCCCGGCTCAGCTTCTGTCCGGTGGGCAACGACGCGCTGATCGTCTCGCCCGAAGGCCGCGTGGCCGCATGTTACCTGCCGGAGCGAGAGTGGCTGGACCAGGGGCTCGACCTGTACCTGGGGAACTTCGATGCCGGCACAATGACGCTGGACCCGGTGGCAGTGGATCGCGTCCGCCGGCTGGCGACGCGAAAACCGCGCTGCCGGGACTGCTTTTGCCAGTGGTCTTGCGCGGGCGGCTGCCACGTGCACCATGCCTGGGACGGGAAGTCGCGGACCTACGACGATTTCTGCGTTCAAACGCGGCTGATTACCGCTTTCTCGCTGCTGGAGGGGCTCGGCGCGGCATCCATGGTGGACCGTTTGCTGGACCTGCCGGCGGCGCTCGAAACGCTGGCCACGCAGGCCTCGGACCGGCTGGAACACTGGGAGGCGGCGCCTGAATAGCGTAACCTACCGCCGCTGTTGCGATACGCGATGGACCGTCGAGCCGGACGGCATTGTGTTGTGGAACCTGGCGACCGGGGCGCGCCTGCCTCTGGGTTACCCGCAGGCTGCGGTATGGGATCTGGCGAGCCGCTGCGATTCGGAGGAACGCATCACCCGAAAAATCGGAGCGATCGCGGGACTGGAGCCGGGCGCGGCCGGACGCTTGGTTCGCGAGAGCCTGGCCGAGTGGGCCAGGGCCGGTTTTCTGGTGCCGGAGGCGGGCGATGGCTAACATCTCGATCACGGCGGCGTGCAATCGGGATTGCCATTATTGCTTCGCCGTCCGCCAGCCGGATGCCGGCATGAGCCTCGAGCTTTTCGAGCGGGCTTTGGACTTCCTTGAGCGGTCGGGCATCGATCAGGCGCGCGTGCTGGGCGGCGAACCCACTTTGCATCCCCAATTCCCGCTCTTCGTGGATCGGGTATTGGGGCGCGGCTTGCGCCTGCTGGTCTTCACGAACGGCCTGATGCCGGAGGCGGCGCTGCGGCGCCTGGAAGAGGCGCCGGCCGAAACAACCGCCGTTCTCCTCAACATCACACCCCCCGAGGGACACGGCCCGGTGTTGGAACCGAGGCAGGCGGAAACGCTGCGCCGGCTTGGCCGGCGGGCGTCGCTGGGTCTGAATTTCCACTCGCCGGCCATCGCTCCCCGGTTTCTGTTGGATCTGATCGGGGAATACGGCCTCTCGCGGAGCGTGCGCCTGGGTCTGGCGCATCCGAAGGCGACCGGATCGAACCGCTATCTTCACCCCCGGCAATACCGGGCGGTTGGAGAACGGCTGGTGGAGTTTGCCGCGGAAGCCCGGAAGGCCGGTGTGGCGATCGCCTGGGACTGCGGCTTCGTGCCCTGCATGTTTCCACCCGGCTCTCTGGAAGCGCTGGGCGAGGATGCCGAAGGGCTGGGCGTCCGGTGCAGCCCGATTCCCGACGTGCTGGCGGATGGCGACGTGGTTTCCTGCTATCCGCTGGCGGGGCTGTACCGCGAGCGGCTGTCGAGTTACGATGCCGGATCGCTCCGCCAGGCGTTCTCGGCGCGCTTTTCGAGTCTCCGCCCGCTGAGCATCTTCCGGGAATGCGCCAACTGCGCGGTGCGGCGGGAGGGCGGCTGCGTCGGCGGATGCCTGGCGGCTTCCATGCAGCGCTTGCGAGCGGGCGATCACGGAGCCGTCACGATCGCGGCGCGAAGGGAGGCGCGCGAGCGCACTTCCGTGGACCGGGACGCAACGGCCGGGGCGCGCCAGCGCTGGGTGATCCCGTATGTGGATCAGCCGCTGTCCTTCTGGGAACAGATCCACGAAGAGTTCGGCGCGGACATCGGCGAGGTGTATTTCCCCTTGCCCGCCGGGCTGATCGGCTCCGGCGAGCCGCCGCAACCGGACGCGCACCTGGTGGAATTCCTGAAGTCGGCTCCGCTCGGCCGTTCGGTTCTGGTGAATCCCATTACCTTGCCGCAGCCGGTGGATTTTGTCGCTCCCCGGGTGATCGAGGCTCTGCGCCGCCTGGTGGGCGAGCACGGGATCTCGTCGGCGACCGTGTCCAATCTGCAACTGGCCGCGCGGATCCGCGAGAAACTGCCCGGGCTCCCCCTGACGGCTTCGGTCCTGATGGACATTACACGACCGAACCAGGCGCTCATGCTGCGCGGCATCTGCGACGGCCTGGTTCCATCCAGCCGCATCATGCGCGACCTGGACGCGCTCGGGACCTTGCGGGCTGCGTTCCCCGGCCGCATCCGCCTGATCGTCAACGAAGCGTGCCTGCCCGGCTGCCCGTATCGCGTGCAGCACTTTCACGAAATGTGCGCGGGGGTCGCGTTTCCGCTTTCCCTGTGCCGCGAGTTGCTGGAGCGCGAGCCGTGGATGCGCCTGACGGGAGCCTGGGTGCTGCCGCAACACCTGCACTACTTCGACGGCCTTTATGATGAGCTGAAGCTGGGGGGCCGGGTCACGCTGAGGCACGCCGGCACGTACCGCCGGGTGCTCCAGGCCTACGTTCGCCGGCTCCCGCTGTCGCCCCACGAGATCGGGGGCGGTCCGGCGTCCGTGGTTCAGCCATTGGACATTGAAGAGAAGTTCTATGCCCGCACGCTCCGGTGCGGGCTTCGGTGCCACGAGTGCCGGCTGTGCCGGAGCTACTATGACGCCGCCGGCAAGAAGGAGGACAAACTCGCGAGAATCGCAGGTGTTCCATAGCAATCGGAGCCGGCCAGGGTGTAGACTGATTTGCAGGCGATTCGAATGTCCGATTTTGCCGGCCGCACGGGCGACGGGGGACACGGATGTATTAGGCCGGGCACGCGGGCGAGGAGGCGGGCGTGTGCATTTGGCCGGGCGCACGGGCGACCGTGCAAGCGTGTGCATTTGGCCGGGCGCGCGGGCGAGGAGAGACGCGGATGCAGAGTGAGATGACGGGCAGGCGGCGGTTTTTCCGCCTGCTCGGCCGCGACAGCGCCGTGTTGTTCGACGAAGTGCGAGGGCATCCTCAGCGCCGGCTGGCGGACCTTCCCGACCTTCCCGCCGCGGAATTGGGGTGCCTTATCCCAGCGGTGTGTGAAGGCGTTGCGATCCGCGTGGAGGACGGGCAGGTGTGCGCCCTACTGCCGGGCGCCGCGACGGCGCGCGCGCTGTTCCCGGTGGAACCGGCGCCGGTCTTCATCTTCAACCACTTCGACGGCAGGACGCCGATTGAGAGCGTCAGCCGGGAGTTGAGCGCCTCGATGGGATGGACGGCGGAGCGGAGCTTCCGCGAGGTCCGGGCGATGTTCCTACGGCTGGTGAGCCAGCGCGTGTGCGCGCCGGTCAACGTGGCCAATACAGGGAAGCAGGAGGGACGGCGATGAAACCGGAAGAGCCGAAAGACAGGTTGGGGGATGCCGAGATTCCGGACGCCGGGGGCGAAGAGCCGGAAGTTTACGCGATCCAGCGCGAAGAGTCGGGCTGGAAACTCAGCCGGCGCGACCTGGTGGCGGCGACGGCCGCGGTGGTGGGGGGAGCGGGCGCGTCGGTCATGGTGAACGCGCAGGCGACCTGCGCCGGGCTGGCGCACAAAGGTACGGTCCGCGCGCTGGCGGTGTCGCCCGACGGGAAGACCCTGGTTTCGGCGAGCGCCGACAGGACCATCAAGCTTTGGAGGCTTCCGGAAGGCGCTTATTACAGGACCATCCAGGAGTCGGCCGCGGCGCTGGCGTTCACGCCGGACGGAAAGACACTGATCACGGGGGGACCCGAGACCCCCATCCGGCTCTGGTCGCTGCCCGAGGGCGTCTCGCTCGGCACGCTGGGAACATCGGGGGTGGCGGCCCTCGCGGTCAGCCCGGACGGACGGTTTGTGGTGTCAGCCAAGAAGGCGCCGACGGCGGCGCTGGAGATATGGGCGCTTCCCGAACGCAAGCTTCGCAAGACCATCCCGGAAACCTCCAACGTCGTAGCCCTGAGCCCGGACGGGGAGTTCCTGGTGACCAGCTCCCGTGCGTTCGCGTTCACGCTGTGGCTGTTTCCCGAGATGAAGGTGGTGGGCGATTTTGCCGGCCACTCGGGCGAGATTCTGTCGGCTTCCATTTCCGCGGACGGGCGGCTGCTGGCGACCGGAAGCGCGGACAAAACGATCAAGCTTTGGTCCCTCCCGGACGGCGTTGTTCAGAAGACGCTTAGTGGGCACACAGCCTCGGTGATCGCGGTCGCGATCAGTCCGGATGGAAGCCAGATGGTCTCGGCGAGCGCCGACAAGACCGTGAAGCTTTGGAGCTTGCCCGGTGGAACCATTTGGCGTACCCAGGCCGGCCACACCGACCAGGTGGCTTCCCTGGCGCTGCGACCGGATGGGCGGCAGTTCGCTTCCGGAAGCGCGGACAAGACCATTAAGTTGTGGTCGCTCCCCAGCGGCGATGCGGCCGAAGGTTGCGTGACCGACCTGGATGCGAGTCCGCCACAAACCAGTGGACGCCAGTATACGCAGGACGGGATCACATACACGCAGCCATGCGGCTCACCCATTCCGCCTGGCGCGGTGTGCACGTGCAACTGCGTGTGCTCCTGCGTCGGCCAATGCACGTGCGTCGGGCAGTGTACGTGCGTCGGGCAGTGTACCTGCGTCGGGCAGTGTACCTGCGTGGGCCAGTGCTCCTGCGTCGGGCAGGGACGCTGCTCCTGTGTTCCGATTCACTACTGGCATCCGAACTGAGTTGACGCCTTTTGTGCCTACCGGATGGCCAGCGTCACGCCATCCTGGCTGAACGCGTTGCCTACCTTGATGGAAACCGGCACGGCGCTTCCGCTGGGTGCGTCGGCGGGCACGCGGACGTTGATCTGCATGAGGCCGGCGACCATTCCGGGAGCGGCCCCCGCGTAGATTAGTTCCGCACCCGCGTTGTTGATGCCCACCGCCACCGGCAGCAGCGGCGCCGGAAGCGGCGCGGAGGCGACCCGGCCGTCGACGCCGGCGGGATTCGTCGCGCCTTCGCCAGTGGCAAACAGCATCACGACGGAGCCCTTGCGCGCCGGGTTCGACGGCGAATTCGGGGAGTAATCCTCGTTGAGGATCGCTCCCTGGCCTTGGCCGGAGGCATCCGCGGTGAACAGAGCGGGCGCGGACGCGGTTACTGGAACGGAGATTGCAGCCGAACTCACTCCCTTGTATTCGATCTGTACGCTGGCGCTGCTCCTACCGCTCACCGCATAGGGAACCGCCACGTTGGCCTGTCCGGCGGACACCATGAGCAGGGGCGCGGGCACGCCGTCAAACAAAACGCGGGTCTCCGCTAGGGTCGTGTCGACGCGGCCGTTGGAGGCCAACCGCAGCGTGGACGGCGTTGCGGGGCCGATCCGGAACCCGTAGATGGAGACGATCTCGCCCGGCGCCACCGGCGCGCCCTGGTTGCTTGCCGCATTCACGATCCCGCCCGGGAGGATCGCGGGCCGCGCCGCCGCGCCGACCATCGCCTTGCGCACGCGATAGTTGCCCGCGTCCGCGATGAGCAGCGCGCCGGTCGGATCCACGGCCAGATCGTAGGGAGCGTTGAACTGCGCCAACCGCGCGTCGCCGCGGTCGCCCGAGAATCCCGCCGGCCCGGTTCCGGCCACCGAACCGACGCTTCCGTTGGGCGTAATCTTGCGGATGCGATGGTTCAAGGAATCGGCGACAAACAGGTTGCCGTCACCGTCGACGGCAAGGCCCCTCGGATAGCGGAACCGCGCGGAGATCGCCGAGGTTTCGTCACTGGAAGTTCCGTAATTGCCTCCTGCGACGGTCGTGATAATGCCGTTGGGCGCCACCTTGCGGATATTGTGGTTGGTCGCATCGCTGAGGAACAGGTTGCCCTGAAAATCCGCCGCGACGGCCTGCACCACGCCCAATCCGGCTCTGGTGGCCGGGCCGCCGTCGCCGGAGGATGCGCTCAATCCGCTTCCGGCGACGGTGCTGATTATGCCCGCCGGAGTCACCTTCCGCACGCGCTGGTTCAGGCTGTCGGCAATGACGAGATTGCCGGCTGGGTCGATGGCAATTCCCCGGGGATAGCGAAGCCGTGCCGCGGTGGCCCGCCCGCCGTCCCCGAAGTAGCCGGGGACACTCGACCCGGCCACCGTGGATATGGTTCCGTCGCGCAGCGTCAGCTTGCGAATCGAGGAATTCGCGGAGTCGGAGATATACAGGTTGTCCTGGAGGTCGGTGGCGAGCCCCCGCGGATATGCCAGCCTGGCGGCAGTCGCCGGTCCGCCGTCTCCGGAGTAGCCCTCTTCGCCCGTGCCGGCCACGGTGGTGACTATTCCATCCGCCGTCACCTTACGAACCCGGTGATTCCAGCAATCGGCGAAATAGAAAGAACCCTGGCTGTCCGCGGCAACCGCGAAAACGGCGTCGATCTGGGCCCTGACAGCCGCGCCGCGGTCGCCCGAGAATCCGTAGTTCCCGGTCCCGGCCACCGTGTCGATCACGCCTGGCGGGATCTGGGCAGACAGAGGGAGCGAAAGAAGGAGGAGCGACAGGACCTGCGTACACTTCATTGGTTTCCGCCTCGCACCAAGATACAAGTCGATTATACTCAACCAAGGGAGAAGCGGGGCCTCTTTCTTATGCAGCCGGCGGTGCGAGTGGTGGCGATCATCCCGGCCCTGAACGAGGAGCGAACGATCGGCTGGGTGGTTCAAGAATGTCTGGAGCATGTGGATGAGGTTCTGGTGGTCGACGGAGGGTCGCGGGACCAGACCTGCGAAGTGGCGCAGGCTTCGGGCGCGCGACTGCTCCGGCTGGGATGCCGGGGTAAGGGGCTGGCCGAGCGGGCCGGCATCCGCGAGGTGGACTCCGGGCTGCTGGTCTTCATTGACGCCGACGGTTCCCACCGGCCGCGCGACATCCCCCGCCTGTTGCAGCCGATCTTGCGCGGCGACGCGGACCTGGTGATCGGCTGCCGGGTGACGGGCGGCAGCGACGAACTGGACGGGCAGCTCGATCACCTGCCCCGCGCGATCGGATGCCGGTTGGTGCAAGCCTGTGTGAACCTGTGCCTGGGCGTCCGCCTCACCGATATCCAGAACGGCTTCCGCTGCATTCGCGCCGGCGTGGCGCGGTCCTTGCAGATCCGGCATCCGGGCTTCGCCTTCGACCAGGAGATGTCGATCCGATGCCTGCGGATGGGGTACCGGGTGGTGAACGTGCCGAGCCACGAGGACCGGCGTCTGTACGGCAAGTCCCGCCTGTGCCTGTGGCGCGCCGGGCCGGGGGTGCTGTGGAACGCCGCTACGCTGCTGCTGGGCGCGATGTTGACGCGCCGCCGGAGACGGGCTTCGTGACGCCCGGCCGCGCCGGAGCGGGCGTCCTGGCCCTGGCTATCGGGGTGTGGGCCGCGCTGTTCGCCTCGGGGCGCTGGGGCAGATCCGATCCGGCGGAAGTGCTGGAGTGGCTTGTGCCCGCGGCCTGCGCCGCAAGCATGCTGGGCGCTGCCGTCGCGGGCATTGCCTGCCGGGCGGAGATTTGGTCCGCCGCGCGCGCCCCCGGCAAGCGAGCGTGGCTTCTCATCGGCGCCGCGGTAGCGATGGCGCTGTTCGCGCGCCTGGCCCTGGTTCCGGCGACCGAGCGGCTGTACTACGATGAGCACACCTACCTGCAGCTTGCGCGCGGCATCGCCGCCGAGGGCCGCGCCAGCGTCGCCAGTTACGGCGTCCTGCGGAACGGAATCTACCATTGCGAGATCGGCTCTTACTCGCACTGGTCGCTGGGGTGGCCCACGGCGCTGGCGGCGGGGTTCCGGCTTACCGGCGTTGCGCGCTGGACCGGGCGGGCGATGAACCTGGTGCTTTCCCTCTCATCGGCGATCCTGGTGGCGCTGGTGGCCGCGCTGCTGTTCCCGGGGGCGCGCGTGTGCGTGGCGGCCGCCGCGATCTATGCGTGCCTGCCGGCGAACCAGATCTGGTCGCGCACCAGCGTGTCGGAGGTGTTCGCGGCGTTCGCCGCCATCCTGGCGGTGATGTCGGCGGCGCTGTTTGCGCGCTCGCCGAACCGCCGCCTGGGATGGCTTCTGGCGGTCTCGGCGGCGCTGGCGGCCGAGGCGCGCAACGAGACCATCCTGCTGCTTCCGGTGTGCGCCCTGATGGTCCTCGCGCTGGGGGGAAGAAAGCCGCTGGCCGCCGCCGTCCGGCCGGGCATCGCCGCGGTGGTCCTGCTCTGGCCGCAGGCGGCGCATCTGGGCTACATCTCGCGATCGTATGACGCGAACCAGGTGGCGGGAAGCGGTTTTTCGATCGGGTATGTCCCGGGCAACCTCGCGTCGGTGGTGCAGTACCTGCGAGGCGAGCCGCTGCTGCTGGCCGCGATCGTGCTGGCGGTGATCGGCACTTCGCACGCCCGGATGGGCGGATCGGCCTGGCCTCTGTGGGCCTGGCTGGTGGGCGCCCTGCTCGCGCCGATGGTCCATTTCGGCGGCTCCTATGCGTTTCCGGGCGGCGAGCGATTCGCGCTGGCCTGGCTGCCCGCGCTGTCGCTGGCCGCCGCATGTGGGCTGTACGCGTTCCACCACAGCATCGCGCCGCATCTTCCACGCTGGTTGCCGGCGGCCGGCTGGAGCCTGCTCTACGTTGCCGTGCTGTGGACCGCCGGGTCTCACGCTGTCCGGGAAGACCTCAAGATGGCCGTGCCCCGGAGAGACCTTGCTTTTCTGCGCGAGTCGCTGCGGTCGATTCCCCGCGACGGCGTGGTAGTGTCTTCCGATCCGCCGGCGGTGATCGCCGAGGGCCATTCCACGGTGTTCCTCACCTGGGCCGGCGCGGAAGCGGACCGCCTGAATCGGCTTGCACGGGAGCACGCGGGCAAGCTCTACTACTTCGAGAGCCCGTCCTCGTCGCCCCGGCAGTGGCCCGACGGCCCGGCCTGTCACCAGCGCGTGATGTCGTTTTTTCGGGCGGAACCCGTGGCGCGGGAGTCGTCGCCGGACGGCGTTCGCGTCCTGTATCGTTTGAGGAACCCAGGCTGATGCGCATCCACCCCGAGCTGCCGGTGTTTCTGCTCACGCGCGGGGCGTCGAACGTGCTGTATGCGCCCGGACATCTCGCCGTGGTCACGGCGGAGGAGGCGGAGAAGGCTCGCGCGGGGAGGATCGCCGGCCCGCTGCGCGAATGCGCCGAGCGCGCCGTCCGGACGTGGCGGCAGCGGCTGGAAGCGCCTTTCGAGCCCGAATGCCTGACGGTCTACTTCGGCGGCGCTTGCGATCTCGCCTGCCCCTATTGTTTCGCCTTTCCCGCCAGCCAATCCGCGCCGTTCAACGAAGACGCCGTGCTTGCC
>JAUYBU010000462.1 GCA_030693045.1 Bryobacterales bacterium | reverse complement strand
AAACCAAGAGCAAGACCATGAAGCTTGAGGCGGTCGCAGCGCCTCCCGTTGGTCGGCACCGACGCTTTGCCAACGGATCAAGTTCCGTCGGCATCGCCCCCGTCACTCTCATCGCAACCCACACCAAACAGCGAGGAGGCGTATAAACTTCCTTATCCCCGTGGCGATAGTTGGCAAACCAGGCAGGGAAACAATGATACGCCAGACCACAAGAACAAAATAATCTATGCGTACGATTTCTCCGATGGTCGTGGCAAGTGCGTGGTCGCGATGAAAGCAGGTATTGTGCGTACTCACGACAAAGGCATTCCAGGGATTCGCTGCGAAAACGGCCTTGAATATGGCAACTACATCACCATTGACCATCAGAACGGCGAGTTTAGCCACTATGCTCATCTTAAAACCGGCACGTTTACAATCGGCGATGGTGCTTATGTTGAGCAGGGCCAAGCCGTCGCAGAAGTAGGAAACACCGGCTGTAGCATAGACCAAGGAGGTGGCGGCTATCACGTGCATGTGCACGTCACCGGTTCCAACAACATCTACGAGCAGTCCTTTGCTTTCTTATTCGACGACGTTGACAGTCGCGAACCGTCTGGTCTACCTCCTGGTCAGCCAGTGTCTTTCGATCCAGTGACCGGAAGGGAGAATGCGTTTCCCCGTTATACTTCGCAAAACTCATCCCGCTTTGGTTACTGCAATGCGAGTCCAGCCTCACCTCCAGGACCTTCGGAAGCAGATATCGCTTGGAACGCTATCCGGGCTCGCGCAAGGGCGGACTCACGATTTGGGTCTGAACTCGCCGGCACGCAGTACCTCGATCCTAACTGGGGCAAGAACGACAACAATACAAGCATGCGTGATCTCCGCAGCATTAACTTTGGCTTTTCCGGAGGAAGAACTGTTCGTGTGTACCACGCTTTCTACAGCGACGCAACATCCAATCTCGGAGCCACAATTTTCCGGGATCCTGATCAGAATGCCTGGGCTCCCTGGGTTCGGGTCCGGTAGAACACAAACCTGTCCGCAGCACAATATGGAAAGTTTCACTGGGTTGTGTGAAGGTGATGCTACCTACCCGAATCCGGCGGGTTTTGAGAGGCGGAGGGCCGTTCCGGTGTCACGATTGTCCAAAGTGAAGTCGGGCGTTCGGGGTCTGTCGTCATGGGTGTCTTTGGATTCCCCACGCTGGAAGGCCGCCTGCACGCGGATTTGGTGGCGGTCCAGATCGATGGGCTGCAGACACGATCTTCCGGCC
Organism: Bryobacterales bacterium; assembly: GCA_030693045.1. Lineage (GTDB taxonomy): Bacteria > Acidobacteriota > Terriglobia > Bryobacterales > Bryobacteraceae > JACQZT01. The sequence goes on along the minus strand of JAUYBU010000462.1, from coordinate 3,121 downwards.
GCCGCATGGTCATCGCCGAGACGATGGCCACCCATCCTACCATCTTCACCCACAGATTTCGCCAAAGACCCATAAAGAGAGGGATACCAAGCTGCGAAACCTCGGACTGATCCTATTGGCGGGCGCCTGCGCCATGGCCGCGCCCGCGCCCGTGGAATGCGACCTGGTGGTTTACGGCGGTACCGCGGGCGGCGTCACGACCGCCGTCGCCGGGGCGCGGCAGGGGCTGAAGACCGTGCTCATCGAACCGCGCGCGCACCTGGGCGGCATGGCCACCGGCGGCCTGTCGCGCACCGACGTCGGCAAGCGCGAAGTGATCGGCGGATTGGCGCTCGAGTTCTACTGGCGCGTGGGCGAACGGTACGAAATGCGCCGGTTCCTGAACCCGGTGGCGTGGTTCTACGAGCCGCGAGTCGGCGAGAGCGTGATGCGGGAAATGCTGCGGGACGCCGGCGTGAAGGTTCTGTTTCACCGCCGCTTGCGCGAGCGGGACGGGGTCCGCAAAGCGGGCCCACGCATCACCGAGATCGTAGTCGAGAACGGCGAGATTTATCGCGCCAAGGTCTTCGCCGATTGCACTTACGAGGGCGACCTGATGGCGCAGGCCAAGGTCGCCTACACCTGGGGACGCGAATCCATCCAGCAGTACGGCGAAACGCTGGCCGGCGTGCGCGATCGCACCCCCAAGCACCAGTTTCTGGTGGACATCCCGGCGCGCGGCGCCGGCGGCAACCTGCTGCCCGAGATCTCGCCCGACCCGGTGGGCATCCCGGGGCGGGCCGACAAGCGCGTGCAGGCGTACAACTTCCGCGTCATCGCCACCAACAACCCGGCCATCCGCATCCCCTGGCCCAAGCCGCGCAACTACGACCCCGCGCGCTACGAACTTCTCGCCCTGTTGGTGAAAGCGATGGAGAAGAAACTGGGCCGCCCGCAAGTTTTCAACGAGCTGACGCTCATCGCCAACATCCCCAACCAGAAGGCCGACTTCAACAACCAGGGCGCCTTCTCCACCGACTATATCGGCAAGAACTACGACTACCCCGACGCGAGTTACAGCCGGCGCGACGAAATCTGGCAGGAGCACATCGACTATGTGCAAGGCTATTACTACTTCCTGGCCAACGACCCGCGCGTGCCGCCGGTGCTGCAACAGGAAGTTCGCGAGTGGGGCTTGCCCAAGGACGAGTACGAGGACACCGATCACTGGCCGCACCAGCTTTACGTGCGCGAAGGGCGGCGCATGCTGGGCGAATACGTGCTCGTCCAGAAGGACCTTCAAACCGATCGCGTCAAGTCCGACGCCATCGGCATGGGGTCCTACAACAGCGACTCGCACAACGTGCAGCGCTTCGTCAACGCTCGAGGCCTGGCCGAGAACGAAGGCGACATGCAGGTGGCGGTGCAGCCCTACCAGATTCCCTTCCGCATGATTCTGCCCCGGCGCGCCGAGGCCGCGAACCTGCTGGTTCCGGTGTGTTTTTCGGCCAGTCACGTAGCCTACTCGTCGGCGCGCATGGAGCCGCAGTACATGATCATCGGCCACGCGGCGGGAGTGGCGGCGGCGCTGGCCATCCGCGACGGCAAGCCGGTGCAGGAGATCGCGGTCCCGGAGCTTCAGAAGATCCTCAAGTCGCAGGCGGCGATCTTCGAATACGTGCCGTATCCGCAGCAGGACGCGCTCGGAATGCTGCGGCGAAAAATGGCGCCGCCTCAGCCAATACGTTTCAATTGGGAGTAACGCGCGCCGGCCGGCATGCTGACCAAGAGTAGAATCGCGACGCACACGAGCGGTGTCACGGCGAAGCCGAAGAACACCGGCTTGTAGGAGAAGTGGGCCACCACCCAACCGGTGATCAGCGAGAAGAACATGCCGCCAAAGCCCGAGCCCATGCTGGCAAGGCCCCAGATGGAGGCCAGCACGTTCTTGGGATAGACGTCGGCGGGCAGCGCCAGCATGTTCGCCGAGCACCCCGTGTAGCCGAATGTCGCGATGGAGACGAAGGCGATCGCCAGGTACGCGTTGGAGGCGAGCACGGCCGGAATGGCGCTGGTCATGAGTCCCGCGAAAAGAATGAAGGATGCCTTGCGCGCCGCCGGCGTCGAGACGCCCTGCCGGATCAGCACGGCCGAGAAAGCGCCGCCGGCGAGGTTGCCGGCGTCGGCGGTGAGAAAAGGAATCCAGCCGTACAGGCCGATCCGGGCCAGGTCGAAGTGGTGGACGCTGGAAAGGAATTGCGGGAACCAGAAGATGTAGAAGTACCAGACCGGATCGAAGAAGATTTTGGCCAGCGTCAGGCTCCAGACGAAGCGTTCGCGGAAAACGTGCCAGGCGGGCGGGGGCGGCGCGCTGGCTTCGCCGGCCGCTTCCGGCGGCGTGTGGTAGATCCGCAGCCACAGGATGAGCCAGACAAACCCGCTCAGCCCGACCCCCAGAAACGCGGCCTGCCATCCTCAGCGCAGGATCAGCCAGGCAATCAGCGGGGGAGCGGCGACCGCGCCGACGGCGGCGCCGCTGTTGAAGATGCCGGATGCCAGCGCGCGCTCTCGCGCGGGGAACCATTCCCCCACAACTTTGACCGCGGCCGGCCAGTTGCCCGCCTCCCCCATGCCCAGCAGGAACCGGCAAACGCCCAGCGACAGCGCCGAGCGCGCGAAGGCGTGCGCCACGCTGGCCCCCGACCACCAGAACATGCACAGCGCGTAGCCCCAGCGAGTTCCCAGCCGGTCGATCAGCGGGCCCGAAATGCCGTTCATGATGGTGTAGGCCAGCATGAAGGCGCCGACAATCCGCGAGTACTCGATGTCGCCGAAGTTCATCTCCTGGCGCAGCAGCGGCGCCGCCACCGAAAGCGTCTGCCGGTCGAGCTAGTTGATGACGGTTGCCAGGAAGGCGAGTGCGATCATGAGCCAGCGCATTGACAGATCACGATACCAGGAAATGGGGACAGTAACAAATAACCCCTTTTCCGGGAAAAGGCTGCGATTCAGACAGTAGTTTAGCCCACCCGGACGCCCGCCCGGCCTCGCGCCCGCCCGGAGTCGCCGGAAGGCGCTGACGACCGGGCTTTCGAGGTCTCCTCGTCTCGCCCGGAGCCAAGCCCCGCGGGAGCCCGCCCTC
>JAUYBU010000390.1 GCA_030693045.1 Bryobacterales bacterium | reverse complement strand
CCGACGCGCCGCGTATCCACGGGTGGGATGTCCGGTTCCCACCTCAGTCCGGCGTTGACGCTCAACCGGCGGCTTACCCGGATGGTGTCCTGGACGTATAACCCGATGTTGATCTTGCGGTACCAACTCAACTGCGCCCGGCTCTGGGTGAACTGACTCATGATCCCAAGCTCGAAGTCCACCATCGAGTCGTTCGTGGTTTGGCCGTTAAACGTAAAGCCGGCGTTTTGCCTGTACCCGGAATTCAGATTGTCCTGCGAGCGAAGGATGTTTACGCCGAGCGCGATCTGGTGCCTTCCCCGGATCAGGTCCACATCGTCGGCGAACGCAAACGTGTTGATGTTGAAGAAGCCCGGCGCGCAAGTCCCGCAGCCCACGCTGAAGGCGTTCGATACCGACACTTCAAGGTAGTTCGCCACCTCCGCGAAGACGTCGATTCCCAGTTGGTCCTTGGCGTTAATGAACTTGGAGGACGGGCCCCGGTCGTTGCGCATGCGGTGAAACGTCGCGTGGAAAGCGTTCAACGTGGTCGGGTTGATGGAGAAGGTGTCGGCCAGGGTGAACGACTGCGAGCGCATCAGGTTGCCCGCTCGGGTCGTCACCAGGGCATTCTTGGGATCCCAGTTGCCCGGATTGCGGTACTGAGTCAGGAAGTACCGGCCGAAGACCGAGTGTCTGGCGCTCTGCGTCCAGTCGATGCGCCCGATGATCTGATCTTCGTCGCCCGTCGTCGGAACGCCGTAAGTTACCTTGCCGCAGGGGTCGTTGGAAGCCGGGAGGTAACCGTTCATTTTGAGGGACGCGGGATTGAATCGGGAAACCGGGACCTGAGCATTCGGAAACGGCTGCCGGGTGGTGGGATCGTTGATGACGCGCACCGCGCGGTTGGACTGACAGGCGGCGGACTCCAGGTCCCGGAAGTCTCCCGCGAGCGCCGCCGGCGTCGGAACGTACGAGATGCTCTGGGGCGGGTTCTGGCGGTTCCTGGTGAGCTGGAAACCGCCGAAGAAGAACAGTTTGTCCCGGACTATCCGGCTGCCCAGGGTGCCGCCAAACTGGTTCCGCTTCAGGCTATCATGGGTGGTGCCGAAGAAGTTGCACGCATTGACATTGCCGTTGCGCAGGAACTCGAACCAATCGCCGTGCAACTGGTTGGTCCCCGACTTGGTGACCACGTTCACCACGCCGCCCGGATGCAGCCCGTTGCGCGCCGGAAGGCTGCTGGTTTCCACGCTGAACTCCTGCAAGGCGTCGGGAAACGGGAAGGGCATGTTTACGTTCGTGAAATTCGAGACGTTGTCGCCTCCATCGAGCAGGTAGTTCGTCCCATTGCCTTGTCCGCCGGCCACGGACATGGTGGTGGAACTGGGGTAGTTCTTGCTGCTGGTCATGTTGGCGGGCGGCGTGGGCGTGGCCCCTCCCGAGAGCACGATCAGGTCCGTCGCCTGGCGTCCGTTCAGGGGCAACTCCATAATCCGCCGCTCGTCGATAACCTGCGCGACGGAGTTGCTCCTGGTCTCGACCATGTTCGCGCCGGCCGTCACCTGGATATTCTCGGTCACGGCGCCTACCTGCAAGGTGGCGTTGACCTGAATGCTGCTGCCGACTTGCAGGATGATTCCCGATTGGACATACGTCTTGAAGCCCGCGGCCGTCACCTCAAATGTGTACGGACCGACCGGCAGGTTCGGCAAACTGTACGTTCCGTCGGCGCCGGAAGTGGCGCTACGGACGTACTGCGTCGCGGTCTGAGTCATCTTCACCTGAGCGCCGGGTATAGTCGAATTGCTTGAGTCCAGAACCTGGCCATGCACTTCCGCCACTGCGACGGCCTGGCCGTAACAGCCGGGAACGAGGAAAGTAGAGAGCAGGATGGAGAAAAACACCACCCCGCGGTTTCGGTTAACTCGCATCATCGCGAAGCCTCCTCTGTCTAACGTCGCTGCACACCGCCGCGGACGACTTACTGCGGCAGCTTGTAAGCCTTGAGTTCGTCCGGCTTGGCCTGACGCTCCCAGGTCGGCCAGTCCCTGCCGTAAAAGAAGACCATGCGTTCCCGCATGGTCGAATCCGTGAGCCTGACCTTGGCCGGATCGCCGTAGGAAATCGACCTGGGCGGAAGCTGCTGGCCGGCGTAGGTCGCCGAACCGTTCAGCAGCAGCGCCTCCCGGCCGATGCGCGTCCCGAAGGCGGCCGTGGTGGCGATGTTGGTATTGGCGAAGTCCTCCAGCCAGGCCCCCTGCTGAGCCGCCAGGTGGTTGATCCAGCAGAAAATTCCGACGTGCGATTTGTCAATTGCGGTGGCGCCGCCGGCTTTCGCCGAACGGCCGTCCACAATCATGGCCTTGTCGTAGAGGTGGCTGTGTTCGCCGATCCTCACATCATTCGAGACGATCATCACGTGCGGCTGAAGGGCGGCGCGTTTGCCAACCGTGACGTTCCCTTCCAGGTAAGCCCCGACGGCGATTGAGGCCCCTTCCTCCACGCTCACGTTGCCAACCAGGATCGCCCCGGGCTGCACCTTTCCCTTGACCGTTCCCGTGTTGCTGTGTTCCCAATCCTTGAGTGGCGTTTCGTACGTCTCACTCTTTTCCAGCGCCGGGCCCATCACCTCCGCCAGCCACTTGTTGGGCAGAAAGCCGATCAGCTCCATGCGCCGCTTGTCGGGGATGCCCGCATTCCGGTCCATCAACCAGGGATTGCCTTCCACCAGGGCCTCGGCGCGCACGCGGGAGTCGTGAGCGATCATCGTTCCGCTCTTTACCACCGCGCCCTGCTCGACGTGGCAGCCATAGTCGGCCGCCGAATTGGCGCCATAGTACACGTTGCCATCAACCTTATTCGCGTGCACCACCGAACCGGGGCTGATGTAGGAGTAGTCCTTGATCCACAAAGGATTGTCAAAGCCATTCGTCCGGCTGTTGCCCACGTGGATTCTCTCGCCCAGGAAAACGTAGTTGCCGACGTCGATTCCCGGGCCCCGGATATTGACATTCGCGCGGATGTCGGAGTGGTGTCCAATGGTGGTCCCCGCGAGAATCACGCCGGGACCGACCCGGGTATGCGCGCCGACGGTCACATTCGCCACCAGAATCGCCGTGGGATGGACCTTGGCCGCCGGGTCCACCTTCACATTGGCCCCCCAGTACTGCCTGCCGTCGATGCCCGGGTAACTCTGCTGTACTTTGGGAGGATTCTTGTCGATCGCCTTGGCTATGGTGTCGTGCTCGTAATGAATCCACCGGGCAGGGATCAGACCGAAGATCCTCTGCCGATCGGCGTCCGTGGCAGCGCTCTTGGTGATCTTGGCCGGGTTGCCTTCGGCCAGAGCATTGGCCGGGATCACCATGTCGTAGACGCCGACTGCGCCGTGAGCCAGGATCGCTCCCTTTTCCAGGTGGGTGTTGAAGTCCGCCACTGCGTCGTTGCCCACGGCCGAGCCTTCTTCCAGCCGCGAGCCCCGCACAGTCGCGTTTATTCCAACCCAACAGTTGTCCCTGATATACAACTGGTCCGGAGTGGCGTTAGCGGTGATCCCCGGGACTGCCGGACGGCCGTCCACCACCCTGGCGCCATAGTCGATCCTCACGTAATCGCCGATCGTGAGCTTTTCCGCGCTGATGACGGCGCTGCCCAGAATGTTGACGTGGTGCCCGATCGTGACGTCGCCCTGAATGACGGCCTTAGGGCCGATCTTGGTGTATGCCCCCACGGTCACGTTCCCCATCAGAACCGCGGTCGGATGGATTTCCGCTTTCGAGTCGATCTTGAGCGCGCCGGCGGCATGAGCCGCCAGGAGCGCTGAGGTGAGCACCGTCAACCGAACGCAATAGTTCATGAACCGCAGTTGTGACATTTCCCATCCTCCTGGCCAACAACCGTACAACGTTACGGATTCCCGCTCAGAAGCAATTCTATGGCAGAAATCAATTTGTGGTCAATACAATTTTTGTAACTCACTCAATTATAACGACATTTATAGAGATCCTACCTCCTACCTCAGGCCGAGTTCCACTTGACTTTCCGGCCCTCGGGCCGTACAATCGTACCCGTGAACCCTAACCCTGCGGCCTCTGTTCCCCACCGCAAGCCCCCGGCCGCACGCTTCCGAGTGCTGGGCAACAAGGACGGCCTGGTGACTCGCGTGGTTCAGGCCATCCAGGGGCAGATCCTCGGGGGGCGCCTGGCGGTCGGCACGAAACTGCCACCCGAGCGCGAGTTCTCCGAACAGCTCGGCGTGAGCCGGACGGTGGTCCGGGAAGCCGTGCGAATCCTGGTGACCAAGGGACTGCTGGAGACCCGTCACGGCATCGGCACTACCGTGCGCGCGGTGACGCGCGAGGAAGTCGTCAGACCGATGACCCTGTTCCTGCGGACTTGCGGGCAGGAAGTGAGTCTCGAGCATCTGCACCAGGTGCGCTCGATCCTGGAGGTCGAGAACGCCGGCCTGGCCGCCGGGCAGGCCTCGGACACCGACATCGAAGACCTTCGCCGGATCTGCGCCGAGATGGAATCGGCGGCCGCCGACCCGCAACTGTTCGCGGTGAAGGATGACGAATTCCATCGGCGCCTGGCACAGACCACCCACAATCCCCAGTTGATTCAGCTGCTGGACTCCATCCGCGACCTGATGGCCGAGGTCCGGACGCGGGTGGCGCGCGAGCACGGGCTTTTCGAGAGGGTGATGCCCACGCACATGCGCATCCTGGAATGCGTCGCCGCGCGCGACGCCCGGGGCGCCCGGCGGGCGATGAGCGAGCATCTTGTCACGGCGCTGAGCATCCAGAACGA
>JAUYBU010000207.1 GCA_030693045.1 Bryobacterales bacterium | reverse complement strand
ACTCGACGGTTCCTACCGCCGCCGAGCGCAACGGCGACTTCTCGGGAACGCTGGATGGCTCGGGCAACGTCATCAGGGTCTATGATCCGCTGACCACCCGGGCCGATCCGGCGCGCGCGGGCCGCTACATCCGCGACCAGTTCGCGGGCAACCGCATTCCGGCGGCGCGCTTCGACCCCATCGCGCTGAAGATCATGCAGTACTTTCCGCTGCCCAACCGCACCTCGCGCACCCAGAACCTGGCGCTCAACAACTCGCGCGCCAACGACCTTTGGAAGATGTTCCTGCGCCTGGACCACACCCTGGGAACCAGACACCGCCTGTTCTTCAGCCACGGCCGGCAGGCTCAGGACCAGAACAGCCCCGGCGTCAATCTGGCCTTCCCGCCCGAGGGCGTCAACGGCGAGCAGGGCAAGATCGGCAACCGCCCGAAGCTGGCCGTGCTGAGCGACACGGTCACGTTCCGGCCCAACCTGCTGGGCGAGTTCCGCGCCAGCATCTCGCGCAATGTCATCCGCACCGAGCCGCGCAGCGCGGGCTTCGACTTCACCCAGCTTGGCCTGCCCAACTACCTCAAGGCCCAGGCGCGGCAGTTCATGTTCCCGCGCATCGACACCGGCGACGTGACCTCGCTGGGCCCCGACCGCGCCTCCTACTTCACCGACGCCGAGCACGCCATCGAGTTCCAGGGCCATCTCACCTGGATTCACGGCACCCACGCGGTGAAGACCGGCGTGGACCGGACCTTCCAGGCTTTCAACGTCACGCGCGCCGAGCGGCCAAGCGGTTACTACACATTCGCCCGCGGCTTCACGCAGGGCCCCGATCCGGCGTCCTCGAGCGCCGGCGCGGGTTTCGGCGTCGCCACGCTGCTGCTGGGCGCCCCGACCAGCGGCCAGTTCTCGCTCGACCCGTCTCTTTCGGCGTCGCAGAAATATTACTCCTGGTATTTGCAGGACGACTGGAAAGCGAGCCGCACGCTCACGCTAAACCTTGGCCTGCGCTGGGAGTATCAATCCCCCTGGACCGACCGCTACAACCAGCTTGCCTGGTTCGATCCGGACGCAACCGAGCCGCTCACCAAGGCCAAGGGCGTGCTCCGCTTCGCTGGCCGCGACGGCAACCCGCGCGAGCAGAGCAACCCGGACAAGAACAACTTCGCGCCGCGCATCGGGCTGGCCTGGCGGTTCCAGAAGCGCACGGTTTTGCGCGCCGGATGGGGCCTGTTCTTCTCGCCCGGCTCGGGCGGCATCGGCGCCGGCGCCAGCGACCTGGGCAGCGGCTTCCTCGCCGCGACGTCGATTTATCTCGGACCTCCGCAAGCGGCGACCAACACCCCGCCGCCCGGAGCGTCGCTGGCGGACCCGTTCAAGACCGGGCTGATTCAGCCGCCCGCGACCGGCGTCGGCTCGGGCGTCACCACGGCTTTCCGCGATTGGGTTACCCCGTTCTCCCAGCAATGGAACATCAACTTCCAGCGCACGCTCTCCAGCGACACGCTGGTGGAAGCCGCCTGGATCGGCAGCCGCGGCCAGCGCCTGTGGGTGAACCGCTCGCGGACGGCGGTTTCGACCCAGTACCTCTCCCTGGGACCGGCGCTCGACGAACTGGTGGACAACCCCTGGTACGGCATTATCACCACTGGCAACCTCAGCGCGCGGCAGGTCCGGCGCTCGGCGCTGTTGCAGCCCTTCAATCATTACACCGGCGTGGCCCGGTTCCGCGACGCCATCGGCGATTCCGTCTATCACGCCCTCACCCTGCGCATGGAAAAGAAAGCCATGCGCAACCTGACCATGAACGTCTCCTACACCCTGGGCAAGCTGATCGACAACGTGCAGGAACGCTTCTCGGGCCGAACCGGCCTGCTCGATCCCAATAACCTGCGCCTGTCGCGCTCGATCGCCGACTACGACCGCCCGCAGTACTTCGTCGTGAACTACATCTACGAGTTCCCCTGGGGTAAGGGCAAGCGCTGGTTGCAGCACGGGCCGCTTGCGGCCATCGCCGGCAACTGGCAGTTGAGCGGCATCACCACCTTCGGCGCGGGCACGCCCATCGCCATTACCGGACCGAACGACATGCACTTGCCCGGCGTCGGCGGCTATGCCAACCGGCTGAAGTCGCCCGTGATCCCGGCGGATCAGCGCACCATCGACCGCTGGTTCGACACCACCGCGTTCGCGCCCGCTCCGGCCTATACGCTGCCCAACGGCTCGCGCACCGAGCCCAACCTGCGCAACCCCGGCATCAACACCACCGACCTGGGCCTGAGCCGCACGCAGCGCATCGGCGAGCGCATTAACCTCCAGTTCCGCGCCGAGTTCTTCACCGCCTTCAACACGCCCCAATACGGAGAACCGAGCGGATCGATCACCAACGTGAACTTCGGCAAGATCACTTCCGCCGGCGGCAATCGCAATATCCAACTGGGTCTGCGAATGACATATTGAAGAGCGCCGCTGGCTTCCGTGGGAACGGATTCTCGGCCGCCGGGGCGCCGGCGGGTTACGCGGCCGCGGTTCCGGCCCGGACAGAGTCTTGACGCGGCCCGCTGGATGCGCGCGCCTTCCGGCTGAAACCGTTGCTCCGAAAGAATTGTGTATTCCAAAGCGGCCGAACTTCATCTACTTAACTGGATGATGGATGTGCGTATGGCCAACCAACCGATTTTCCGCCCACTGCCAGTCCTTGTTTTCACTCTTTTCGGTACTGGAGGCAATGTGATGCCCGCCGACAAGGGAGCATTTCCCGATCCCGCCTTTGACGTCTAGCCCGCTTCGGGCAAACAGACTGCCGTCCTCGCCGGCGGCTGCTTCTGGTGCACCGAAGCCGTATTCGAAATCATGGAAGGCGTCGACGACGTTATCTCCGGCTATTCCGGCGGCACCAAGGAGACTGCCAAGTACGACGTCGTTTCCACCGGACGCACCGGCCACGCCGAAGCCGTTCTCATCACCTACGATCCCTCCAAGACTTCCTACGGACAACTCCTCAAGATCTTCTTCAGCGTTGCTCACGACCCCACCACGCTCAACCGCCAGGGCCCCGACACCGGACCCCAATATCGCAGCGCCATCTTCTACGTCAATGAGGAGCAGAAGCGTGTCGCCGAGGCATACATCAAGCAGATCGACGATGCTCATGTCCTCCGGGATCCGATCGTGACCCAGGTGGTCGCCCTCGACAAGTTCTACACGGCCGAGGGCTACCACCAGAACTATGCCGTCCAGAACCGCGCCAACCCCTACATCGTGAACGTCTCCGACCCCAAGATCGAGAAACTCAAGAAGATGTACCCCGGCTGCGTCCGCAAGCGGAAACATCCGTGAAACGAAGAACTTCTCCGATGAGCCAGCCCGGCCCTTACGCCGTCTCGAGTTCCTCTTCGATCAACTGCTTCTGGTACAGGTCGGCGTAGTAGCCGCCCTGCGCCAGGAGTTCCTCGTGGGTCCCTTGTTCGACGATCAAGCCGTTTTCGAGCACGAAAATCCGGCCGGCGCTGCGGACCGTGGACACGCGGTGGGAGATGAGGATGGTGGTCCGCTCGCGCGTCACCTGGGCCAGTCCGGTGAGGATGCGCTCTTCGGTCAGCGTATCGACGCTCGACAGGGCGTCGTCGAGGATCAGCACGCGCGGGTCGCGCAGGACGGCGCGGGCGATGGCGGCGCGCTGTTTCTGACCGCCGGAAAGCGTGATGCCACGCTCGCCCACCACGGTCTGGTAGCCGTCGGGAAACGCGGCGATGTCCGGCCCGAGCCCGGCCAGTTCGGCGGCGCTCCGGACCTGTTCCTCGCTCGCGTCCTTCACGCCGAAGGCGATGTTCTCGGCGATGGTGGCGCTGAACAGGAACGTTTCCTGGGGCACGAAACCCACCTGCCGGCGCACCTCGACCGGGTCGAGTTCGCGCAGGTCCACCCCGTCGAGCAGGACCGCGCCCGCGCTCGGGTCGATCAGGCGCGGGACCAGGTCGGCCAGCGTGGTCTTGCCGCTGCCGGTGTGTCCAACGATGGCCACCACCGCCCCGGCGGGAATGCGGAGATCGATCCCATTCAGCACCCGCGTCTCGCCGTAGCGCAGCTCGACGCCGCGAAATTCGATCTCGCCGCGAACCGGTTCCGGCAACCGGCGCGCATTGGATGGCACGGCAATTGACGGCTTCTCCTCGAGGATCTCGTTGATGCGCTTGAGCGACGCCGAACCACGCTGCATCAGGTTCACCACCCAGCCGAAGGCGATCATGGGCCAGATGAGCAGCCCCATGTAGGTGTTGAACATGAGAAACGTGCCGAGCGTGATCTTGCCTTGAAGCAGCCGCGCGCCGCCGCCCCACAGCACCACCAGAAAGGTCACGCCAATCAGCGATTGCAGCATCGGCATGAACATGCCCGAAGCCCGCGCCAGGCGAATGTTCTGCGCGATGTAGTCGCGGTTGAGAAGCTCGAACCGCTTCAGTTCGGCCTCCTCCTGCGCGTAGGCGCGGACCACGCGGGCGCCGGCCAGGTTTTCCTGCACCCGGCTGGAGATGTCGGAGAACATCTTCTGGATGCGCTGGAAGCGGTCGTGGATGATGCGGCCGAAAAACACCACCGCGACGCTCACCAGGGGCGCCGGGGCGAGCGCCATCAGAGTGAGCGGCCAGTCGACGGTCAGCATGGCCGCGATCGCCAGTACGAACAGCAGCGAGGTCTCGCTCCAGTACATGATGCCCGGTCCCAGCATCATCCGCACGGCGTTCAGGTCGTTGGTGGCGCGGGCCATGATGTCGCCGGTGCGGAAGCGGGAGTAGAAATCCCGCGACAGGCCGATCAGGTGGGTGAACAGATCGTTGCGAAGATCGTATTCGATGTCGCGGGAGACGCCGATCAGGATCACTCTCATCCAATACTGGAACAGCCCCTTGACCGCCGAAAGCCCGGCCAGCGCCACGGAGAACCAGACCAGCCGTTCGAGCCGGAATCCCTGGGTCAGGGCGTCCACGCCCTCGCGGATGAGCAGAGGCGTCAGCGCGGCGGCGGCGTCCTTGAGGACCAGGGCGGTGAATCCGCGCGACAGCGGGCGGCGGTAGCGCCACAGATACGGCCAGGAAGTGCGCAGGATTTCGCGCATCAGAGTCCGACCCAGTCCGCCAGCGTCTTGGCGGCTTCCAGGGCGACGCACTTGCGCCCCTCGCGCGTCTTCCACCAGCCGCCGGCCGTGAAGTACCGGTCGGGCGCCGCCACTACCAGGATATTGAGATCGCCTCCAGCGGCTCGAAATGCTCGTCCGGCGCGGCGAGTGTGATAGTCGCTGGTCACCAGCAGCAAACTCCGGACGCCCCGGCGCCGGAGTTCGGGCAGCAGCGATTGAGCCTCGTCGCGGGTGGAACGCCCCTCGTGGGGAAGCGGAACGAAATCCGACTCGGGAAAGCCGCGTTTGACGGCGAACGGGATGGCAAGGTCGCAGTCGTGCGCGCCGTACAAGCCCGAGGGACCGCTGACGAATACGCGCGGCGCGAAGCCCTGGTGAACCAATTCGGCGGCTTTCAGAATGCGGTTTCCGTAGCTGTCGCCCGCCAGCACCAGGACCGCGTCCGCCGGGGCCGGGGCGCCGGCCCGCACCAGGAAATGGCCCGCCGCCGCAAGCCAGACCGGATGAGCCGCGAAAGCGGCGGCCAGGAAGGCCAGAACGGCCAGCAGCCAGACGATTCGGCGTCTTCGCATCGGCGCCAGGCGCTACTTCTCGCCCGCGGGATCTTTGCGGTCCAACCGGCCGACGGTCTTCAATCGCTGGTACAGCCTCTCGACCTCGGCCTCGTCTTCCGGACGCAGAAGCGGAGAGCGCGGAGAAGCCGGGTTGCGCCGGCCGCCCGCCGCCGGAGGGGCGTCGCCCCAGAAGCGGCGGTGCGGGACGCCGTCGAGCAGAGCCTCGTTCGCGTTGCGCCGCAACTGCCGCAACAGGCTGTTGGCCGAATCCAGGTCTCCCGGGTAGACCAGCGTGAGGCGGGCCGCGCCGGCCAGCGTCAAGTGGACGATGAGCGGCGACACCCATCCGGTATGGTCCACGCGGCGGATATCGGTCCAGGCAATCGCGCGCCGTCCCACCACCAGCTTTGCCTCGTGGATCTCGATCGGCGGACGGGAGGACAGGAAGAACAGCGCGGCGGCGCTGGCCAGGAACAACCCGGCGGCGATTGCGGCGGGCAGCCACCAGGTAGCGCACCAGGCCGAAAACGCGGTCAGGCACAGAGCGATCCACCCCGCCGGAACGTAGTGTCTTGAAGGCGAGTACCGCGTCATAAGCCGTCCCCCACTTCTAGCCTAACGCCGCGGCCCGGTCCCGTCAATGAGAGTAATCTCGGATTTCCGCACAAGTATTCTTTCCGCACAAGTTGTATAAAAGGATTGTTCACTCTGAAACGGAGCCAGTTCAGCGCTCCCTGACGGTCGCGGCTCAGATCCGGCCCGCGTGTCGGCGAGCGCGGTTCGGAACCGAGCCGCACGCCGACGGGCGCGGTTCGGAACCGAGCCGCGACCGTCAGGGAGCGGAGGGCCATGGACCGGCCGGAGCGCTCCGCCAAGTGAACGGGAGATTTTTTGATGAGACCGGTACTGAGTTTCAACGTCGTTCCTTCGCTGCCCGAACCTTTGAAGCGGCTGCGCGATTTGGCTTACAACCTTCGGTGGGCCTGGAGCCACGACACCATCGAACTGTTTCGCCGACTGGACCGTGAATTGTGGGAATCCACCAATCACAATCCGGTCCTCATGCTCGGCGCCATCGACCAGGAGAAGCTGCAAAAGGCGGCCCAGGATGACGCTTTCCTCGCGCATCTGGACCGGGCCGACCGGAGTCTGACGGCCTACCTGGCCGGAGAGCCGAACTGGTTCCGGCGAAACTACGGCAAGAGCGAACCGCCGCTGGTGGTCTACTTCTCGGCCGAATTCGGAGTCACCGAATCTCTGTCGATTTTCGCCGGCGGCCTGGGCGTCCTGGCGGGCGACCACTTGAAATCGGCCAGCGACCTGGGGATTCCGCTGGTGGGGGTTGGACTGCTCTACCAGCAGGGCTACTTCAAGCAGTACCTGAACGCAGCCGGCTGGCAGCAGGAACAGTACGACGACAACGACTTTCAGAACCTGCCGGTCCAGCTCGAGCGCCGGGCCGATGGCGAACCTGTGACCGTGCGGATGAACTATCCCGGCTTTCCGGTGGTGGCGAGGGTCTGGCGGGCCCGGGTCGGCCGGATCTCGCTGTTTCTGTTGGACACGAATTTTCCCGAAAACACGCGTGCGGAAGACCGCGACATCACCGACCAGCTCTACGGCGGCGACAACGAGATGCGGCTCAAGCAGGAACTCCTGCTCGGCATCGGCGGCCTGCGCGCGCTGGAGGCGCTGGGATTGGAGCCGACGGTCTGTCACATGAACGAAGGGCACTCGGCATTTCTGGCGCTGGAACGGATTCGCCGCCTGATGGAGAAGCGCAACCTCTCCTTCGACGCCGCGCGGGAGCTGGCTTCGGCCGGGCTGGTGTTCACCACGCACACGCCGGTCGCCGCCGGGCACGACTATTTCCCGCAAGATCTCGTGTCGCGCTACTTCGGCGACTACGCGCGTTCGCTGGGATTGTCGATGGACCAGTTCATGGCGCTGGGCCGCCGCAATCCGAACGATTCCAACGAGAAGTTCTGCATGACCGTGCTGGCGCTACGGCTGGCCACCTTCTCCAACGGCGTCAGCAAGCTGCACGGCTCGGTGAGCCGGAAGATGTGGCAGCCGATCTGGCCCGGCGTGCCGCTGGACGAAGTTCCCATCGGGGACGTCACCAACGGGGTTCATTTCTGTTCGTGGATTTCCGCCGAGGCGGTGCAACTCTACGACCGGTATCTGGGGCCGGGCTGGCGTCAGGAGCCCGGCGCGGCGGACCTGTGGAAGCGTATCGAGTCGGTTCCGGCCGAAGAGCTGTGGCGCACGCATGAGCGGCGCCGCGAGCGCCTGGTGGCCTATGCGCGGCTCAAACTTCGCCAACAGTTGCGGCACCGCGGCGCGCCGCAAGCCGAGACCGATGCGGCCGAAGAGGCGCTGAATCCCGAAGCCCTGACCATCGGCTTCGCCCGCCGCTTCGCGACTTACAAGCGCGCAACACTACTGTTGTCCGACGAGCAGCGGCTGGCGCGCATCCTCGCCAACCCGGAGCGGCCGGTGCAGATCATCTACGCCGGCAAGGCGCATCCGCGCGACGACGCCGGCAAGGACCTGATCCGCCGGATCGTCGAACTGGCCCGCAAACCGGAATTTCGCCAGCGCATCGTGTTCCTGGAAGACTACGACATGTCGGTTTCGCGCTACCTCGTACAAGGGGCCGACGTTTGGCTGAACACGCCGCTGCGCCCGCAGGAAGCCTCCGGCACCAGCGGCATGAAGGCGCTGGCCAACGGCGTCCTGAACCTCAGCGTGCTCGACGGGTGGTGGGACGAGGCCTGGCGCATGACCCTCGAAGACCGCGAGCCGGTGGGCTGGTCCATCGGACAGGGAGAAATCTACGACGATCAGGGCTACCAGGATCGCATCGAGGCCCAGGCGCTGTACGACCTGCTGGAGTACGATGTCGCGCCGACTTTCTACGACCGCAAGGCCAACGGGCTGCCGCGCCGATGGGTGACCCGGATGAAGTCCTCGATCGCGACGCTGTGCCCCTTCTTCAACACGCACCGGATGGTGCAGGAGTACACCGAACGTTTCTATCTGGTGGCGCACGCCAACTACCGCAAGCTGGAGCAGGACGACGGTCGCCGCGCGCGCGATCTGGCCGCCTGGAAGTCGCGCGTGCGCGAGAGTTGGCCCCGCATCCGCGTCGAGGCGGTCCGCCCGGAGTTGCCGGCCGAGATCAGCGTCGAAACGCCCATCAGTTTTCAGGCCAAGCTGTTTCTGGCCGGCCTGTCGGAAGACGACGTCGCCGTGGAACTCTACATGGGGCGGCTCAACGCGGATGGCGAGATCGTTAGCGCCATTCCGGCCGTGATGCGCATGGTTGCCCAGATGGGTGACGGCAGCTACCTGTTCGAGGCTCCCGGCGTGGCCTGCGGCACCAGCGGCCGCCACGGATACACCGTGCGCGTGCTGCCGTTCCATCCCGATCTGACCACGCCGTTTATGCCCGGCATGATCGCCTGGGCGGACGGCAAGATGGTCGCCGCGCGGTAAGAAAAATGCGTCAGCCTGGTATGGTCCATTTATTTCGGGACACTCTCGAAGACCGCACCGCGCGGCCCGGGGCGACAGGGACCAGTCGTACCGGCCGCCATTTTCATCGCCCTTCGCTGAACCCACGCGGTCATGACCACAGACTGGTGTGTGCGGGGACGGGCCGGATCATTCGGTCGATGTTCGTCCGGGCGGCTTCTCGTGGTGGCGCATGCCGAAAGAGGAGAGGCCATCCGCATCCTCAGTGCGCGCCGGACTACTCGGGCGGAAAGGAAGCTACATGAAGAAGGCCAGGAGACCTGCTGTGGACGAACTGCGCTCTGAGTACAAAAGGTCCGACTTCGGCGTGTTGGTCCGCGGAAAGTACGTCGAGCGGCTGCGAGAGAAGTCGAACGTGGTTGTGCTTGATCCAAGAGTCGCGGAACTCTTTCCGAACTCCGCGGCCGTGAACTCGGCGCTTCTGTCGCTGGCCGAGGTTGCCAGGCGATCGGCGCGCCTGCCACGGTCGCGTGTTCGCGGGCCCGGAGCCCTGGTCTGACCAGGGCATGCACCCGGCCGGCCAAAAGGCGGCCGGCCGACTTCAGGCCCCTCAAGCATGAAAATCACCACCGTTGGCGAGTTGCTGTACTGGTCGTACGCGAACCTCGCAATGGCGCATTCAGCGGTCACTGCGAAGGCCGAGAAGTACGGGCGCACGCACTTCATGATTCGGGCGCGTCTCTATGCTGGGCTGAACAGACACACCATGAACATCGGTCCGCTCGCGGACGATGAACGCCTGAAAATGGTGCTACCCCAAGCATGTTGCTACTGCGGAAGTCGTGAGTTCTTATCTGCAGACCATCTCATTCCTACCAAACGAGGCGGCGCGAATTCCGGAGACAACCTGGTCTGGGCCTGCCGGTCATGCAATAGTTCGAAGGGCGCCCGTGACGCACTCGAATGGTTGGCGGAAAGAAACGAATTTCCACCCGTCTTGCTTCTTCGGCGTTACCTCAAGGTCGCAATTGAAATCAGCGTCAAAAGGAACCTGATGGACGCACCGCTTGCCGAGGCACCAGAGCTTCCGTTCTCCTTATCGGCAATTCCGACGGTCTATCCTCCACCCGGCCAAGTGCGGCTGTGGGTCACGGAAACGTCCTAACCCCTCGTTGCAGCAGACCGCCATCGGCGTCCGCTGAACTCAAAGGTTACGCCTTCGGAAGTGAGAAACGGCCATGTTCGGCTGAACCATCGCAGCGATCAGATCGCTGTTGCGGAATCCCATCTCGCCAGGAATCCGCCCGGCCGCTCTTTCTTGACAGGCTGGCCGCCGGCCTGCGGTTTCGTCACCATCGGGGGCCGCGGGCTGCTCCGCAGGCCCCCCGCAATGCCACCCATCCGGAGTATCATTCGTTGTCTGGACGTTGTGATCCGCAAGATCGAGGAGATGCCGCAATGAAGAGATGGATCGTTCTGCTGGCCGGCGCCTGGCTGCTGATGGCCATGGGCTGCTCCCGCCCGCCCGGCAAGACCAGCAGCCAACCGGCGCGAAGAGCGGCCTGGCTTCAAACCGAGCCGCTCATCATCGTCGGGAACTGGGACAGCATGCCGATCTTCCAGCGCCGCAGAGGCGGGCAGCCCGTCGATCAGGAGCAAGGGTACCTCAACGAACACACCGAGGAAGCGGTCCGGAAGCTGAAGGACCTCGGCGTGACCATGGCCGTCATCCACTTCTACAAGGGCTTCGGCCTGGAGGCCGAGAAAGAGCACATCGAGGAAGCCAGGAAGCTTGCGGCCCTGTGCAAGAAGCACGGTTTGCGCGTGGGCGTTTACGTCGGCAGCACCATCGCCTACGAAACCTTCCTGGTCGAAAATCCTGGAGCGCAGGCGTGGCTGGCGCCCCGGTTCCTTGGACGGCCCGTGACTTACGGCGAACAGGTTTTCCGAAAACGCGCCTACTTCATGCACCCCGGATACCGCGAGTACATGAAACGTGTACTTCGACTGGCAGTCGAGGATCTGAAGGCCGACCTGATCCACTTCGACAACACCAGCCTGCAGGCGCGGCCGGAGATCTTC
The DNA here is from genome assembly GCA_030693045.1 of Bryobacterales bacterium. Taxonomy (GTDB): domain Bacteria; phylum Acidobacteriota; class Terriglobia; order Bryobacterales; family Bryobacteraceae; genus JACQZT01. Next base: position 4,649 of record JAUYBU010000207.1, on the reverse strand, counting down.
CTCCATCCGCAGGCGGTCGACGATTTCCGCACTTTCCTCAAGAACAAGTACCCGCCCGAAGTTCTCAAAAAGCGGCTGGGCTTTTCCGACGTCCGCTACGTCGAGCCGCCCGAGTGGGACCGGCCGTTCGCCGTCATCTCCGATCCGCTGTTCCAGGAATGGGCGGATTTCCGCTGTCACCAACTGGCGGCCTACTACGAGGAGATGGGCGACTACATCCGCGGGTTGAATCCCGAGGTCGCCGTCGAGAACAATCCTCACTCGGGCATTTCGGGCCGCAACACGGTCTGGCAGGAAGGCGTCGATTACCCCCGGCTGCTGAGACCGCTGGACGTCGTCTGGACCGAGGAAGGAAACGAAGCCGGCGTGAATTCCGATGGCGTGCTGGTTTCCAAGATCCGCACGTACAAGATGGCGGCGCTGCTGAAGAACCGGATCTTCACCTACACCGGCGGGGCGCGCAACGGGAAACTGGCCATGGCCGAGGCGATGGCCTACAACCGCATGACGCTCGGGATGGTCGGCGGCATGCTGGCGGGTGACCAGTTGCCGCCGGACCAGCGGGCCTACGTCAAGTTCTATCGCGGCAACTTCGAGAACTACACGGACGTCGAAAGCCGGGCCGATGTCGCCGTGCTCCACTCGTTTGCCAGCATGGCTTACAGCAATGACCGGCCCTGGTTGAGCGCCATGCTTTTCGAGCAGGCCCTGATTCAATCGAAGACGCCCTTCGAAATCATCTTCGACGAGAATCTAAAGGATCTTGCCAGGTACCGCGTGCTGGTGCTGCCCGATCAGGAATGCCTGTCGGACGAGCAACTCGGCCTGATTCGCGACTTCGTGAGCCGGGGCGGGGGGCTGGTGGTCACCGGGGACTCCGCGCTGTACAACCAGTGGCGGCAGCGGCGGCGCGAGCCCGGTTTGAAGGACCTCGCCGGGCCGGGCCGGGCCATCTACATCGAGAAGGTCCAGCCGGCAGTGCCGAAGCCGCCGGCGGCCGCGGCCACCAGCCAGTACTGGAAACTGCCGCTGAACTGGGAGGAACTGGTGTCCGCCGTGCGGCGCGCGGCGGGCGGCAGCCTGTCGGTGGAAGTGAAGGCGCCGCCGACGGTGACGGCGGAGGTGCTCGAGCAAAAGCAGAAACGGAGGCTGCTGGTCCACCTGGTCAACTACGACGCCATCCGCAATCCGGAAGTGCGCAATGTCCAGGTCAGCCTGAGCATTCCGGCGGGCGCCGCGGTCGAGCGGATTTCGCTGCTGTCGCCCGACCAGGAGCAACCCGGGGCTCTGGCGTGCGCGATCCGCAACCAGAGGGCTGAGTTTGTAGTGCCCGTTTTGAATACGTACAGCCTTGCTGTACTTCAGCTAAAGTAGATATGCCAGACAGGGAGCGCGGATGTTGAATCGCCGTTCGTTCATGAGCAGTCTGCCGTTGCTGGCCGCCGGTCCGGCGAGACCGTCTTCCGAGATCTGGGATGTGCACTGTCACCTGTACGGTATGTCTGGACAGACGCCGCAAGAGCGGGCCGGCGAACTGGTCCGGTTCGGGGACCGGATGGGGATCCAGCGTTTCGTGGTCTTCATGGGGTTCCCGTTCTACGACGATCCCACTCCCGAGCAACTGCGAGAGCAAAACGACCAGGTGCTCCGGGCCATGCGCGAGTTCCCACAGCGCGTTTTCGGCTTCGTCTACTTGAATCCGAACCATGTCGATTTCAGCCTGCGGGAGTTCGATCGCTGCGTCCGCGACGGCCCCATGATCGGGGTCAAGCTATGGATAGCGCGACACTGCGACGCGCGCGAAGTCGATCCGATCGTCGAGCGCGCCGCATCGCTCAACGCTGCGATCCTGCAACACACCTGGCTGAAGGCCACCGGTAATTTGCCGGGTGAGTCCACGCCATTCGAAATGGCCGAACTTGCCAGGCGGCACCCGAATGTGCCGCTCATCTGCAGCCATGTGGGCGGAGAATGGGAGACCGGAATCCGAGCCATCCGAGCCACGAAGAACGTTCTGATCGACGTCGCCGGATTCGACCCCACTGCCGGCGCCGTCGAAATGGCGGTCAGGGAACTGGGCGCCGATCGCATCCTGTTCGGCAGCGACGCCGGGATTCGGACCTTCGCCTCGCAACTGGGAAAAGTGATGGGCGCCCGGATCCCCGAATCGGCGAGGAAGGCAATCCTGGCCGGCAATCTCAAGCGGCTGCTGACCCCGATGTTGAAATCGAAAGGCTACCGCCTGTGATCGTCGACACCAACGTCAACTTCTCCCGCTGGCCCTTTCGCCGGCTGCCGGACGACGAACCCGCCGCCCTGGTCGCGCGGCTGCGCCGCCACGGCGTGGTCCAGGCGTGGGCCGGCAGCTTCGACGGCATTTTGCACCGCGACATGGCCGGCGTAAACGCGCGTCTGACGAGCGATTGCCGGGCCTATGGCGATGGCCTGCTGTTGCCGTTCGGCTGCGTGAATCCCAGGCAGCCGGACTGGCGGGAAGACCTCCGGCGATGCCACGAAGAGCACCGCATGACGGGAATCCGGCTGCACCCGAACTATCACGGATACGACCTCCGGGACCCGCTCTTTGCCGAGGTGCTCTCCCTGGCCGCAGCCCGGGGACTGGTGGTCGAACTGGCATTGCGCATGGAGGACGAGCGCACCCAGCATCCGCTGGTGCGAGTGGCACCCGTCGACCCCGCGCCTCTGCCCGCCCTGATCGGCCGCGAGCCCAAGCTGCGACTGGTCATTCTGCATTGGAAGGATCTGTTGCGCGGCGACCTGATGCGGCGGTTGGCGACGGCCGGAGAGGTTTACTTCGAGATCTCGACCCTGGAAGGCCTCGGGAACTTCACCCGCGTGATCGAGGACGTCTCCGTCGAGCGCGTCGTGTTCGGCTCGAACTTCCCGCTGTTCAATTTCGAATCGGCGCTTTTCAAAGTCCGCGAGGCCGGGTTGTCGGAAGCGCAACGGAAAGCCGTGTTCGCGGGGAACGCCCGCCGCCTGCCGGACCGCGGCCCGGCCCGGGCTTGAGTTTCAATATGGCATGGTGAACAGCGACGCGAACATCTCGATGGCGTCCCAGAGATTCCGCAGCCGCAGGTTCTCGTTGTGGCTGTGCTGATTGTTGTCGTGGTTGGCGATGGGCACCAGAATCATCGGGACGTGGACCACGTCTTCGATCAGCGCCAGAGGCACGCTGCCGCCCAGCGTGGGCATCTTCACCGAGGGCCCGCGCGCGGCTTCCACGGCGGCGATGACCTGGCGGCTGACCGGCAGATCCATGCGCGTGCGCACGGCGCGGTAGCCAAATCCGCCCGCCTCAATGCGGGCGACCCGGGGGTGAGTCATGCGCTCGGTCTGAGTGGCCTCGCGGTTGTCAACGACAAAGTAGCCCTGCGCGCGGATGTGCGCCTTCACCTTCTCCAACATCGCGCGCGGGTCGTTCCCCTTCACCAGGCGGATATCGATCGAGGCGGTGGCCGCCGCAGGGATGGCGTTGCGCGAGCCGGCGCCCACGGCAGCGCTCTCCAGTCCCCGGATGTTGAGAGCGGGCTCGTTGATGACATCGATCAGTTTGCGCGGCGCGTTTTCGGTGCGCCCCAGCCACAGCTCGCGCCGCAGTTCGCCGTCGATCGGCGGCTCCTCGGACATGGCGCGGCGCTCGGCTTGGCCCAACGGCTCGACGCCGTCGTAGAAGCCTTTGACCAGCACGCGGCCGTCCGCATCTTTCATCGAGGCCACCAGTTGCGCCAGCATCATCGCGGGGTTGGGCGCCCAGTTGCCGTAGTGGCCGCTGTGCAGCTCGCGGCGCGGGCCGTAAACCGTCAAGTTGAAGTCCGTCACACCCCGCGCGCCGAAGCAGATCTGCTGACGGCGCGTCTGGTGCACCGGCCCGTCGCAGATGATCCAGAAATCGGCTCTCACGGCGTCACGGTGCGCCGCCAGGATTGCGCCGAGATGAGGCGAGCCGCCTTCTTCCTCGCCCTCGAAGACGAATTTCAGATTCACCGAGGGCTTCAGGTTCGCGGCCTTCAGCGCGTCGAGCGCGGCCAGCAGGGTGAGGATCGGCGCTTTGTCGTCGGATGCCGAGCGCGCGTAGATGCGCCACTCGGGATCGTATCGCCCATCCGGCGAAGGAAAGGGCAGGATTCGGCCGCCGTCTTCGAGCGGCTTGTCGCGCAGCACCGGCTCGAACGGTTTGTGCCCCACCCAGAATTTCTCCTGGACCGGCTGGCCGTCGTAGTGGGCGTAGAAGACAACCGTTTGTTTCGCGCCGGCCGAGCGTAGCTCGCCGAACACGACGGACGGCGCGCCGGGGATTTCGAGCAGGCGGCTGGCGACGCCGCGCCGCTCCATCATCTGGCGGATGGCCTGCGCGTTGCGGCGCAGGGCGTCCGCGTCGGCAGCCACGTTCGAGAGCCTCAACAGGCCGAAGAATTCCTCGATGATCTGCTGTTCGTGGGCCTCGCGCCAGGCGCGGGCCGCCACGGTGGCCTCCGTAGCCGCCAGCGGCAAACCGGCCGCCAGAAGCCCGACGATGCATCGAAGATTCATGTGGTGACCCTCATCCCTTCGCAACAATGCTGAAGATCCGCGCGCCGTACTTCTCGACGATGCTCAAACCGACCCCGGGCACTTCCAGCAGCTCG
>JAUYBU010000198.1 GCA_030693045.1 Bryobacterales bacterium | reverse complement strand
CCGTTGAACAACGAGCACCCCAGGCGAAAGCGCCCCAACGTTTCTCCGTTTTTCCAGGCTCCGCGCCGCCTCAGCCCCAGCTCGGCCTCCGGAGCCTCCGCCACTGTCTGAATCGCAGTCAGCTGCATGAATAACCTTGTGTCCAGGGGACCGGGTACAGTACAATCTTAGCGGCCGGCTTTGAAGGTTTGGGACGCGACCGTTTGACGTGAATTTCCCAGGGAATTCCCCCGTTTCGGCCCGGCTGCGCGCGCTACCATCCTTCACTACGATATGACGCGCAAAGACTTCTTGACTGTCGGCGCCTCGGCCCTCGCCCCTCCCAGGCTGCCGGCCGGTATCCAGGCGGCCAGGACCTCAGCCCAGCCGAAGAACGTTCTCTTCCTGCTCTCGGACCAGCACCGCCCCAGGACCATGGGGTGCGCCGGCGACGCAGTCGCCCACACCCCCAACCTCGACACACTCGCCCGCAGCGGCATCCGGTTCGACAGCGCCTATTGCACCAATCCGGTGTGCACCCCCAGCCGCGCCTCCATCCTGACGGGGCTCTACACCCACAACCACCGCGCGTGGGCCAATTCGACGCCTTGGCCCATCGAGCACCGCACCATGGCGCACCATTTCAGCCGCGCGGGCTACGTCACCGGCCTGATCGGCAAGATGCACTTCGTCGACGCCCAGACGCACGGCTTCGACTACCGGATGGACTTCAACGACTGGTTTCAATACCTCGGTCCCAAAGTCGGCCTCTACGCCGAGGAACTCAACCGGCCGAACTCCGGCGCCGGAATGCCGCAGATCGACGACCTGTGGAGGGATTTCGGCGACCCCTGGACTGGCACGCGGGCGCCGGACGGCCGCAAGGCCCTGGTCCACGTCGGCCGCGTTTCCAAGATCCCCGAGCGCGACCACTTCGAGAGTTTCGTGGCGCGCGAGTCCGTCCGGTTCCTCAAGAACTTCGGCCGCAAGAATCCCTTCCTTCTGATTAGTTCCTTCCTCAAGCCGCACGACCCGTACATGCCCGCGCAACGCTTCGCGGACCGCTACCCCGCCTCCGCCATGCGGCTCCCCGCCACCAACGGCAAGGTGGATCTCTCCACCGTCCCAAAGGAGATTCGCGACCGCATCCTCACCCCCACCGCCACGCCCGAACTGGCCGCCCCCGAACTGGGAAAGCAGCGCATGGCCATGTATTACGCCAACCTGGCGCAAATGGACGACTGCATCGGGCAGGTGCTGGCCGCCTTGCGCGAGCTGGACATGGAGAAGGATACGGTGGTGCTCTACAGCTCCGACCACGGCGAAATGTTGGGCGAGCACGGGCTTTGGCAGAAATTCGTCTTTTACGACCCGTCCGTCGGGGTGCCCCTGCTGTTCCGCGTTCCCGGCGTCACCGCCCCCGGCGCGCGCTGCGCGACTCCCGCCAGCCTCGTCCAGCTTGTGTCCACGCTACTCGAGCTGTGCGGCATCCCGGTGCCCTCGGGCCTCGACGGGGACAGCCTCGTCCCCTGCCTCCGGGAACCACAAAAGACGCTCGACCGGACGGTCTACGCCGAGCACAACCTGCATAACGCCAAGCTGGCGCGCTTCATGATCCGCCGCGGCGATTTCAAATATTCGCATTACACCGACGACATGCCCGAGCTTTACGACCTCCGCCGGGACCCCGAGGAAATGAAGAACCTGGCGCTGCTGCCCGCCCATAAAGACAAGGCCGCGGAAATGAAGGAGGAGATCTTCCGCTGGTATAAGCCCCCGGCGCGCGCGTGAGACCGTGGACCGTCAAAACACCTCTACGAACCCAACCATGAAACGCAGAACATTCGCTCTCTCGGACGGCGGGAGTGATGTGCGCTGCCCCGCCGTGCCGGATGCGGTGGATGCCTTGGTGCGCCACTGCCACGCAGAAGAAGAACAGCGCCCCCTCCGGAGGCCGTCGTCTCTCAACTCGTGGGCCTCCGGCTAGTTTCCGTGCTGTGGGTTCACGACGGGGCTAACACCCTTCATGATTAATCGTTCTTCGCGCAACCTGTTGGTGTCATGCGCGGTCGGAGACTTGGCGATGAACTCGTCTCATCGCCCCCCTCAGTCGACGACGATGATGAAGAGATGAGGCTGCACGTGGTCCGCTACTCGGGACGAAAAGAGGACGAGCGGCCCGTCCGTTTCCGACTGGACCGCCACAAGTATGTCCTATGGGCGAAATACCCGAACGCGTTCGAAAACACGGATTCTCCATGATGGCTTGCTCAGCCGCCTCAATCTGAAGCACTACTGTCTCTTGACCAGCCGGGAATGAGCCGGCGGCGCCTGCGCAACCCGCTCGCTAGAACATCAGCCTGACGGCAAGCTGCACCGTGCGCGGGGCACGAGCCCCGGTGAAGGAGCCGAACGCCGCGTTGGTCTGCTGCCGGGTGGCCGGGTTGAACTGGGCGGCCGTGCCCACCGCCGAGAACTGCGTGTGGTTGAACGCGTTGAAGGCTTCGCAGCGCAGTTGCAGGCGCAGCGTCTCCCAGATCGCGAAACTCTTGGCGATGGCCGCGTCCCAGTTGTTGACGCCGGGGCCGCGCAACAGGGTCTTTCCCGCGTTGCCCAGCGTGCCCACCGCCGGAAGCTGGAACACGCTGGCGTCGAAGTACCGATAGAAGTCCCGCTGGTCCTTAGGTAAAACCGCGGGGCCCGTCACGAAGATCCGCGCCCCAAGATCGGCGGTGCCGGTGATGTCGATCGCCGTGGTGGTCGAAAAACCGACGCCCGTGGGCGCGCCGCTGACGAAGCTGACGATGCCGGAAAGCTGCCATCCGTGGAAAACACTCCGCAGGAAGGCGCCGTGCATGGGCAGGTTCGGCACATCGACCAGGTAGTTAAACTTCACCACGTGCGTTCGGTCGAAGCCCGCCAGACCGTAGTACCAACTGTGCACCGGAACCAGCGTCGTAATCGGCGCGGAGTCGTCGGCGTCGTTAAAGTCCATGCTCTTCGACCACGTCCAGGCCACGCCGAACTGGAAGTGGCGGGCGAAACGGCGCCGGACGCTCACCTGGAGCGAATGGTAGTTGGAGGAGCTGGCCATCTCGATGATGTTGAGGGCTCCATAGCCGGGGGTGCTTCGCAGGAAGTTGGCCGGCAGAGGTCTGCCCGGCGTGGTGGGATCCTGGCTGGAAGCCAGGAAGTTGGCGCCGACCGGGATCGCATTCATGTTGCGCATCCACTGCAGGTGCCGCGACAGGGAGCCGGCGTAGCCCACATCCAGCATCGTGCCGCCCCACAGCGTGCGCTGGATCGACAGGCTGAAGTTCATGGTCGATGGCACGATGCCACTGGCATCCGCGGCATAAGTATTCGGCGCCGGAAACACAAAGCCCTGAGAACTCACCAACTGCGAGAGCTGGCCGTAATAAATGACCGGCGTCTGAGACAGCGGCGGCTGGCGCACGAAGTAATTGCTGAACAGCTCGGTGGTGTAGCCGGTATAGAACATCCCGAACCCGCCGCGGATGGCCGTCGAGCCGTTGCCGAAAACATCGTAGGCGAAGCCCACGCGCGGCGCCCACAGGGTCCCGCTGCCGTTCACCATGCCCGGCGGATGGTCCTTGTTCACCGTCGCCAGCACCATTCCGTTGTAAGCCAGGCCGGCGCCGGGAGCGATGGCGCCGACTGCGGCGTCGGGATAGGTTTGTCCGGTCACCGGGTGCCTCCCCACGCGTCGGCCGCCCACGATGGCTGGGCTGATAAGTTGCATGGGCCGCGAAGCATCGTAAGCCGAGGGCACGAAGGCGCCCATCAGGTTGTCCCGGTCCGTGATGGGAGAGATCCAGTACATCCGCAGTCCGAAATCCAGCGTCAGCCGCCGCAGGGGCCGCCACGTATCCTGGACGAAAGCCTGGGTATTCGTCATGCGGACGTGCATCCACATCGGCGAGGAGACCTCCGTGTAGTCGTTGAACGTTCCCAGCATCGCATTGCCGTATGCGTAGTTCGTATTCAGCGGATTGTTCGCGTTGATTCCGAAGTTGAAGCGGCCGTTGAAAGGCGGGTTTCCGGTGGACCCCTTCTGAATCCGGTGAAAATACTCGTAATAGATTCCGGCCTTCAGTGTGTGGTTCGCTCGCGTCCACGTCGCGTTGTCGGAGAGATTGACGACCTGATACCGGTTGTAGCGCGGGAAGCGGGGTTCGATGGTCAGGTTGGCCGCCCCGGTCACGCCGCCGAAGGTGGCGTTGGGAATCAGGTTGAGCGGGTTCGCGGAGGGGTAGAGTTGTCCGGCGCGAAAACCGACCGCGTCCCGCTGGTTTGTCCGGAGCGCGTCCGGCTCGGCGGTGGTGTCCACCGGCTGCGTGAGCCCGCCCACCTGGAGCTCGTTAAGCAACGCCGGTGAGAACACTCGCGTGTAGCGGATGCTCAGCATCGAGGGATGGTTGGTCAGCGACGAGACGAGTTGCGGCCAGTTCGTGCCAGTCGCCCCGACTTGAGGATTACGGAAGTAGGAATACGAACCGGAAACGAAGTTCCTCTCGTTGATGTTGTAGTCGAGCTTCAGGGTGTGGGCCAGCTCGGTGGATTTCAGAGGCGCAGTCCAGACATAGTTGTAGGCCCCCCGCGAAGTGACGCGATCGGTGAAATTCGGCAGCGGGAACATGTTCAGCAGGGCCTGGCCGTTCGGATCGATCCGCGATTTCGGAATTGTATTCCCGGGAAACTGCACGTTGCCGTTGAAGGGATCGCGGACCGGAATCAGGGCGTTATTGAGTCCCACCGATTGCGAAAAATCGCCGGCGCGCTCCAGTGCGCTCGGCACGGTGACCTGGCCGTTCTGGTCGGTTCGGGTGGGCCAGTATTCCTGGTTCCAGAAGAAGAACAACTTCTGGCGTTGGCGGTTGAACAGGCCTGGAATAAACAGCGGACCGCCGATGTTGTAGGTGAACGTATTGTAGCGGCTCTTGGGCCGCGCCACGCTGTTCCGGTTGTTGAAGAAATTGTTGCCGTTGAGCCACTCCCGGCGCATGAAATAGTCCACCCCGCCATGGAACTTGCGGGTCCCCGACTTGGTGACGATCTCGATATTGGAGCCGGCCATTCGGCCAAACTCCGCCTGGTAGTTGCTCACCAGGACCTTCACCTCGCCGACGGCGCCCATGCTGATAACGGCCTTGCTTGACGTGGCGCTGCCCAGATCGGTGGTCGGCACGCCGTCAATCGCGACGCTATTGGTGGTGTTGCGATTGCCCTGCGCGTAGAAGTTGAAACCCCCGCCCAAGGCGGCCGAGGTACTCTGCATATAGATGCCCGGCACCAGTTGCAGAAGGTCGGTGACATTGCGCCCCAGCACCAGGATCCCTTCAATCTGCTTGGTGGTGATGACGTCGCTGCGTTCGGTGCTGGCGGTCTGGACGGCCGCGACGGCGGCATTGACCGACACGGTCTCGGTGGCCATGCCCAGCTCCAGGACGATCTGCCCCACCGAAATGCGGTCGCCGCTCGAAAGCGTGATGCCCCGCCGTTCGTAAGTCTTGAAGCCCGCCCCGGCCACCTTCACGACATACTCGCCGCCGTCGAGCCCGCTCACCAGGAAGTTGCCAGTCATGTCGGTCGTGGTGGAGCGCGTAGCGCCGGTGGCCTCCTGGACTAGAGTTACCGCGGCCTCAACGACCGTGGCGCCGCTCGGGTCGGATACGAGGCCGGTAATCGAACCAGTCATGATCTGCCCATTCGCCATGGACCAGCCGAAAGTCAGGAAACCAAGCAGAAAAGCCGAAATTTCTCGTTTCACCGCAGACCCCCTTGTTAAGCCAGAATTTCCGTTTTGGCCTCCTGGCCTGTGTCGATTGTACATCCAACCGCTTGCGTTGGAGCCGTTTCTGTCGGTTTTTCCGCCCAGAGCGACAAATGCTCCTCCTGCGCCGGCTCGTCAAGGGCTCCGTTTACAGGCTCCAGACCCGCTGCGGCAAGCCTTTCTGCCACTGCGCTTCCGACCAGGGACCGCTCCACTCCTCCACCGTGCTGTCCTGGTCCGAGCACGCGAAGACGCGCTTGCGAACGCTCCCGCCCGGCGAGCGGGTTCGCTGCCGGCAGAGCCCGTCTCCGCTTCACCGGTACCCGCGGATTAACATGCACTCCTCACAGGCCCGGGCAATAAGAAGGGGAAGGCGAGGTTCCGTTGGACGGGTGCGCTGCCGAAAGAGCCCGGAGCGGCGGAGAGCTACTTCTTCGTGAAGGCTTATCAGCAGGACCGGCAAACGGTGTGGTCGAGTCCCATTTGGGTGAAGAACTCCCAGCCGAATAGGGGAGACTGACCATCCGAGTCAGGCAGACACAAAGGCGGCTTTAGCCGCGACCAAAACATGACAAGAGATTCAGGCTGAAATTGTCGCGGGCGGCAAAGAACGCGGCGGTTAGTATCAACTTGAACACGAACTGGAATAAGCTCTCCGGCCGTTATGCGCCGCCAGCCGCGGCCCGTGCGCTCACTCCGCCGCTTCCCCGCCAAACAGCCGGGTGAACTCCTCGGTCGCGTTCCTGACCTGCTCGGCGAGCATCGGAACCCGGGCCGGCACTACGCGCAAACTCGGCCCCGAAATGCCGATCGCATAAAAGCGGCGCGAGCCCGGAATCACCGCCGGCGCCGCGATGCAGCGCACCTCGGGAGTCAACTCCTCATCGTCCACGGCGTAGCCCACCGAACGCGCCTTTCTGATATTTTCGGTAAGCGCCCACGGGGTGGTCAGCGTGCTGGCCGTGTAAGCCGTGTATTCGAGTCCCGCGATCGCGCGTTCCAGCGCCTCCTCGGAAAGCTGCATCAGGATCGCCTTCCCCAGCGCGGTCGAGTGTAACGGCTCGATCAAGCCGACATGCGCGTTTACCGCCATCCTCTCCGGGCTCTCCCTCTGGGCAATGATGATC
>JAUYBU010000164.1 GCA_030693045.1 Bryobacterales bacterium | reverse complement strand
GCGCCGAACCACTCGCGAATCTCCTCCGGAAGCGCGGGGCGGAACTCGCTGACGCTCAGCGCGGCGGCGAATTTCGTCTCGCTCAACTGATGATCGCCGCGCACCAGCGCCAGCACCGGCTGGCTGCCGGCCACCAGCACCAAGCTCTTCATCTGCGACGTTTCCGGCAGCCCGGTGAACTGGGCCACATCCGCGATGGTCTTGCGGCCGGGCGTGTGGAACGGCTCCGGGTCGAAGTCTCCTTCCGGGTCCGGGATCGCCGGCGGCGCGGGAATCGACGCCGCTTTTTCCAGATTGGCCGCGTAGCTGCAACCCGGGCAATGCGCCACCCAGTCTTCGCCGGCGTCGGAGACGACCATGAATTCGTGCGAATGGCCGCCGCCCATCGCGCCCGAATCGGCTTCGACGATGAGGTAGCGTAATCCGCAGCGGTCGAAGATCCGGCGGTAGGTCTGGTAGTGTTTCCGATAGGCTGCGTCGAGTCCCGCCGCGTCGAGGTCGAAGGAATAGGAATCCTTCATGATGAACTGCCGCACCCGCAGCAGGCCGGATTTCGGACGCTGCTCGTCGCGGAACTTGGTCTGGATCTGGTACCAGATCTGCGGCAACTGCTTGTAGCTGCGAAGCTCGCCCCGCGCCAGCGCGGTGACCACTTCTTCGTGGGTCATCGCCAGGCACAGGTCGCGTTGGAAGCGGTCTCGCAGACGGAACAGGTTCGCCCCCATCGCCTCCCAGCGCTCCGATTCCTGCCACAGCTCGGCCGGATTGAGAGCCGGCAGCAAGAGTTCCTGCGCGCCCATCCGCTCCATCTCTTCCCTGACAATCGCGATGATCTTCTTGAGCGAGCGTTGAGCCAGGAAAAGATAGCTGTACACCCCGGCCGCCAGTTGCCGGATGTAGCCGGCGCGCAGCAGGAGCTGGTGGCTTGGGACTTCGGCTTCCGCGGGGTTCTCACGCAGAGTCGGGATAAACAGGCGGCTCCATAACATGCGGTGTCTCGAAGATCCCATTTTAGCAGCCGCGGCTCAAGCGTCCGGCGACTTGAAAACGTGGAAGCTTCGTTCCCTGACGCCGGTCTTGAAATCGAGCCGGTCCAGGAGGAGTCCCCTTCTGAGGCTCGCGCCGGAGATTTCCGTCAATGCGATTGTGACCACGCGAAAACGGAACCCTCGCCTGGCGACGAAAACCAGCCCGTCCGCGTCAAAGCAAAGATAGCCCATCGAATTGCGGAGACCTCCGACGCTTTTCGTGGCGGCGCACTTGACGCAAGGGAGCGCAACCGGGCGGCCGAGCTGGCCCCGAAACATTTCCGGCAGATTCTGGATTCGGGACTCCAACTCGGTCATCGCTTTCGCAAGCGGCCCATCCGAGTACACCGGCGGAACCGGCGCGGCGGCCGGCCGGGAGGGCGCCAGGTATTTCCGCCCCACCGCCCACAGCGCGACGATCTCCAGCCTCAACAGGCGGAAGATCTTCGGAGACAGCCACGCGAAGATCGCCAGGAATGCCGCCACCACCCCGAGCATCAACAGTGGGTGGGCGATCGACAGCCAGGCCCCAACCGCCACCAGGAAGTCTTCGGCGAGGCTGAGCGCGATGTTGCTGAAGGGCTCCGGGCTGTGGTTGACCACCAGCCGGGTGGCGGCTTTTGTCGAATGGCCGGAAAGCCCGATGCCGCCGCAGAGGATGACCAGGATGGTCCTGGTCACGGGGTCGAAGTCGCCCAGCGCCGCCGCTGCAAGCATGGCCGCTCCCACCGGCCGGATCAGTGTGTGGATGGTGTCCCAAAGACTGTCCACCCAGGGGATCTTGTCGGCGATAAACTCCAGCGCGTAGGCAATCCCGGCAGCCGCCAGGACACGCGTGTCCGCCAAAACCCGAAGCTCGGACAGCCCCGGCGTTAAGTGAATGAGGTCGTACCGGACGCCGAGCCCGACCACCAGCACGGTCGCGTAGAGCCTGACGCCCCCGACCAGCCCCAGTCCGGCGGCCGAACTCAACAACTGAATTGTATCCATGTCACCGCGCCTTCCGCCTTAGGCGCGCTTGATCATCCGGTACACCAGCAGCAGCAGAATCGCGCCCAGGACGGACATCAGGAATCCCGCCGCCTGGCCCTCGCCGTACAACCCCAGCGCCCGGCCCAGATAGCCGGCCACCAGGGAACCGGCGATGCCCAGCAACATCGTAATCAGAATTCCGCCCGGGTCCCTGCCCGGCATAAGCAACTTGGCGATCGCGCCCGCCAGCAGCCCGATCAGACACATCCAAAGAAAATGGAACATCGAGTGCCTCCGCTCCTTTCGCCCACGATCCGGACAGGTATATTCTACGACGGCCCGGCGGTTCCAGGCTGGCCTGTTTCGGGTCTGCCCGCGCCGATCCCCGCGCCTCCGGCAACCGCGGGCGAGTCGCGTAAGGGCCCGGCACGTACTCCCGTCCCCCTTCGGTGTACGCGGTGAGCTGAGAGAGCAGCACGCCGCCGCCTAGACACCTGTCAAGCGCGGCGCCTGGTTCGGCATGCCCGGAGCGTTCGGCGTCCAGATCGGTGATGCAACGGTTAATCGGTAGTGGGTCAATTTGCAGGAAGGTCAAGGTGAAGTCTGTTTGTGCCGCGGCCGTTTCACTGTCGTTGAGCTTGCGAGCCACGCTGCCGCTTGTTCCTAAACCAAAGGCGACTACACGCGGGAAAAGGCCGCATTGGGTTGACACTTCAAACCGCCTGGACCGGAGTTGAGCCGCCCCAAGAACGTCTTACAACCGGAATATTCGTTTCAACAGACCAATATATTGAGGGCCAGTGGTGATGACTATGGCGACGAAGTAGCCCACTGCCAGAGCGCCGCCGGCTATAAACTGGCCCCATCGCCGAGTTCCCGGACGCATCCGGAGGAATCCGGCGAGGCAGGCGAGGATAAGCAAGAAATGGCCGGCGGCGGCGATTACTGCGATTACCAGGTCGGGTCTGTGAAGTTGACCCGTTCGAAGCAGAGTCGAGAGTTGTTGTAGCCCGGCCTTGACAAAGGTTGTAACGAAGAGGTTGATGTAGTTCCAAACGGCGGCGATGATGCAGCCCGCGCCAAATCCCCACGCGCTATTCCTGCGCGTCAGTACAATCACCGCGATGTAGATCAACGCCTGGAGCGCATGCAGCACGCGGATCTTTGGGTCGAATACCGCTGACAAGATCAGAGCGAAGATGAAGAATCCCGCACCGACGAGAATGGACGCGTTGATCCAAGCGGGGTTCGTTGCAGATCTGCCCATCACCACAATTATGACCCGGCCGCGGATACAGTTCCAGGTTTTTCACCAAATCGACAGAAGTATCCGCGCCAGATCGCGATAAACGCCGCGGGATGGAGAATTGTCCGGCCGGCTCCACGGATTCGTGTCCCGCAATCGTTCCGAATGGAGGGCCGTTTCAGCTCACCCGCTGCCGGTCAGTCCAGCACGATGCGCTTGCCAACGCCGGCGGTTGACGACCGCGGACCGTAGGCCTTTGCGAACAGCCGCATCGGCAGGTCGCCCGTGCAGTGCGTCGCCGATACCGATTCGACGCCCAGAGCGCGCAGGCGCTCGACGTTCTGCGTTGCCTCCGCTTCCGCTTGCTGCGCCATGTGGAATCCGCCGAGCAGGAACCGCACGAATTTCGCCGCGCGCTGCCGCTCGGCGGCTTCGACCATCTTGGCGACGCCCGGATGGCTGCAACCGGTCAGCACCACCAACCCCTTCGCCGTCTCGATCACCAGCGCGTGCTCGGGCGGATTGCCATCCACCGGGCCCGTCGAGTAGATGCCGTCCACGATCTTGATCGGCGCCTTCACCCGTTGCGGCCGCATCCCGATCGCTTCGGCATCGCGAAAGGCCGGGTCCGGGAACGCGTCCAGGAAGTAGACCTTCATCGACGGGTTGGACGGGAAGACTTTGTAGATGCCCAGGAGGTGGTCGCCGTGTCCGTGGGAGATGACGGCGTGGCGAATCCCAGCCGGGTCCACGGCCAGGACTTGTGACCAGCGCAGCGAATCCCCAATCCGCCTGGACGCCGGTGCGGATCGACGTTTTGTCGTACAGGACCAGGAACCCGAGCGGATCGGAGGCCGCCGCGAAAAGGCCGAAGGTTCCGCACGGGGGCGCCGCGCGGCGGAGTGTCGAACCCCGGGTCCATCGTTTGGCTGCCGCCGCCCGCTTCGTTATGCTGGAGGTATGGCAGAGAACGACGAATTCGTCACAGCTTTTCGGTCCGCCGATTTCCATGCGAAGAAAGAGGCCGCCTGGGTGCAGAGCGTGCTCGCCAACGCCGGCATTGCGGCGCAGGTCTTCGACGACTCGGCTCCCGGCGTCCTCTCGGGCGCCTTCGAGGTGCGCGTCGCGCCCGGGCAACTCGAGGAAGCCGAGCGTCTGATCGAAACGCGGGAGAAGCTCGTTACGGTTTTCGAATCGGCCGATGGCGATGCCCTCGATCAGGCCAACTGGGTGCGGGACCGGCTTGCCAGCGCTTGCATTGCGGCGGAGGTCTTCGACGACTCGGCCCCCGGCGTTCCCTCGGAGGCCTTCCAGGTGCGCGTCCCGCCCGAGCAACGAGAGGAAGCCGAGCGCGCGGTTGAGGCCGGGAAGGACGGCGCGCCGGGCGACCTGGATCTCTCGCACGATCTCGACATGGTGCCCGTGTTCATAGCCGAAGGGGCCGATTCGGAGATGTGCGCGATGGGAATTCGGAGCGTTCTGGACGCGCAGGGAATCCCGTCGGTCCTGGTGAGCAGTTCCCCATATCCGAGCCTGCCGTTCGAAGTGCGCGTGCCGAAAGAGCGAATCGAGGAGGCGCGCAAGGCGATCGCGGAGGCCGAGGAAGCCGGTCCCCTGGCGGCCGAGGAAGCCGAGCTTGAGAGCGAGGCCGGCGGCGGCGCGCCGATGCCCTGACTCCGCGCCGGCAGTGGGCGCATGCCCTGGTCAGGCGCTTCGGCGCGACGCCGCCACGAGGCGCACTTCTCGTCTCGCCGTGGTGGACGCCGAGGGACTGAGAGTGCTCACCGCTCCACCGGCGCTGTAGACTACCGTCAACCTGTCACACGCCGCCGCAGGTGTTCGAGCGTTTGATGTGTCGCCGCGACGGACGTCGAGGCTTCGCAGAGACAGGCTCAGGCGGGGCCGGTGTCGTGATTTGGACCGTTTTGTAAGACCCCACCCTTTTTTTGGCGCCGGGGAGGATTGCTTCAGGGGTCTTTACTATGAGGTTAGTCTCGCTTTGGTGGGAGTTGCCTCCCCGGCTTACTTCCAATAATAGTATATGGATTTCAGGATTGCAACAAAAATCTGTAGATTATTTTTCAGACACTCGGCCGGGATCCATCCAACCCATCCAACGCATTGATACTAATCAGGATTTTAATCTCCGAGCCTCCTGGCGACACTCGTGTGAACCATCTGCCAGGGTCAGACTGGTCAAGGGTAATGGAACTTCTAGTATTTCTCCCGGCTCCAGTGCCAGGGCTGTGTCCTTGTGGTCCACGCAAGAGAGCTGTCAGTGGACTCTTTGCTATTGAAAATAAAAGGAATCTTAGGGATGGTCGAGCCGCTGCGCACAACGCTGTTGTCGAGAATACCCGCCGCGGATCCGGATCGGCGCCGGCCTTTGCGCTCCGGGTAAGTCACTCGCCTAACGACTGCATGATATTGAAAAAAGACAAGTTATTGGACAGCTTGGCATGCAACCCCAGAACCGGACCAGCGCGGTAGCAGAACTTACAGCTCGAGGATTTGGCGGAGGGCGTTTTCGACGGCGTCGAGGAGTTGGGAAGATATGGCGCCCATCCGGCGGTCGAGGCGTTGCTTGGAGGCGGCGCGGAGCTGGCCGACGCAGTCCAGGCGCGCCAACAGCGGCGGGCTGGCCAGGAGGCGAGGAAAAAAGCGGTACCATGACGGCGGGGCGTCGTGCCAGGGCCCATGGAGGCCGGAGGGGAGAGCGTCGAAGTCTTGCTCAATGGCGTTGAGGTCCGGAACCTGGTTGGCAAGATCGCAGGCGTGTGCCAATTGAGGCGCGTTTGAGGCCGTTTCTCCGGCTATACTGAGGGTATGAACCGCCGGACCGTTATCGGGTTACTCGGAAGCTTCGGCTCCCTGTCGCGCCTGCTCAAGGCGCAGGCGGCGAGCGAGGAAAAAGTCCACACCGCCGACGAACTCAAAGCGTTGCTCGACAAGGAAGGCAAAAGCCTGTTCGTTCTCGATGTTCGCGAGCCAAAAGAACTCGAAGAACTGGGAATGCTGGAGGGATCCTTCAACGTCCCGGTCGGCGAAGTCGAGAAGCGCATGGCGGAGATCCCCAAGGGCAAGCCGCTGGTGGTGGTCTGAGCCCGCGGCCGCAGAGCCGCGCGTGCCGCGGAGACGCTGAGAAAGAACGGCTACGAGGTAAAGGCCCTGGGTGGTCTTCTGGAATGGAAGGAAAAGAACTACCCGCTGGTCTATCCCAAGGCGGATGGGAAGAAGGACGACTCAGAGCGGAAGAAGCAGTGAATACCGCCGCGATCACCGATTGAGCGGCAGAATGCGCACACGCGACCGCCATCCGTCGACGGAAAGCAGGGCGCCCGATTCGAGTGCGCAGGCATGTTCCCGCATAGCCGTCACAATAGTGGCGCCAATCCGCTCGGGCAGGACGTCCTGAGTCCGCACCTGGATGACGCTCGGAGCATTGGCTCCGCTGGCCGCCAGAATCGCCCCGAAATCGAGATCGTGCGTGAAGACGACGCAACCAGTAGATTCAGACCTCCTGATCTCGGTGAAATCAGGATGACCCGAGTTTGAAGACCAGCGTTAGGTTGGTGCCCGGGAAGACCGTCTGTGTCGCATTGATCTCGGCGCACAGTTTTTCGATGGCT
>JAUYBU010000624.1 GCA_030693045.1 Bryobacterales bacterium | reverse complement strand
GTTGACGCCGGTCGCGGCCATCGCAGGGGCCGCGCGCGCTCCTTGACAATCCGACCTCTCAAATTCCGCCCGGCCGGCGACGCAGCCACCGTCGTCTCCGATTTTCGACCCCTGCGGCCTTACCCCACTGCGCGCCGGCGCCCTGAGCGGCGCCCGCCAGTGTCTTTTCTCAACTTTCCGAAATCGCTGAAGAACAAGCAAACAATCCCTTGACGGATGTCGATCACTGTCTCACACTGAGAGAGGCCTGCGTCGCTTCGCTCGAATCTGATCGGCATCGGATCGGAATAACTGGTCGACGTCATCGGAATGCGCAGTGGGCGCCGAAACAATAAGACAAAGGAAGGAAACGACATGACCGCGATTTTGACAGCAGTTCTTCTCATTTCAACCCTGGCGTTGCAGGCCGAAGATGCGGCGCCGGTTCCGCGGATCGACGGCGATTGGTGGACCGTGGCTGGCGATCCCGACCTCGGCAAGTTCACCACACCGAAGCAACAACCGGTGGGCTTCGCCATCTGGCCGGCCGAGGACGGGACCTGGCAGATCTGGTCCTCCATCCGCGCTACGAACTGCGGCGGCAGAACACAGCTGTTCTATCGCTGGCAGGGAGCCAGGATCACCGATCACGACTGGGAGCCCATGGGCATCGCCATGCAGGCCGATGCCAGCTTCGGCGAAACCCCGGGCGGCTTGCAGGCGCCGCACGTCATCAAGGTCGGTAAAGAGTATCACATGTTTTACGGCGATTGGGAGAACATCTGCCTGGCGAAGGGAGCGGACGGCAAGACCTTCGCCCGGCAACTTCTCCCTAACGGCAAGTCTGGCGTGTTCACCGAAGGGCCCGACAGTGGCACACGGGATGTCATGGTGTTGCGAGTCGGTAATCTCTACCACGCCTACTACACCGCTTCCGTAGACAAGCTGGGCAAGGACTACGTTCGCACCTCCAAGGATCTGAGGAACTGGAGTGCATCCCGGATCGTGGCCGCGGGAGGAACCGTGGGTTCCGGTCCGTCCTCGGCCGAGTGCCCGTTCGTTTATTACCACCAGGCATCGAAATACTACTACCTGTTTCGCACGCAACGTTACGCCGACCCGCCGCAAACCTACGTCTACGCCTCCAAGAACCCGATGGACTTCGGCGTTGCTAGCGACGACCGTTACATGGTCGGAATCATGCTAGTGGCTGCCCCGGAGCTAATCGAACACGAAGGCCAGCTCTACATGGCGGCCCTGCTGCCCACCCTGAAAGGCATCCGGATCGCAAAGCTGAAGTGGGCACTGAAATAGTGAGGTGTAGGAAAGAGTTGGCATGACGGCGATTTTGACTGTGCCTCTCGCAAGCCCCGTATGCGGCAGAACCTGCGCCGGCGGAAACCGATCGCGGCTCGAAGGTGCGTGGCAAGTCGGCTTCGAGACTGCGGCGGCCTGTTTTGCGCCGCTTCTGGCGCCCCGGATCTGCCGCTGGCGAGCGCACGGTGGCTCGGTGCTCAAGCAGGCCCAAGTCGAGGCATGCTTGTCCCCGGGAGAGACTCGGATGGGCCCTACGAAATTCAGGCTGCGCGCCGCTCGTACCGGTGGTGAAGACCACCGGCCTGCGGAATGGCAACGATCCGTCCGAGTTCCAGCGGGTGCACGGGCTGCGGTCCCGGCGTGTCCTTGGCCAGCGAGAGGTGCGTCCTGGATTCGTGATAATGCGCAAGGAACGACTTCACATGCCGGTACAGCGAGGCATCGTTGAAGACGATCACGTGATCCAAGCACTCTCGCCGAATTGTGCCGATGACCCGTTCCACGTAGGCTCTTTGCCACGGCGAGCGCGGAGCCGAAAGGACTTCCTTGATTCCCATGGCTTTCACATCCTTCCGGAACTCACCGCCGAAGATGCCGTCCCGGTCACGCAGCAGGTATCGCGGGATCTGCTCAAAGGGGAAGGCCTTCCGTAGCTGCTGGGCAGTCGATTCCGCGGTGGGATGGGCGGTGACGTTGAAATGCACGATCCACCGTCGGTCGTGAGCCAGCACGAGGAATACGTAAAGGATCTGAAAGCGGATTGTCGGTACGGTGAAGAAGTCGACCGACACCATGGTCTTGACGTGATTCTCAAGCAAGGTCCGCCCGGTTTGGGACGGCGGCTTCCGGCGGCGGACCATGTACTTGCCCGCGCTGGTCTCGCCAATGTCGATGCCGAGTTTGAGCAGTTCGCCGTGGATACGCGGCGCGCCCCATAGCGGATTCTCGCGGCTCACTCTGCGGATCAGTTCTCGGGTTTCCTTCGAGACCGGCGGGCGGCCGGGTTGGCCGTGCCGGAGCTTCCATGTCCAGAACAGCCGGAAACCTTTTCGGTGCCAGGCGATCACGGCCTCGGGCTTGACGATGACCAGCGCAGAGCGCCAGCCTGCCCAGACCTCGGACAGCCATGCCCAGAAGAATCGATCAGCGGCGGTCAGTCTCGGGCGCTTCACCGAGCGATGCAGGACGCCGAGTTGGCAGCGTAGCGCGAGGTTCTCCAAATGGAGTGCAGCTCGGGTTTTGAAGACCGCCGACGCGGCGGCGGCCAACAGGTGAAGTACGCTGAACGCCAGACAGAAGGATTGACGGAGGACACGCAAATTCCATGTTCTCAGGCAGTTCGGGATTTACGATAGGCACAGGCACTGCCATAACCCGAATCACCCTGGGGTTCACATTGCGAAGAACTGCTCGGACAATCAGTCGTTTGAAGGGTGTTCGTGCGGTCATCCCTTCAGCCTATGTCCGACGCCAGACCCCCGGGTTGCTGCTGCTCTCCGGCGGATACCCCTCATACTTCGAATGGGAGTCGTGGCGTGACGCCATCCCTCACCGCGTCTCATCAACGTTGATCAGCGCCTCGGCCCATTCGCGAAGGTCCCAGGCGCCGAAGGCGATATCGGCCGTGAGGAGTTGAAGGCCGCGCGCGTTGGAGGGAACCCGCAGCCGGATGGTAGCCGCGCCCTCCCGTCGTGGCCCCACTTCCACAGTCACCGCGGGCAACCTCAGGCTCCAGGAAGGTGGCGCATGCGGCGTCACCCGGTAGGTCCGTTTCACCGGCGAGTGGTTGAAAATGACCGCGCGCAACTCCATCTCCCGTCCAGCTCGCGTTTCGCTGCTGTATGGGTCCAACCGCGCCCACTGCTCGTCGAGACCGTAGCTGGGGTCGTCCCAGGGAAGCAAGTCCCGCAGTAGCTTGGCGCGTTCTTCCAGATTGCGCCGCAGGGCGTCGATCTGCGCTGGCGAGAACCGGAATGTCGGTATGACGTGCTGGTTGATCAACTGGCTGCCCGGCGGCAATTGCCCGAGTACCCTAAGGCAGTAAAAATAGCCCAGGCCCTCGCCCAGCAGGTTGCGGTTAAGCAGACAATAGTCGTCCAGCCCGGTCGGCGTGAAGGAGTCTCCCGTGAAGAACACCGTTTCGCCGCCGTCTTTCTCTACCAGCAGGCTATCGTGATACAGGGTCTGGCCGGGGAAGTACCTGCCCGTGATACGGAATTCGTGCCACCGCTCGGGCTCAGCCTCCGGCATGACGCGCAGCCGCCGTATCGCATTCGTGGTGAGGCAGGGCATCCGGAAACGGGCGGGTTGTTCCAGGATCTCCTTTTGCTGGGTGCTGGCGAAGACCGGGCAGTCGAATTCCTCGGCCGCGGCTTGCGCCTCGTCCGTGTGGTCGTCGTGAGAGTGGGTGATGTAGATGCGTTCCAAGGTCCGAAACACGCCCTCCGCGCGAAGCTTGCGCAACTCCTCGCGGATGCGGCGGAAGCCGGCGTCCACCAGCAACGCACCGCCCGAAGCGGAAACGATCAGGCGGGAGTTGCCGATCACCCGGATCCACTCGGGCGGCTGCTGGCCGGCGATCTCCGCTCTCGGCAGCCAGGTTGCCGAAGCGGTTCCCAGGACGCGTGCCGTCGCCGCGCCAAACTTATCGTCGCCGATATACCATCGGTACGCATCGGCAGCGGCGTGGTTGGCGTAAAGTCCCCGCAGCCGGGCGGTCAGCGACGAGATCGCCCGCCGCGGTTCTGAGATCGCGGGTCCGCGGGCGGGGACCAGGATATCCGGCTTCCACGCGGCCACCTTGGCCAGGCTTTCGAGCATCGCTGCCGTACGTGCCGCCCAACCGTGGTAGCCCCGTATTTTGAACTCCGGGATCGCGTCCTGGAGGCTGTAGATATCCAGCAATTGACCCTCGCCGTACATCAGATCGCCGATGCAGGCGATGCGCTTCCCCGCGATTTCGACCAGGTAAGAAACCGCGCCGCGCGTGTACCCGGGAGTGTCGAGAACCTCGATCGACAGGTCCTGCCAGGCGATCATGTCCCCACCGCGCACCGCCCGGCTCACGGTCAACGGCCGGACGGGAAACTTGCTGGTCTGGCTGGCATAGTCGTGATAGCGTTGTTTGGCAAAATTCCGCCAGACCTCATCGGTGCCGGAAAAATAGTCCGCTTCGGCCGCCGGCACGATCGCCATCGCTCCCGCTTCCACCATCGACCTGCCGGCCCAGACCACGTCCCGGCGATGATGCGTAAACAAAACCATCCCCGCCGCGTGTTGGCGAAGTCCCGGATCTCCGTAGACGGCCAGCGTCTTTCCGTTACGGGTTATCAGCAACCCGTTGACCGGTCCTTGCACCAGCTCCACGCCCGGGGCGAGGACCCGTACGCTCGGGGGCGGGCTGCCCAACATCGGCAATATTCCCGAACAGAAAAAGATCGCCACCAGGCGGCAGAACAGAGGCGTAGCCATGAGGTCTCCCAGTTTACCTAATTTGAGAGCACCCAGATATAAGTTCGGGTGGATCATCCGCCAAAACCTCAATCCTCGTGAGTTTCATCCGAGACCGGCTGGACCTGTCCGGAACCGAAGGAACCAGCTTGGCGGAATGATCCGCCCGAACTCATACTTGCGCACCGTCAAGAAGTTGACAAAAGCGTCCCAAACGCAGAATCGACAACATACGGGGACTTGGCCGCTTGGAAGGGCCTGCAAGTTATTGATTCCACGTGCTGGGATTTTTCTCCCCGACAGACTCCCAGCGCACCGGCGGAAGGTGTAGACTATCAGCAATACATGCGGCTCCGTGCGTTTTGTCGAGGAATTGTCAATCAATGGGAAAGGAAGGGCGTAATGATAGACAACGAACTTAAGCGACGGGAGTTCGTCGGTGGCGCAGTGCTGGCCGCCGGCGGGCTGGCAACCGGAAACCTGAGCCTGGCCGAGGCTGCCCAAACCAAGCAGCCGGCGCGCAGAAGCATCCTGAATTTCAACGAGAACATGGAGTACCGGCGTCTGGGCAAGACCAACCTGATGGTCTCGGCGGTCTGCCTGGGCGGGCACTGGAAGCGTATGGACAAGATGGTGCCGGGCCTGTTCCGCACCAATTCCTGGCTAACCGCCAACCTGGACAATCCGGACTTCATGAAGAACCGCCACGATGTAGTCAGCCGCTGTATCGAACTCGGCATTAACTACATCGACGCCTGCACGGCCGAAGAGGTGCAGACGTACAGCCGGGCCCTCAAAGGACGCCGCGACAAGATGTACCTGGGCTACTCCTGGTATCAGAAGGAGCCCCGCTTCCCGGAATACCGCAATGTTAAGAAGCTGATGGAAGCCCTCGACGAGGGCCTCAAGACCGTGGGGCTGGACTACGTCGACCTGTGGCGGGTCACGCTGCCCTGGGCCGGTATGCCCGATTTGGCCGAGTTGAAGAGCGTCGAAGAGGTCACCTTCGAGGCGCTGGAGAAGGCCCGGCAGCAGGGGAAGGTTCGCTTCACCGGTCTTTCCACTCACAACCGCGTGTGGCTGAAATCGATGATCGAGGAATACCCCAAGACGGTCCAGGTGGTTTGCACGCCCTATACGGCCGACAGCAAGGAACTGCCAGCCGACAGCGTTTTCAGCGCGATCCGCAAGTTCGACGTCGGCGTTTTCGGCATAAAGCCGTTTGCCGACAACGCGCTCTTCAAGGGCGACGGCTCCTTGAGCAGCCCGGCGAAAGAACAAGACGACCGGCTGGCGCGGCTGGCGATCCGCTATGTCCTGAACAACCCGGCCATCACGGCGCCCATCCCCGGCATGATCAACACTCACCAAGTGGAGAACGCCGCCCAGGCCGTCGCCGAGCGGCGCAAGCTGGACACCAAGGAAAAGGCCGAACTGGACGCCTCGGCGAGCCAGATCTGGGCAAAGCTGAAGCCCGGCTATCAGTGGTTGAAGGACTGGGAGTACGTCTAGCCGCGATCGGGCCATCACGGGCCCTGGTCCGGACCGGCGCCGGTTTCCCGGCCTTGCGGCGGGAGCGGCCACGCATAGCCGCTTCCGCCTGCGCTACGTCGTGTCCTCGTGCCTGTATGGCCACGGCGCGGTGGAGCGGATTGTGCCGGAGATCCGCAAGGCGGGTGCCGGGCACGCCGGCATCCGGCCCAGGAATTTCGGCGCCCGGCGCGAGCGGATGGACGCCCTGGGCCACGAAAGGTTCACCGCGCCGCTCAGGAAGAACCGGGTCGGGTTGGGGGTCCTCAGTCGTTACGATCCGGGTCCCTTTCGCCTGCAAGAGGAGATGCAGGCCGCCAGGAGGTTCGGCCGTGACACGATAGTTTGCGGCGCCGGGGGAAAAGGCGGGCTCGCAGGCGCCGAACTGAAAGTCGCCGTGAAAGACTTCGCGGAGCGCATGAAGCCTCACCTCGCCGCCGCCGAACGGGCCGGAGCCATCGTGTTCCTCTACGTCCGGCAGCGCGGCCACTGGACCTTCCGGAACCCAACCAAAGAGGAGGCCCGGCGACAACTGCCCGGCCGGGGCGCGATGGACTTCACACCCGCCCGGGTCACGGAGGAGATCAAGCTGGCGCAACGTTACCTGGCGGATTGTCTTGCCCGGGTCTGAATCCTATGTCCCAGATATCCAACCCAAATACCCATGGACTTACGCGGCGTGAGGCCGCCGCTCTGATGGCGGCCGGCGGGCCACTTCTCCAAAGCGCGGCGGCCGCCGGCGAGCAGGTGGTCTATGGCGTCATCGGCACGGGAAGCCGGGGCGAGTATCTCTTACGGCATTTGAACGGCATCGGCGCCGGCCGTTGCGCGGCCGTCGCGGACGTTTACGAGCCTAACCTTCGCAAAGGGATTCAAACCGCCAAGAGCGGAAAGCAAGGCTACGCCGACTACCGGGCGTTGCTGGACCGCAAGGACATCGACGCCGTCTTTATCGCCACGCCGCTCTATACGCATTTCCCAATCACCCGCGACGCGCTGCTGGCGGGCAAGCATGTCTTCTGCGAAAACTGCCTGGTCTTCAAGCCCCACGAGGTTCGCCAGCTTCGCGAGTTGGCCGGCGCCCGCGACAACCAGATTCTTCAGACCGGTTTGCAGCGCCGTTACAGCATGTTCTACCAGACCGCCCGGCAGATGGTGTCCAAAGGCATGCTCGGCGAAGTCACGGAAATCCACGCGCAGTGGAACCGCAATCCCGGCCGGACCATGCTGCCGGACCAGCCGAGGGAACGCAATTGGCGCCTGTTCCGCGAATTCTCCGGCGGCCTGACTTCGGAACTGGCGTCGCACCAAATTGACGTCGCCAACTGGATGTTCGCCGACACGCCGGAGTTCATTACCGGCGTGGGCGGCCTGGACTGGAGAAGAGACGGCCGCGACGTTTACGATACCATCGCCCTGATCCTGAAATACTCCGGGGGCCGAAGGATGATCTGCTCGGCGAGCAGCATGAGCCGCCATCTTCCCTTTCTCGGCGGATCCGGCAAAGAGTTCGGCGAGCTGATCATGGGCACCGAGGGAAGCATCGAAATCACGGTCGGCGACGACGATCAGCCGGCCATCGGCCTGTGGTTTTACGAAGCCGGGCCGGTGGTCACGGCGCCATCCGACGAACAGAAGGAGATGGCCAAGGCGGTGGGAGCCACCATCACCCGGTCGGGCCGTAGCGCCAGAGGTTTTCCCATCCTGTTTACCCGCGATCAGATCAGCGGCGAAGAGCCGTTCATCCAGCGCGAAATGAAGTATGCCCGGCGGTGGCTCTACTCCAAGGGCATCATGGTTCCTCGGGAGGAACGCAACCCGGTGGACGTGCAACTGGAGACTTTCCTCCAAAGCTGCCGTTCGGGGAAGCAGCCCAAGGCGGGTCTGGAGGCCGGTTTGGACGGTGCTGCGACGGTGATTCTCGCCGACCTCGCGATGGACCAGGGACGCCGCGTTTACTTCAACGAAATGGAGAAAATGGCGCGCAAGTAAGAATGCGAGTCGGGACCAACCGTGATCGTCGCGCGGCGAGCGGGCACCCGGACTTCCGCCGAAGCTTTAGCGGTTCTCCGCGCCGCCCGCCGGCGAAGATCCGCGCGTTGAACGCGTCGATTCAGGAGTACGCGGACAAGAACGACCTGGTCCGTTTCGGCTGCTACTCCGCCATGCCCGATGATCGACAGATGTTCAAACGCGAGATGACCGGCGACGGGCTCTTCGCGCGCTTTCTCCAACTGCCCGACGAGCAGATGAAGGAGATCGTCGACTACACCAACTCGGGCAGGCCGATTTTCGCCTTGCGCACCTCCACGCACGCCTTCAACTACCAGAGGCGCAAGGACAGCCCTTACGCGAAATACGGCTTCCGCGGCACAGAATTCGAGGGCGGCTACGGGCGCCAGGTCCTGGGCGAAACCTGGATCAACCACTGCGGCGCGCACCGGAAGGAGAGCCCCCGCGGCCTCGTCGCGCCGGGCATGGAAAAACATCCGATCCCGCGGGGTGTGAAGGACGTCTGGGGCGAGCCGGACGTCTGCTCCATCACCACGCTCTCCGGCGACAGCAAGCCGCTGCTCATGGGGCGGGTGCCGCGGGGCATGCAGCCATCCTGCAATGAACATGCAGGGGCCGTGTGTTGCGCGATCGAGAACCGAGGCGGCGGCTTTGATCGTCCGCGAACTCGATCTCTACAGAGGCCGCGCGCCCTTTTTCATCGTGCCGTGCGATCAGGCGGAGTTAGTTTGCCAGCTATATGATTGGGGAACTCGCAACTGCGAGCTGCACCTTCGCCAGGTCCGCGGCAAATTCCAGCCTTTCCGCGGCCTGAGCATGCCAAGCTTCCTTCCCGAAACCGGCTAACCGGCTAGCTCTTGCGTCCCAGCATCCAATCCAGCGCATCCGAGGTCTGGTATATCAGCGCCTCGGGATAGTGGCTGAACGGGTGGAAGTACTCAAAGGTCAGGTATCCCCGATAGCCGACCTTATCCAGCGCCTCGATTACAGCCGGCCAGTTCGTGGTGCCGTCGAGCAGCGTGCGGAAGGTGTGCAGGTTGAATTCGTGGGTCCGTTTATCCCACTCCTTCAGGTGCGTATTCTGGATTCGTTTGCCAAGAATCGGAATCCAGTGTTCCGGGAACTGGTACTCCATGATGTTGCCTGTATCGAAGTGGATTCGCACGTACTTGCTGTGGAAGCTGTCCACAAACTCGTTCATCTCCTTGGGGCTGAAGAGAAATCCATTCACAAAAATGTTCTCGATGTTAAGAAAGACGCCCGATTCTTCGGCCTTGGGAAGAAGCGTGCGGACGGCTTCGCGGGCCCGCTTGTCGCAGAGATCGATCGGGACCGGGTCGAAGTTCTCGACCCACGACGCGTAAACTGCGCCGGGCACGACCAACAGGTCCTTACTGCCTACGAGGGCGGTAGCTTCCACCATCCGGATCGCCAGTTCGATTCCCTTTTTTCGCTGTGCCGGATTGTTGGCGGTCAGGGGGTAAGGCCAGAACAGGAAGGAACAGACTCCGCTGATGCCGATGCCCGTCTTTTCGGCCAGCCTTCCGACTTGCCGGATGTCCTCGTCCGTCGATTCGGCGGAAAACTCGCCCTTCAGGTCCAGGTTGATCTCCACGCCGTCAAAACCCGCGTCTTTCGCCAGCTCGAAACATTCCTTCAGGGTCCATTGACCCGGATACGGAAACGCCCAGAGATTAATCGATTTCTTCATCTCGTAGCGCCGGGACGAGGATTTTCGCCGCACCGGCTGGCGCTGCGGCGTCTGTTTGGCGCGTTCGGCTCCGCCGGACAGTTTTTGGGCCGCTAGAAACGCAGCGCCCCAGGCCGCCGATTGGGCCAGCCACTGTCGCCTGGCCGACTGGAGATTCACCGCTACGTCGTTCTCGCTCATCACTAATCCTCCTTAGTGTCCCCGAGCTTATCAGAGACCTGGAGACTCCAAGGCGACCGGCACACTCGATCCGGTCCAGATCCTTAGTGTCCCCGAGCTTATCAGAAACCTGGAGACCGCTACAAGTTGTCTGCGATTCAGGCAGTAGTCTTGCCCATCTCGTTGAGGACACTGGGGGTGGCCCGGACCGGTCGCCACCACGAGAGCTATTAGCGGCCTTCCCAACACCCCCTACACCGTGTCGGACCCGGGGTGGATAGGCGGCCGTCCTTCGCCACCCCCGGAATGTGCTGTTTTTTAAATTCTTTCTGCAACCCATTCGATTTCATAGGGCTACAACGCTTTCCCCTCCCGCCAGTGTCTGAATTGCAGTAGGGGTTGTTGACTTGCGAGGGGGAAGGGCCAGTATAATCCCGTAGAAGGCATCATGGTGGTGCCTGCCTGAGTAGTTGCTCCGGGAACCCAAAATCGAAATCCCGGATGACGTGAATAGGAGTGGATCTGATGCATATTAGTACTTCGCTCTTGTGGGCCGCTCTGGCCGCCGTCCCGGTCCTGGCCCAGGACCAGTGGGTGACGTTCGAAGGGAAGAAAGGACCCGGCCGAGGCAAGCAGATCGTCTTCGTGGCCGGGGATCAGGAGTACCGCTCCGAGGAATCGATGCCGCAGTTGGCCAAGATTCTGGCGACCCATCATGGATTCAAGGGCACGGTTCTGTTCCCGATCAACCGCCAAACCGG
Organism: Bryobacterales bacterium; assembly: GCA_030693045.1. GTDB lineage: Bacteria > Acidobacteriota > Terriglobia > Bryobacterales > Bryobacteraceae > JACQZT01. The sequence goes on along the minus strand of JAUYBU010000624.1, from coordinate 1,796 downwards.
CGAGATCGATCCCATGGTTTCGGACAACATACCGGGGCTTGAAAACCTGGCAAAGGCCGACCTCATGGTTATCTTCGCGCGCTTCCTGGAACTGCCCGACGAGCAGATGAAGCAGATCATCGACTACGCCAATTCGGGCAAGCCGATCGTGGGGATCCGCACCTCCACGCATGCATTCAATTACCAAAAGCGGATGGACAGCCCGTACGCCCGCTACAGTTACCGCAGCAAAGACCCCGACGGCGGCTGGGGACGCATGGTGCTGGGCGAAACGTGGATCAGTCATTATGGCGCGCACCAGAAAGAGAGTACCCGCGGAGTAGTTGCCCCTGGGATGGAGAAGCATCCGATTCTGCGTGGAGTGGCGGACATCTGGGGGCCATCGGACGTCTACGCGGTCACCACGCTGAACGGCGACGCAAAACCCCTGATAATGGGCCAGGTGCTGAAGGGGATGAGCGCTTCCGACGCGCCCAACCCCGATAAAAAACTGACGCCGGTGGCATGGACGAACACGTTCACCGGATCAAAGGGAAAGGCCGCGCGCGTGTTCGCAACCACTATGGGTCATCCGGGCGACCTCCAGAACGAAGGCGTACGGCGCATGCTGGTGAACGGCTGCTACTGGGCGTTGGGGATGGAGAACAAGATTCCGGCCAGGAGCAAGGTCGATATCGTCGGGACGTACAGTCCCAACGAGATCCACATGAAGAAGCACAAACCGGGCCTCAAACCGGCCGATTTGAAGAAGTAGACGGACGCTACCTCACGCCGGCAGTTTTTGACCCACACCGGCCGCGCTACAGCGGTTTCGGTCCTGGCGGGGGTGGCGCTCCCGCATGTTCATGCGGTCGAGAACAACGCGATTCAGGTGGCCATGGTCGGCTGCGGAGGCCGGGGCGCCGGAGCGGCCGCCAACGCGCTTCCGGTGAAGAACGGCCCGGCGAAATTCGTGGCCATGGCCGACGTAGTTCCGAAGAAACTCAACGACAGTCGCGACAAGTTGAAGACGCAGTTCTCAAACCAGGTGGGCGTGCCGCCGGACCGGCGGTTTCTCGGCTTCGACGCGTACCGCAAGGCGATGGATTGCCTTAGAGCCGGCGACGTCGTCATCCCGGCCACACCTCCCGCATTCCGGTGGGTGCAGTTCACCTACGCGGTGGAGCGGGGGCTTCACACCTTTATGGAGAAGGCGGTCGCTGTGGATGGCCCCACCACCCGCGGGATGTTGAAGCTGGGCGAACTTACGGCGATCCGATCCCGCGGGGTGTGAAGGACGTCCGCTCCAGCACCACCCGCCCAACCCCGGTTCGCCGGCCCGTACAACCCCACCCCCATCGGTGGGCGTAAGCGCTAGACGGGCCAGTAGCTCAGAAAGCAAAGCGCGGCGCGGTAGCGTCCGAGCCGTACGAAAACCCGCAGAAAACCCTTGCCATCGTGGAGAATTGGGTTTATACTTCACTAGAATGTTGACGGGCGAGCCCGACTGCTCGCCAGGGGAGCATTTAAATGATCGCAAACCGCAAAATGTTCTCGTGCCTGTGTTGTTTGCTGGCATTGTGCCTCGGGGCGCCGCTGGCGGTGGCCCAAACCACTAACGCATCGATTGTCGGAATCGTGACGGATTCCTCGGGGGCAGCCGTTCCGAACGCGACTGTGACCGTAACGAACACCGGCACGGGAGTGAACCGGGTGGTGACCACGAACGAGGCAGGCGCTTACACGCTGTCTCCGCTGATCCCGGGCGGCTACGAAGCGCGGGTCACGAACTCCGGCTTCAAGACCAGGGTCCAGTC
>JAUYBU010000623.1 GCA_030693045.1 Bryobacterales bacterium | reverse complement strand
CTTGAGCAGGCTGGACACGCTGGTTTTCCTGATGGGGGTCAGCAATGTGGGCCGGATTGCCCAGCGCCTCATGGAACACGGGGGGACGCCGGAAACCCCCGCGGCTATGATCCAGATGGCGTTCTGGCGCGACGAGACAGTGGTGACCGGAACCCTGGGGACGATTGCCGCGCTGGTGACCCAGGCCGGCATCCGGCCGCCCGCAACGCTGGTGGTGGGAGAAGTGGTCCGGCTGCACGAGAAGTTGAAGCAGTCGCGGCACAACCTTCGGCGTCACCCCGGCAGCGGTTCGCGCTTCGAGCCCGCCCCGGCGCCGGACCAGCTTCTGCGGCTGGCGACGGCCGGGCTCGGCAGCCAGGTGCTGCGCTTTGCGCTGGCGATCTCGCTGTTCGAAAGGCTCGAGGATTGGACCCCGGCTTTGGATCTGGCCCGCCTTCTGAGCCTGAACCCGGCCGGGTTAGGCGAGATTCTGGAGTGCCTGGTGGCTCTGGGCTTGCTCGAGTCCGGCCCCCAGGGGTACCGAAATCTGGAACTTGCGTCGCGATACCTGCGCGAGGGTTCACCTTGGAACCTCAAGCCCGCCCTTCTATGCCAGGCCGCTGCCGGAGGTTGGGAGGCTCTGTCGCAGTATGCGCTGAACGGCCAGCCCAGCGAAACTACTCCCGCAGGAGACGAACAACTACATCGCGACTCGTGCCAGTGTCTGGCCCGCTATGCGGCGCCGGCAGTGGTGGACAAACTCCCGCTGAGCGGCCGCGGCTCGCTGCTGTTGATCGGCTGGGGTGAACAGGCTTACCGCGACGCGATCGCCCAGCGGCATCCGGAGCTGGAATTCGACGCCCGAAACCCGTTCCTGGGGGCCCAACTGCCCGAACAGGAACGCACCTATGGGGTGGTCCTGCTGTCGGGGTTGCTGGCCTCCTGCGGCGGCGGGCAGGTCGAGGAGATGCTGAAAGCGGCGGCTTCACGGCTGGCGGACGGCGGCATCCTGGCTTTGCACGACACATTCCTGCCGGCGGGCTGTCTGCCGCCCCCGGAGGTGGTGCTGGGCGCTCTGGGCCGGCGCCTGGACCGGGGCGGCTGCCGAAACTGGTCCATCGGCCGGCTTCACGACGCGCTCGCCGCGCTGGGGTTCAATTCCATTCATTCGACGCCACTTCCGGCCGGCAGCAGGCTGGTGACGGCCAGCCGGAGCTGAGGGCCGCCCAAACCGCACGCCGTCGGACTACCGGCGACCGGGTCCCCAATAATGCGTACGCGCATATACATCTTCTGCTATTAAGATCAGAATGTCGAAACAATCTCTTGCCTTGATCGTTCCGTGGGTTTAAAGTGGAATAGATTAACGATCTGTTCCGGAACACCGGACCCGCCACGGCCGGCCGCTTGCGCGGCGGTGGTCGGTGATGGTTCAATCTGTGTGTGATGACGACGTCTGAGCTTACGAACGAGTTCCTCAGCAGCGCCCGGGTTTTCGCCTGGTCCGTCCGGGAGGTCCTGGAAAGGATTGCGCTGCGCGAGGTGGCCGGAGACAAGCTGAGTTTTCCACAGCTTAAGCTCCTGTACCTGGTGGCTCACACCGATGAGCACACCACCGTGGGCGATGCGGCCGCGTTTCTGGGAATCAGCAACGCAGCGGCCAGCAAAGCCGTGGAAAAACTGGTCCGCCGCAGGTTGCTAAGGCGGGCCGAGATTCAGGGGGACCGCAGGTCCAGCCAGCTTTCGTTGACCGAGACGAGCCGACGCCTCCTCGAAGCCTACGAAGCCGACCGGGATCAGCGGGCAGCCAAGGCATTTGCGCAGTTTTCGATAGAAGAACTGGGGCAGGCTTCAGAGTTGCTCGACAGGCTGGCAGGGGTAATCGTGCAGCAGGGAGCCGATCCGAATCAGATCTGCCTTCAATGCGAGATCTACTATCGCGAGAAGTGCAGGTTTGGAGATTTGGGCCGGCGCAATTGTTTTTATCAACGTCGGAGAATCGACAGACCGGACAACCTCGCTGCGCGGAGCGAGGAATCCCCAGCTTAGGAGAAGAGAGGAAGCCCGATGCCAAGTTATGTAAATCCGGAAAAATGCGACGGATGCAAGGCACTGGACAAGACCGCTTGCCAGTATATATGCCCAAACGATCTGATGCTCCTGAATAAGGAGACGATGAAAGCCTACAACCGGGATGTCTCGATGTGTTGGGAGTGCTACAACTGCGTGAAGATTTGTCCCACCCAGGCCGTCGAGGTCAGGGGGTATTCCGACTTCGTGCCACTGGGCGCGTCCGTCACCCCCCTGCGGTCCACCGACTCCATCATGTGGACGGTCAAGTTCCGCAACGGAAACATCAAGCGATTCAAGTTCCCCATCCGGACCACTCCGGAAGGTGAAGCGGCGCCCGACGGCGGGTGGCAAACCGCGGCGACCCTGGCCGGTCCGGCTCTGTCGACCGAGCCCGACTCGCTCGGCCTGCCCGCGGTTTTCACGCTCAAGAGCTAAGGAGGAATCACGACCATGGCAAACTTCGAAACTGTTACAGTTGAAACCGATCTCCTGATACTCGGCGGCGGCATGGCCGCCTGCGGCGCGGCGGTGGAAGCGGCCTACTGGGCCGCGCAAAACGGCCTGAAGGTCACGCTGGTGGACAAGGCCGCCGTGGACCGCTCCGGCGCGGTGGCCATGGGGCTATCCGCCATCAACCAATACGTGGGCCTCCGCGACGGCAAGAATTCCGTCAAGGACTACGTGGACTACGTCCGCAACGACCTCATGGGCGTCACCCGCGAGGACCTGGTGGCCAACATCGCGCGCCACGTCGACTCGACCGTGCATCTGTTCGAGAAGTGGGGCTTGCCCATCTGGACGGATGAGAACGGCGCTTATGTGCACGAGGGCCGCTGGCAGCTCATGATCAACGGCGAGTCCTACAAAGTGGTGGTCGCCGAGGCGGCCAAGAACGCGCTGCTGAAAACCGGCGTCGGCGAGATCTTCGAGCGGATCTTCATCGTCGGGCCGCTGATGGATGGCGACCGTGTCGCCGGCGCGGCGGGCTTCTCGGTCCGCGAGAACAAGTTCTACATCTTCAAGGCCAAGGCCACGCTGGTGGCGATGGGCGGCGCGGTGCACGTGTTCAAGCCCAGGAGTTCCGGCGAAGGCATGGGGCGCGCCTGGTATCCGCCATGGAACTCCGGCTCCTCGGCCTACTTCACCATCCAGGCCGGCGCCGAGATGACCTGCCAGGAAGTGCGTTTCATCCCGGTCCGGTTCAAGGACGCCTACGGTCCGGTGGGCGCGTGGTTCCTGCTGTTCAAATCCCGCGCGACCAACGCGAGGGGTGGGGACTACATGGTCGAGCGCAGGCCCGAGTTGGAGAACTGGGGACCTTACGGAAGGGTAAAGCCGATCCCGGCCAACCTCCGGAACTACCTCGGAATGCTGGATGTGATGGAAGGCAAGGGCCCCATCTACATGCGGACCGAGGAAGCCATCGCCAAGATCGCCGACGGGTGCAAGGACGACGAAAAGGCCTACAAGAAGAAGATGAGAGAGCTCGAATCGGAAGCCTGGGAAGACTTCCTCGACATGACCATCTCCCAGGCCATCCTGTGGGCCGGCACCAACACGCAGCCCGAGGAGAAGAGCTCTGAAATCGCCGCCTCGGAGCCTTATTTCATTGGCTCCCACTCCGGCGCATCCGGCGCCTGGGTGAGCGGCCCCGAGGACCTGCAAACCGACGAGACCAAGGCCGACTACTTCTGGGGCTACGCGCACATGGCGACCGTCAAAGGTCTGTTCTGCGCGGGAGACGCCTCGGGCGCTTCCAGCCACAAGTTCTCATCCGGGTCGCACGCCGAGGGCCGCATCGCCGCCCAGGCCGCCATCAAGTTCATCGTGGAAAACAACACCATGCCCGCTCTGGACGTGGCCGTCGTGGAGGCGCTCAAGGCCGAGATCCTGAAGCCTCTGGATACCTACGAAGCGAACAAGAACCTGACCACCGATCCGGAGATCAACCCGAACTACATCAAGCCGCGCAGCTTCATGTTCCGTCTTCAGAAGCTGATGGACGAGTACGCTGGCGGCATCTCGACACAGTTCAAGACCAACGGAGCCCTCCTGACGAAGGGGCTGGAACTGCTGGCCTTCCTGCGGGAGGACGCGGCGAAACTGGCGGCTGCCGATCTCCACGAGCTCATGCGCTGCTGGGAGAACATCCACCGCATGTGGCAGGCCGAGGCGCACGTGCGGACGGTGCTGTTCCGCGAGGAAACGCGCTGGCCCGGCTACTACTACCGCGCCGACAAGCCCAAGCTGGACGAGGAGAAGTGGCTGGTCTTCGCCAACTGCAAGTACGATCCCGGGACCGGCGAGTGGACCATGTTGTCGCGGCCGATCCGGCACATCTTCGCGGAGCCGAAAGAGCACGAGTTGCTCGGCGGCTAGAGGAACCAACCGCCGGGAGGCTCCGGATTCCTCCGGGGCCTCCCGGCAATAGACCAGTCGATGGAACGGGACGTGGAAATCGTGTGTTCACACTGTGGAGAGCCGATGGCCCGCTGGGCGAATCCCCCCCAGAGCACCTGGACCGGCAGCTACCAGTACGTCTGTTTCAACGACGAATGCCCCTATTTCGTGCGTGGATGGGAGTGGATGAAACAGTCGTTCAGCGTCGGCGCATCTTACAGGTTCCGGCTGGATCCGGAGACGGGCGAGACCGGCGCGCTGCCGGTCTGGTCCCGAAACGCGCTCAGGGACAGCATACTGTCCGAGGAGAATCCCGCCCGTGCCGACTAAGAACTCGTTACGAAAAGACTGTTCCGACCGCTCCCTGACGGTCGCGGCTCAGCATCCGATTCCGAGCCGCGACCGTGAGGGAGCGGGCACTAAGTCGCTGACCGAGGAACAGATTCTACACGACCATCCCCGGATGGGTCCCGAGGACCGGTTTCAATTCCGCTGCGATTCCACGCTGGATTGCTTTACTCACTGTTGCCGCGACGTGTCGATCGTGCTGACGCCCTACGACATCGTCCGCATGAAGCGCGCGCTGGGAATTGATTCATCCGAGTTTTTGGAGAAGCACACCGTCTCCCCATTCACTCCGGAGCAGAAGTTTCCGATCGTGCTCCTGAAAATGGACAAAGAGTCTCGCCGATGCCCGTTCGTGGGCGAACAAGGCTGCGGCATATACGCGAACCGCCCGTGGGCGTGCCGCATGTATCCGCTGGGCGTGGCCGCGCCCAGAAACCCGACCCCGGACGACCGCGCGTTTCACTTCCTGGTGCGGGAGGACATCTGCCACGGCCACGACCAGGGCGCCGGATGCACCGTGCGCGAGTGGATCGCCGGCCAAGGCATCGAGGAGTACGACATGATGGGGGCGTCGTTCCGGGAACTGACGCTGCACCCTTTCTGGGACGGGGACAAGGCACTCACACCGCCGCAGATGGACATGTTCCACATGGCCTGCTACGACCTGGATCGGTTCCGGCGATTCGTCTTCGAAACGCGTTTTCCGACACTGTTCGAGATCGACGAATCCCGGCTGGAGGCGATGCGCAAGAACGACCTCGATCTGCTTGAGTTCGCCGCGCAATGGCTGCGGTTCAGCCTGTTCCAGGAGCCAACCATGAAGATCAGGAAGCAGGAGCTGGAGGCTCGCCGCAAGTGACTGCCGGCAAACCCATACTGGTTCTCGGCGGCGGCATCGCGGGCATGACCGCGGCCATCGAGGCGGCGGAAGCGGGCTGCGAGGTCGTGCTCATCGAAAAGGCCCCGTACCTGGGCGGCCGCGTGGCCCGGACGCACCTGTATTTTCCCAAGCTCTGCCCGCCCGCCTGCGGCCTTGAGGTCAATTTCAAGCGCCTCCGGAACAGCTCTCGGATCAAAATTCTCACGCAAGCCGAACTGGTGGAACTCAGTGGTTCGGCGGGCGACTACGCCGCCACCGTCAAGATCGCGCCGCGGTATGTCACTTCCGCCTGCACCATGTGCGGCGCCTGCGCCGACCTCTGCCCAGCCCAGCGGCCGGATGAGTTCAACTACGGTCTGTCCAAAACCAAGGCCGCTTATCTGCCTTTCGCCATGGCCTTCCCGGACACTTACGTCATCGACCGGCCGAGCTGCAAGGAAGCCTGCACCGCCTGCGCCGATGCGTGCAAGTACGGTGCGGTGGACCTGAGCCAGACGGAGCGGCGTGAGACTCTTCAGGTGGCCGCCGTAGTTGCCGCGACAGGCTGGGCGCCATACGATGCCGCCAGGATCGACGGCCTGGGTTACGGAAGATTCAAGAACGTGATCACCAACGCGATCATGGAGCGGCTGGCGGCCCCCAACGGTCCGACCGGCGGGAAGATCGTGCGTCCCTCCGACGGCAAAGCGCCGCGAGAAGTGGTTTTCGTGCAATGCGCCGGCTCGCGCGACGAGAACCACCTCCCGTACTGCTCGACGGTGTGCTGCGCGGCGTCGCTGAAACAGGCCGCCTACGTCCGCGCCCAGCACCCCGACTCGAAGGTCGCCATTTTCTACATCGACGTGCGGACCTCCGGCCGCCTGGAGGACTTTTACGCCAGCGTGGCCGCCGACCCAAACATCGGGCTCATCAAGGGCAAGGTCGCGAAAGTCGAGGAAGACGCGGCCACCGGAGACCTGGTGGTTCGCGCCGAAGACGTCTTGCACGGAAAGCAGATTGCGCTCCACGCGGACCTGGTGGTGCTGGCCACCGGCATCGTTCCGCAGACCCAGGGACTGCCGGCCGGCTTCACGGTGGACGACTACGGGTTTGTGGGCAATGGCAAGGCGGGCCTGTATCCGGCGGGCTGCGCGCGGCGTCCGGAAGAGGTGTCGGCGTCCGTCGAGGATGCCACCGGGGCGGCCCTGAGGGCTTTTCAGTGCGTGGTCAGGAGCGCCCACCATGGTTAAGAAGTTGGGCGTTTATATCTGCAGCGGGTGCGGAATCGGCGACTCTCTCGATACCGAGAAACTGGCCAAGGTGGCCACGCGCGAGTCGAAAATCCCTCTGTGCAAAGTGCACCCGTTTCTTTGCGGCGCGGAAGGCGCCGGGATAATCCGGAAGGATTTGGCCGACGGCGCGGTCAACACGGTGGTGATTGCCGCCTGCTCGCCGCGCGTGAAGACGGATGTGTTCGTGACAGGCCAGGAGGCCTGTCCCACATTACTGGAACGCGTCAACATTCGCGAGCACGTGGCCTGGTCTCACACGGCGAAGGACGAAGACACCGGGATGCTGGCCGCCGACTACTTGCGCATGGGTATCGCCAAGGCGCGCAAGTGCGAACCGCTCGAGCCGGTATCCGAGACGATCTCGAAGAAGTTACTGGTGGTAGGAGGCGGAATCACCGGGGTCACGGCCGCCCTGGCGGCGGCGGAGGCGGGCTACGAGGCGGTGCTGGTCGAGAAGCAGCCGCAACTCGGCGGCTTTGTCGCGACGCTGAAGAAACGCTTTCCCGCCGCGGCGCCATACGCCGAACCCACGGCCGACGGGTTTCCCGAGCAAGTCCAGGCCGCAACCTACCACTCGAAGATCCAGGTATTCACTTCAGCGCGAATCCTCAAGACCGCCGGACAGCCGGGCATGTTCGACGTGACCATCGAAACGCCGGCGGCGACCACCGAGGTCCGGGTGGGCGCCATTGTCATGGCCACCGGCTGGAAGCCCTATGATGCGTCCAAGCTCCCGCATCTGGGCTACGGCGTCAGTCCGGACGTAATTACCAATGTCGATTTCGAGCGCATGGCATCCGCCGGGAATATCGCGCGCCCCTCGGACGGAAAGCCGGCCGCGAGCGTCCTGTTCGTCCAGTGCGCCGGCTCGCGCGACAAGGACCACCTTCCCTACTGCTCCTCTGTATGCTGCCTGGCGACGTTGAAGCATGCCACTTACATACGCGAGCAGAACCCGGAGGCGCTGGTCTACATCGTCTACAAAGACATGCGGACGCCGGGGTTGCATGAGCGCTTCTACCGTGCGGCCCAGGACCATCCCCTGAACTTCCTGACCAAGGGAGAGGTGACCTCGGTCGGGAGCGCGCCGGACGGGAAACTGGCGGTCACGGTGGGCCAGACGCTGATCGGCGAATCCATCGAGTTGCGAGTCGATCTGGTCGTGCTTGCCACCGGCATGGTGCCAGTGTCGGCCGACGGGATCCTAAACCTGACTTACCGCCAAGGGCCGGACCTGCCGGTTCTAAAACACGGTTTCCCGGATTCGCATTTCGTCTGTTTTCCGTATGAGACCCGCCGGACCGGCATCTACGCGGCCGGCGCGGTGCGAGCCCCGATGGATTCGGTGCGCGCCGGAGAGGACGGACTGGGCGCCGCCATGAAGGCCATCCAGTCGGTGGAACTCGCCGCGCGCGGCCAGGCGGTTCATCCTCGCGCGGGCGACACGTCGTTTCCAAGTTTCTTCATGCAACGGTGTACGCAGTGTAAACGCTGCACTGAGGAATGTCCCTTCGGCGCGTTGGACGAAGACGAGAAGGGCACTCCCAAGCCCAACCCGTACCGCTGCCGGCGGTGTGGCATCTGCCTGGGCGCTTGTCCGGAGAGAATCGTTTCCTTCAAGAACTACTCGGTGGACATGGTCGCCTCGATGATCAAGGCCATCGAGGTGCCCGAGGAAGACGAAGAGAAACCGCGCGTCCTCGTGTTCATGTGCGAGAACGACGCGTATCCCGCGCTCGACGTCGCGGGGTTCCAGCGGCTGCGGTACGACCCGGGCGTGCGCGTGATCCCGCTTCGCTGCCTGGGTTCGCTGAATATTGTCTGGATCGCCGACGCGCTGTCCCGGGGCATCGACGGCGTGATGCTGATCGGCTGCAAGTTCGGCGACGACTATCAGTGTCACTTCATCCGGGGCAGTGAGTTGGCCGACCGGAGAATGGAAAACGTCAAGGAGACATTACAGCGTTTGCAGCTCGAATCCGAGCGGCTCGAGTTGACGCAACTGGCCATCAACGAGTACGGCAAGCTGCCGGAATTGATCAATGGATTTATGGAACGGATCCGCAAGATGGGACCGAATCCGTACAAGGGGCTGTAAGTGAGCCACGGATAAACGCAGATGAATGCCCAGTTGATACAGCCCGACGTTTCCTTCATCCGTGAGGTGCGCGCGGCCGGGGGGAGCGATCTGAAGAAGTGCTTTCAGTGCGCCACTTGTTCGGTGGTCTGCGATCTGTCTCCGGACGATGCGCCGTTCCCGCGGAAACAGATGATTGCGGCGCAGTGGGGCCTGAAAGACCAACTGCTGTGCGACCCGGCCATCTGGCTTTGCCACAACTGCGGCAGTTGCACCACGCAGTGCCCCCGTGGCGCCAGGCCGGGAGACGTGATGGCCGCGCTGCGCCAGCTTGCGATCCGGAATTTCGCTTTTCCAGGGTTCATGGGGCGGCTGGTTGCCAACCCCAAAGCCCTGCCAGTGCTGTTCCTGGTACCTGCGCTGGTGCTTCTGGCCATCATTTTGTGGGTGCCCAAAGGCCCCGCCACGCCGGAACTCGAGTTTGCCAATCTCTTTCCAGTCGTGGCTGTGGAAGCGCTGTTCTTCACGGTGTCGACTCTCGCGGCAATCGCTTTCCTGGTCGGAGTGATCCGCTATTTGAAAGCGCTGAGAATGTGCTGCCCTGGAATCCTGCTCAACTTCCCGCCAGTTTCCGCCGAGATTGTCACCCACGAGCGCTTCGCGCAGTGCAACACCAACCAGGGCGTGCGCTGGGGACACTTCCTGGTGCTGTGGGGTTTCCTGGGGCTGGCTTCGGTCGGAACGACGATAGGAATTGGGACCATGGCCGGCATCCTGCGCACCCCCTTGCCCTGGGGAAGTGCGCTGAAGATCCTGGCGAACGTGTGCGCCGCGGGGGTCCTGACAGGGGCCGTCATCCTGATTAGGGAGAGGACCGTCAATCAGGCTCGCCGGGCGGCAAGCACTTACTTCGACTGGCTCTTTCTGGGGACCCTCACCGCAGTGGTCTTTACAGGCATTCTTTTGCAGTTTTTCAGGTTGGCGCAGGTCGCTTACCTGATGTACCCGGTGTATTTCGTGCACCTTGTTCTCACTCTCGCGCTGCTTCTCTACGCCCCCTACTCCAAGTTCGCCCACCTGGCGTACAGGACGGTGGCCATGGCGAGCACCGAGCCGTGGAAGCCGAAGCGGAAGCCGCGCAGGCTCAGTGAGCAAGGTGCAAAGCATTGTGTGGACTTCTACAGTTAGTAGGCAACAGGAGAATGGCATATGGCCGATAACGGAAAGCGAAAGACGAAGCTCCTGGACCAGCTCGAATCCGGGCCGTGGCCGAGTTTCGTCACGGAGATCAAGAAAGCTTCTGAGTCGAGTCCGGTGTGTGACGACCTTCTTGGGCAGCTTGAGCTCTCCTATGAAGAGAAGCAAGGACACTGGAAGCACGGAGGCATAGTCGGCGTTCTCGGCTATGGCGGCGGCGTCATCGGCCGCTACAGCGACGTGGGCGACCGATTCCCGAATGTCGCGCACTTCCATACCATCCGCGTCAACCAGCCGTCCGGGTGGTTTTACTCGAGCGAGGCGATTCGGACGCTGTGCGACATCTGGGAGAGGCACGGGTCGGGCCTCACCAACATGCACGGCTCCACCGGCGACATCATCTTCCTGGGCACGAAAACCTCCGAGTTGGAGCCCATTTTCAAGGAGCTGACGGAAGCCGGTTTCGACCTGGGCGGCTCGGGCTCCTGCATGCGGACGCCGTCGTGCTGCCTCGGACCGGCGCGCTGCGAATGGGCCTGCTACGACACGATGAAGCTCTGCTACGACGTGACCATGGCGTATCAGGACGAGATGCACCGTCCGCCGTTCCCGTACAAGTTCAAGCTCAAGGCCGCCGGTTGTCCCAACGACTGTGTCGCCTCGATCGCGCGCGCGGACCTCTCCATCATTGGCACCTGGAAGGACGACATCCGGCAGGACGATGCCGCGGTGGCCGAGTACGCCGCCCAGGGCCTCGACATCCGGAAAGATGTCTGCGACCGCTGTCCCACCCGGTGCATGGATTGGGACGGCCAAAAGTTAACCATCGCCAACCGTGAGTGCGTGCGCTGCATGCACTGCATCAACGTAATGCCCAAAGCGCTGCGGCCGGGCGTGGAAAAAGGCGCCACCATCCTGATCGGCTCCAAGGCCCCCATCGTTCAGGGCGCGCTGCTGTCCTCGGTCCTGGTGCCGTTCGTGCCCGCGGAAGAGCTTCTGGAAACGCTCCAGGAGCTGATCAAGCGCCTCTGGGAATTCTGGGATGAAAATGGCAAGAACCGCGAGCGGATCGGCGAGCTGATCCAGCGCGTGGGCATGGCGGGCTTCCTCGACGCCATTGGTCTGGACCCGGTGCCCGAGATGATCTCGGCGCCCAGGGACAACCCTTACATCTTTTTCCAGGCCGAGACAGAAGAGAAGTGAGGAAAGGAGAGACAAGACCATGGCAACTCAACCCACCGCAAAGAGAATCACCGATATCGGTCCTCCGAACTATGAGAAGTTTCTGCATCCTGTGATCACGAAGAACTACGGCCAGTGGAAGTACCACGAGACGCTGGCGCCCGGGGTGCTCTGCCACGTCGCCGAATCGGGCGACAAGATCTATACCGTGCGGGCGGGCTCTCCCCGCCTGTTGAGCATCCAATCGCTGCGGTTGTTCGCGGACCTGGCGGATAAGTACTGCGGCGGCCATCTGCGGTTTACCAGCCGCAACAACGTCGAGTTCATGTTCGACGACGTGGCCAAAATCGAGCCCTTGAAGCGGGAACTCCAGGCGGCCGGATTCCCGGTCGGCGGCACCAACAACTCCATCAGCAACATCGTCCACACGCAGGGCTGGGTCCACTGCCACTCCTCGGCCACGGATGCCTCGGGGCTGGTCAAGAGCGTGATGGACGAACTGTGCGAGTACTTCACCGAGCAAAAGCTGCCGGCCAAGCTGCGCATCGCGGTGGCCTGCTGCCTGAACATGTGCGGAGCGGTCCACTGCTCCGATATCGCCATCCTGGGCATTCACCGCAAGCCGCCCAAGGTCAACCACGCCGTTTTGCCGAAAGTTTGCGAGGTCCCGACGCTGATCGCCTCCTGTCCCACCGGCGCCATCCGGCCGGCCACCGTCGAGGGCAAGCAGTCCGTCGAAGTGATCAAAGAGCAGTGCATGTATTGCGGCAACTGCTACACGGTCTGCCCGGCCATGCCCATGAACGATCCCGAAAACGACGGGATTTCCATCTGGGTTGGCGGCAAGGTGAGCAATGCCCGTTCCGTGCCCAAGTTCACCAAGCTCGCCATTCCCTTCCTGCCCAACAACCCGCCGCGCTGGCCCGAGGTGGTCGGGGCGGTGGTGAACATCGTCAACGTCTACGCGCAAAACGCGAAGAAGTTCGAGCGCGTCGGCGAGTGGATCGAGCGCATTGGCTGGCCGAGGTTCTTCGAGCTGACCGGCATTCCGTTCACCCGGTATCACATCGACGATTTCAAACACGCCGGACTGACCTACGCGCGCTCGACGCACATCCGGTTCTAGTAGGATAAGCTTCAACTTGTCCAGCGAATAAGCCATGGCTCTTTTTAAGGCAGTCAAGAAGCCGGTTATCAGGGCGGCGGCGCCGACCGGCGCGGAGATCAGCCCGCTGCGTCCCCGCTACGCCGCGAAGACGCCGCCCTGCATTGGGGCGTGCCCCAGCGGAGCGGACATCCGCGGCTGGCTGATTACCATCGCCCAGGCCGAAGCCTATGGCCGGACCAACGCGCAGGCTTACGAGATCGCATGGCGAAAGATCGCCGAGCGGAATCCGTTTCCGGCGGTTTGCGGCCGGGTCTGTCCTCATCCTTGCGAGGACGGCTGCAATCGCAAGGAGAAGGAAGGCGGCGTCTCCATCAACGCGTTGGAGCGCTTCATCGGCGACTTCGGAATTGAGAAGAGCCTGAAGCTGACCAGGCTGACCGAAGAGACTTATCCTGAAAAAATCGCGGTGGTGGGCGCGGGGCCGGCGGGCCTGTCCTGCGCCTACCAACTCGCTCGCCGGGGCTACTCCGTCACGGTGTTCGAAGCCTTCAGCCGGCCCGGCGGCATGCTGCGGTACGGAATCCCGAGATATCGGCTGCCCAGGAAGGTATTGGATGCGGAGATTCAGCGAATTCTGGATCTGGGCGTCGAGTTGAAGTGCAATTTCGCGATCGGCAAGGACATGCCGCTGGACGAACTCCGCAAGGAGTACCGGGCGGTCTTTGTCGGCATCGGCGCTCACAAGGGCATCCAATTGCGGGTGCCGGGCGAGGACGCGCCGAACGTCTTCACCGGGACCGGGTTTCTGAACCGGGTCAACTCCGGCGAGGAAGTCCAGGTGGGCGGCAAGGTGGTGGTCATCGGGGGTGGCGACACGGCCATCGACGCGGCGCGCGTCAGCAAACGGCTGGGGGCCGACGTCACTCTGATTTACCGGCGCACGCGCGACGAGATGCCGGCCATCAAGCCGGAGATCGAGGGCGCGCTCGAGGAAGGCGTCAAGATCGAATTCCTCGCGGCGCCGACAGAAATCCTGACCGATGGCGGGGCGCCCTCTGGGCCGGCTTCCGGCATGCGCTGCATCCGCATGGAACTCGGCGAGCCCGATGCTTCCGGACGGCCCCGCCCGGTTCCAAAGCCCGGTTCCGAATTCGACGTCGAGGCGACGGCGGTGATCGCCGCCATCAGCCAGGAGCCGGATTTCGACGGCTTCGTGGGACTGCGCGAGGGCAGGAATTGGATCAAGACCAGCGAATGGGGGGCCACCGCCGTGGACGGCGTCTACGCGGGCGGCGACGACGTCGAACTCGGGCTCGCCAGTATCGCGATCTCGCAGGGCCGCTTCGCCGCCGAGGCCATCGATGCCCATTTTAGAGGCAAGCCTCTGGCGAAGGACCCGGCGCCGGCGCCCATCGCCACCGCCAAAATGAAGCTCGAGTGGTACAAGGAAGCGTTCCGGCACGATCGCACCCACGTGCCGCCGGAACAGCGCGGCATCGAAACCGAGATCGAGCTTGGGCTCACGGAAGAGGAAGCTCTGGCCGAGGCCAAACGCTGCATGTCGTGCGGTATGTGCATGGACTGCGAGACCTGTTGGATGTACTGCACCAACAGTTGCTTCGTCAAGCTGCCCAAGGGCGAGCATTACAAAGTTAAGCTGGAGATCTGTAACGGCTGCAAGAAGTGCGCCGAGCAGTGCCCCTGCGGCTACATCGATTTGATTTGACCCATCGATAAAGGAGGATTGCGCTATGCCAATTTTTGAAGTTGCGGGAAAACAGTACGAGGTGGATGAGGACGGGTTCCTCGAGAATCCCGAGATCTGGAACCAGGACGTCGCGTGCGACTTCGCGAGCAGCGAGGGCGTGACCGAACTCACCGAGAGCCACTGGAAGGTGATCAACTACCTGCGGAGCTACTACCTGCAATTCGGCATCGCCCCGATGATCCGGAAACTCTGCAAGGAGACCGGATTCAAGCTGAACGAGATCTATGTGATGTTTCCCTCCGGTCCCGCGAAGGGAGCCTGCAAACTCGCGGGCTTGCCCAAACCCACCGGCTGCGTGTAGGGGGAGGCCGTCATGCGGGCTCTGGCCGGCGAGCGGAGCGCCGTTGTTCGGGAATGGTTCGAACGGACGCTCCAGAGCTACCCTGAACAAACCTCGGGATTCTTGCGCGGCGAGAAAGATCCGTTTCGCAATCCCGTCGGCCACACGCTTCGAGACGGGCTGGGTGTGCTGTTCGACGAGCTCGCCGGGGAGATGGACCAGGCCCGGATCACAGCCGCTCTGGATGCGATCGTGAGGATCCGCGCGGTGCAGGATCACACTGCCAGCCAGGCAGTCGCCTTCCTGTTCCTGCTGAAGGAGGTCCTTCGCGACAAGTCGCCGGCGGCGGATTTGGCGATGTTGGAGAAACGGATCGACAGGATGGCCCTGCTGGCGTTCGATCTGTATATGAAATGCCGCGAGAAGATCTACGAGATCAAGGCCGAGGAAGCCAAACGCCGGGTGTACGTGCTCGAACGTGCGGGCCTGAAGCGAGGTGACGCTCGATGAGAATCCTTTCCCCGCTTTTCGCGGTGGTTGCGCTGGTTGCCGCGGCAATGTTGGCGGGACAGTCCCAGGGCCTGCGCATGGTCTTCGGGGTGGTGCTGCCGTACGCGGCCATCGCGGTCTTTCTGGCCGGCGTAGCCTGGCGTGTGATTCGCTGGTCGCGCGCGCCGGTGCCTTTCCGCATCCCCACCACCTGCGGCCAGCAGAAGTCGCTCCCGTGGATCAAGGCCGGCTATCTGGAAAGCCCGTCTTCGACGCTCGGCGTGACGCTGCGCATGACGCTCGAGATCGTCCTGTTCCGGTCGCTGTTCCGCAACACCAGGGCGGAACTTCGGCCCGGCCCGAGACTGACATTCGGGGAGGCCAAGTTCCTGTGGCTGGGGGCGCTGGCGTTTCACTGGTCGTTCCTGATTGTTTTTTTGCGGCACCTGCGGTTCTTCATGGAGCCGGTGCCGGCGTGGGTGGTCGGGCTGCAAGCCATCGACGGCTTCCTGCAGGTTGGCGTTCCGGTTCTTTTCATGACCGACGTCGTCATACTCGCGGCTCTGGCGTACCTGGTCGTCAGGAGAATCCGCGATTCTCAGGTCCGCTATTTTTCCTTGTTCACCGACTACTTCGCCTTGTTCCTGCTCATCGGGCTGGCCGTTTCGGGCGTGCTGATGCGCTACTTCATTCGCGTGGATACCATCGCCATCAAGCAGCTCGCGATCGGGCTCGTGACTTTCTCCCCGGTGGTTCCGGCGGGGATCGGCGCGCTTTTCTTCGTGCACCTGGCGCTGCTGAGCGTTCTGGCGGCTTACTTCCCCTTCAGCAAGCTGATGCACATGGGGGGCGTTTTTCTGAGTCCCACCCGGAACCTGGCCAACAACAACCGGGCCAGGCGGCACGTCAATCCCTGGAACTACCCCGTGAAAGTACACACCTACCAGGAGTGGGAGGAAGAGTTCCACGACAAGATCGAGGCGGCCGGGCTGCCGCTGGAAAGGCATTAGCGAATGTCCAACCCGAAACCCGAGGAACTCGTTCAGATCGACTATCGGCCGCCGGCGCGGGATTGGATGGACCCGGCCGTTGAATTCCGCAAGGGCACGTTCTGCTACAGCGCGCTGGCGAAGAACCTGAGCTATCTCGGCCTGCCCAACCCCCGCGAGTGGCAGCCCTTCGACAAGGACTGGAAACTGCCGCCCGACTGGCAGCGGATCATCCTCGACGGGATGAAGGAAAGGCTCGATAAGTTCCGCTCTTTCCGGCTTTTCATGGACATTTGCGTGCGCTGCGGCGCCTGCGCTGACAAGTGTCATTTCTACATCGGTTCGGGCGATCCGAAAAATATGCCGGTGCTGCGCGCCGAGCTGATGCGGTCGATCTACAGGCGGTATTTCACTTCGGCCGGACGCATGTTCGGCAAGCTGGCCGGCGCGCGAGATCTCACCGAAGACGTGCTCAAGGAGTGGTTCTACTACTTCTACCAATGCACGGAATGCCGGCGTTGTTCGGTGTTCTGCCCTTACGGAATCGACACCGCGGAAGTCACCATGATCGGCCGCGAACTCCTGAACCTGGTGGGGTGCAACATCAACTGGGTGCTCGAGCCGGCGGCCAACTGCTTCCGGACGGGCAACCACCTGGGCGTCCAGCCGCACGGCTTCAAGGATTCGATCGACTTCGCGGTTGACGAACTGGAGGAGATCACCGGCGTGCGCGTCGAAGCGCCGATCAACAAGAAGGGCGCCGAGATTCTGTTTATCGTCCCCTCGGCCGACTACTTCGGCACGCCGCACTACTACACGCTGCTGGGCTACCTGCTGCTGTTTCACGAGATCGGGCTGGACTACACGTTCAGCGCGTTTGCCTCCGAGGGCGGCAACTTCGGATTGTTCAGCTCCCACGAGATGATCAAGCGCCTGAACGCCAAGGTCTACGCCGAGGCGAAGCGCCTGGGCGTCAAGTGGATCATCGGCGGCGAGTGCGGCCACATGTGGCGGGTGCTGCACCAGTACATGGACACGATGAACGGCCCCGCCGATTTTTTGGAAGCGCCCGTCTCTCCCATCACCGGCACGCGGTTCGAGAATGCCCGCTCGACCAAGATGGTCCACATCTGCGAGTTCACGGCGGACCTGATCCGGCATGGTCGTCTCAACCTGGACGCCTCGCGCAATGACCACTGGAACGTGACCTTCCACGATTCCTGCAACCCCGCGCGGGCGATGGGGCTCATCGAGGAGCCGCGGTACATCA
>JAUYBU010000612.1 GCA_030693045.1 Bryobacterales bacterium | reverse complement strand
AACGGCCAGTTCCTCAAGATGACGCCGCACGAGGAGTCCATCCGCATTCCGTTCCTCATCGGCGGCGAGCAGCCGCACGGCTACGACGGCCGGGGCAACGGACGCTTTCCGGTCCCGCTGAACCATGTCGATATCGCGCCCACCACGCTGGGTTTGTGCGGCATCGCCAAGCCCAATTGGATGGAAGGGACCGACTACTCGCACTACCGCATCAAGCGCAAGCCCTCGGCTGTGGAGCCCGATTCGGCGTACTTGCAGAGCGTCATCCCCACCATGCACGGCGACAGCGTCGACAAGCCCTGGCGCGGTATCGTCACGCGCGACGGCTGGAAGTTCGTGTGCTTCGACGGCGTCTCGTTTCTGATGTTCAATCTGAACGAGGACCCGTACGAACAGGCCAACCTGGCCCACAACGTCCGCTACCGCCCGGAACGCAAGAAGCTCGCCGGCCGATTGAAGCAGTGGGTCAGCGACACCGGCGACAAGTTCAACGTACCCGAAGCATAAGGCGCACCCTAATTCGGGGACACTCTCGAAAATCGCAGAGACTTGGGGACACTCCGGGCTACCTTTACGCAAACCACCGCTTCAACCACCCCATAGGCGTGTCCCCCATTTTCATCGGCTTCGGTGAGCGCGATGCGATCATGACCACAGGCTACGAAATCCCGAAACTCGGGCCGCACGCGGAGTCAACTTCGTCGCGGCGGTATTTCGGGATTTCGTAGCCTGTCCCCGTAATAGGGCCCGCGGTTCCTCAGGGTTGGACTTGGTCCAGGCGCACGACCAAGGCCGCGCCCGTTTCCCGACGCAGGCGCTCGGCGAGCCGCTCGGCTGCCTCGATCGTCGCTTCACGGCCCACCAGGACGCGCCACATGGGAGGCGAGCCCTCCCGCCGCACCAGGCGCGCCGTTTGATGGCGCGCTTCCATCCGCCGGCGCAACTGGTCCGCGCGCGAACGCTCTCGGAACGCCCCGACCTGCACCGCGAACAATTCCGCCTCGGGAACGTTTTCGGGAGGACGCGTCACCGTGACTCGAACCTTCGCGGTTCCAGGGCCGATCATGTCGATGGCCCGGGCGGCGGCGCGCGACAGGTCGATGATGCGCCCGCCAACGAACGGACCCCGGTCGGTGATGCGGACCACGACCAACTTGCCGTTGGTCAGATTGCCGACGCGCACCCAGGTTCCGAATGGAAGCGTGCGGTGCGCAGCGGTCGGCTTCTCCATGTCGTAGACCTCGCCGTTGGCGGCGCGGCGTCCGTGATACGGCTCGCCGTACCAACTTGCGACGCCGGTCTCGGTGTGCCCGACGCGCGCGGCGACGGGAACGCGCGGCTTCTTCCTTCTCGCGCAGCCGCCGCATGCGACGACGGCGGCCAGCAGGATGGCGAGCGTCCGGTTTCGCATCTCCCTGCCATGCTACCAGACCGCGGAAATGGTCCGGGCGCGGCCCGCGGCGGTCTTTGGCACGGAAACAAATCGCGCCAGAAACGTTTTTTGAGCGCCGCGCGCCGGCGCAACGCAATCGTGCTTCGCTCCTGAAAGCATTTTTCTCTTGACTTTCGAGCGAAAGCATCTTATATATAAATCACGCTGCGATCTCAGACCGAGATCGCAAATCTGATGTTAAGGGAGAATCACTCGATGAAGAACGCGACAAAGAAAGCTGCAAAGGCGCCGGCGAAGAAGAAGGCTGCTCCGAAGAAGAAGGGGAAGTAGCACCGCGACGCCCGATAGGGTGCAGCAAAGTTCGATCAAAACGGCCCCGAGGAATCGGGGCCTTTTTTTTATTGCCCTCCCGGCGTGCCCCGGCCGGCCAGCAGCGTGCGGAACGTCTCCCCCATGCCGAACACCAGCGTCTTCAGTTGCAGGCGAAGCGCGATGGCTTCCTTCTCGCCGGCGGCGGCCAGCACCGACGCGAATTCGTCGGGCTCTCCGATGGCCATCAGCGTTTGCGCCAGCCGTTCCCCGCGGATTGGGACGAAGCCGCGCCGGCGCGCGCGATCCTCGAGCGCGCTGAAGTTCACGTGCGCGGTGATGTCGCGGCCGCCCGGATCGGCCAGCGCGTCGGGCGACGCCTGGTGGCTGCGATAAGTCATGAGCGTTCCCCGCGGGAAGCGCACCAGTTCCGCGGCCGTGTAGCCGTAATCGATCGCCAGCAGGTAACCCCGTTCCAGCCGCTGGGCGATGGCGTCGATCCAGGCCAGCGCGTCGAGGTTCACTTCCAGGATCATTCCCTCCTCGCGCGGCCCGGTGTAGCGGCGCAGGTAGCCGGCGACCTCGGCCGGAACCCGGGAGCCATCCACCCAGACGAACCGCGCGCCGTCGAAACCCACCAGCATTTCGTGGAAGCGTCCGCGGCGCCACTGGACCACGTGAACCGGCAGCGCGTCGAAGAACTCGTTGGCGAACACCAGGCCGGTGATGCGCTCCGGCAGTTGGGCGCGGCCCCACTCGACGGGAACGTATTGGAACCCGGAGAACGCTTCCGCCATCTCGCCGCGGCCCGCGCCGAGTTCCACCACGGTGAAGTCCGCGGGCTCTCCCATCTCGCGCCGGAGCGAGCGGACCAAACCCGCCATCAGCCGGCCGAAGACCGGTTGGATCTGTTCGGCCGTGTAAAAGTCTCCCGAGCGGCCGAACGGATCGCGCGCGCGGCGGTAGTAGCCGTGCTCGGGATGGTAGAGCGCGGTTTCCATGAAGCGGTGAAATGAAATCGGCCCGTCGCGGTCGATTTCGGCGCGCAGAATTTCGGTCAGAGGGCTCAACGCAGTATTGTATTCCGATACACTCGTAGCATGCTGCGACGCACTTTTCTTCTGAGTGTTTCCGCGGCGGCCGTTGCCGCGGGCCAGGCTGCCGGCGAACGGGCCCGCCTCGGCATCGACACGTATTCCATCCGCTCCTTCCGCTGGAAGGCGATGCAACTTCTCGACTACTCGGCCAAGCTCGGCCTGAACACCATTCAGATCTCGAGCCTCGGCGAGTACGAGAGCCTCGAGCCGGAGTATCTCAAGAAGGTCAGGGACCACGCCGACCGGCTCGGCATCGCGATGGACGCGGGCATCGGCTGCATCTGCCCGACCTCCGGCAGCTTCAACGCGAGGAGCGGCGATCCGGCCGAGACCCTGGCGCAAGGGCTGGAGGTGGCCAAGGCGGTGGGCGCCAGGGCGACGCGCTGCTTCATGGGGAGTGCCGCGGACCGGCGCGGCAAGTTGCCAATGGAGGCGCACATGGAAGCGACCATCAAGGTCTTCCGTTCGGTGCGCTCGCGAGCGCTCGACCTGGGCGTGCAGATCGCCCTCGAGAACCATGGCGATCTCGAGTCGGTCGAGATGAAGACGATCTTGGACCAGTCGGGGAAG
Organism: Bryobacterales bacterium; assembly: GCA_030693045.1. Classification (GTDB taxonomy): domain Bacteria; phylum Acidobacteriota; class Terriglobia; order Bryobacterales; family Bryobacteraceae; genus JACQZT01. The sequence continues at coordinate 26,347 of JAUYBU010000612.1, read as the reverse complement.
GAATTCGCCGGCTGCTGCTACGATTCGGGCAACCCGGTCCTCGTGCTGGAGGACCCGATGTTCACGCTCGAGATACTGGCCCCCTACGTGGCCTCCTCGCATTTCCGCGATACGGCGCTGTTCGAACGCCCCGACGGCGCCGTCTTCCAGTGGGTTGCGCTGGGCGAGGGAACAACCAACATCGAGGCCGTGCTGCGGCGCTTTCGCCAGTTGTGCCCGCGGGCGCCGGTCCAACTCGAGATCATCACCGGGCGCCGGCCGGCACCGCTGTCCTATCTTGAACCCGGCTTCTGGAAAGCCTTCCCCAAGATGGACGCCGCCAGTTTCGCGCGCTTTGTCGCGCTGGTGAAGAAGGGAGAGCCGTTCGCAGGCTCGATGATGATCGCCGGCGCGGGCAAGCAGCCGCCCGAATACGAAGCGGCCGTCAAGGAGCAGCAGCGCGTCGACCTCGAGCGCAGCATCGCCTTCGCCAAGACGGTCCTCAGGTAGGGACAGAGGCACCCTCTTTGGAGCAGGGTAATACCTCTCTCCTTTTTCAGGGTGCCTCTGTCCCTATCTGGGTGCGGAACGGGGACGCGGGCAGCCCCTCGGCGTTGTAGAGGTTGCACTCGGGGCTTTCGGCCCAGGCGTAGCGCGCGCTGACCGGATTGCTCACGCCGGCGCTGGAGACTACAATGCTGGGGCCGTCGATGCGCGCTTGGGCGGCGACGAACTCGCCGTCGCGCCCGGCAATCTCGAATCCCTTGAGTTCGCCGCCCTTGGCCGCGAGTCCGCCGCCAACATGGTCGAACCAAATCCGGAGAGTCGCGCCTTCGCGCGCCGCCTGGCGGAAGATCGGTCCGGAGTAGACGATCTTCTCGCCGTAGGCGACGGCGCGCGCGGCCAAACCAAGCCGCAGCCCGACGTCCTGCTTGTTGGCCGGGTGAATATTGGCCGGGTTGCCGATGTCGATGGTCACCGCCATGCCGGTGTTGGCGAGTTCCAAGGCCATGGTCTGGGCCTCGCGCAACTCCGGCCATTGGCTGGTCGGGACGTTCTTGCCGTAGTTAGCGAGTTGAACGAACAGGAACGGAAAATCGCCCTGGCCCCAGGCGCGGCGCCAATCCCGGATCATCGCCTGGAACAGGCGGCGATACACATAGGAGCGTTTCTTGGCGGCGTTGTTCTCGCCCTGATACCAGATGGCTCCGCGGATGGCGTACGGCGTGACCGGTGCGATCATCCCGTTATACAAGCCGCCCGGCATGTAGTTGTGATTCGCCGGATCCGTCGGCGCGCGCGGCTTCGGCGGCGGCGGATTGCCGGCGGCCTTGGCCTTCGCCAAGGCCGCTTCCCACTGCTTCAGTTGGAGCGGGTAGGACGCGATCTGGTCGGCGTAGTTCTCGGTGACCTTGCCCCAGTCGGAGAAGACCGAGATCAGCGACGCATCCGCCGCCAGCGACGTCGCCGAGGTCCACGCTTCGGCCGGCGTGCCGCCCCAGGCGGTCCAAATCACGCCCACCGGAATGTTGAGTTTCTGATGGAGGTGGCGCGCGAAGTAGTAGCCCACGCCGGAGAAATCGCCCGCGTTTTCGGGTGAGCACTGGGCCCACTCGCCCTTCACGTCCTCCTGCGGGTAGTGCGCCACCTTCAGCGCCACTTTGAACAGCCGGATGTTCGGGTAGCTCGCCGCGGCAATCTCCTGCTCGGCATTGTCCGACTGGCGAACCGTCCAGCCCATGTTCGACTGGCCCGAGGCGATCCACACCTCGCCCGCCACAACGTCTTTGACGGTGATCGCGTTCTTGCCCTGAACCGTCAGTTCGAACGGACCGCCGGCGGGGGCCGGCGCGAGGGTCACCGACCATCGGCCGAGCGCGCCGGCCTGGGTCTTCACCGTTTGCCCGCGGAAGGCCACCGACACGGACTCGTCCGGGTCCGCCTTGCCCCAGATGCGCACCGGCGCGTCGCGCTGGATCAGCATGTGATCCGATATCACCGCCGGAAGCTGGACGTCCGCCCCGAGCGTGGTGGCGGCCAGTAGTACTCCAACAAGGGTCTTCATGCGTTCACGATAATACAACGCCAGGTAGGGACAGAGGTACCCTCGCCGAAAAGAGGGTACCTCTGTCCCTACCTGCGTTTGGTATTATCTTGCTCGGAGGCTCACGACCATGCTGGAGGTCAAAGCGGTCCACAGGCTGGATGAAATCGAGGGCGTGCTGCGAAGGGTTCTGCAGCGCCACGGCGCCGTACTCCACGGCGTCACCCACGTCGGGCATGTCTTTCCGGTTGGAGAGTTGCCCAGCGCAATCGACGCTTTTGTTTTCACGATCTGCCACGCGGATTTCTACGCCGCGCTTTTGATGGCCGACATCCGCTTTGCGGCCTATCTGCCCTGCCGCGTCGCCGCTTTCAGCCAGGGCGGCGCCGTGACGCTCGCCGTCGCGTCGCCGAAGGAAGCCTGCCGGCTGCTGAACCGTCCCGATCTCGAGCGGGTGGCCGAGCCGCTGGAAAAACTTCTGGACCAGGTGCTCGAGGAAGCCGCCCGGCCGCAACCGCACGCCGCCGCGCCCGCTGCTCACGCCACTTCGGGCATCGGCGCGGTCGAGGGCCAGATGAGCGCGCGTGGAGCGATCGCCCAGCGCATCGACCGCTGCGGAACCAAGATCGAGGAGCTGGCCGGCACCGGCGAACACGATTCCGCCGGCGGCTGAGCATTGCGCCCGCGCCCGTAGTATACTGGTGCGCCATCCAATACGAGGACTCAAATGCTGCCTGACTACATCTCTAAAGCCGTTCCCAACCCGGCGTCGAACCGCGCGCCGTGGCACGCCAACATCGCGCCGAGTTATGCCGGCGTCTTCCTGTGGGTGGTTTTCTACATGCAACTGGCGGTCGGCACGGTGGACCGCGCCAACCCCTGGCTGCTAGTCGGCGCGCTGGTGGTCGCCGGCGTGCTCTGTTACAAGCTTTACTACTATGTCCCGGCCATGCTCGGGATGAAGACCGGTTATCCGTTGTACGTCGTCGGCAGCTCGACCTTCGGCACGCTGGGCGGCTACGTGATGCCGGGCCTGCTGATGGGCTTGCTGCAAATCGGTTGGTTCAGCGTGGGCACTTTCGTCTCGACCAACTTCATCCTCACCGGTCTGGGGATAAAGCCCGAGCCTGGAACCTTGCCGTTCATCGCGGTGGCGGTTCTGTGGACCTACATCATGGGTTACGTCGGCGTGAAGGGCATTCAGTACGTGGCCAAGGTTTCGCTGTACCTCAATGCGATCCCCGCGCTGATGGTGCTGATTGTCTTCTTCCAGACCGCGGGCGGCCTGGGGGCTTACACGCCAGCTCAGTCGCAGCCCTACGCCGCGTTCATGTTGGTGGTGGCGGCGGCCATCGGCTTCTTCGCCACCGCGGGCGCGGCCGGCGCGGACTTCGGTATGAACAGCCGCAACCAGGCGGATATCACCAAGGGCGGCTGGGTCGGCATTGCGCTGGCAGTGGTCTTCGCCGGCGGATTGCCAATTCTTTCGGTCGCCGGCGCGCACGGCCTGAACCCGAATCTGGCGAGCTTCAGCTACGACGCGGTCATCGGCAGCATGGGCGGCTTCCTCGCTCCGGCCATGTTCTTCCTGTTCGCCATCGCCTCCATCGTGCCCGCCTGTTTCTGCGCCTTCATCGCCGGCAACAGCTTTGCGACCATGCTGCCCGGCGTGCCGCGCATGGGTTCCACCATGGCGGGCGTGACCATCGCGATGATCCTGGCGGTAACCGGGATGGCCGCCGACCTGATCGGCTTCTTCTCGATCGTCGGCGCGTCGTTCGGCCCCATCTGCGGCGCGATGGCGGCGGACTATCTTCTGGCCGGGCGCAGGTGGGCCGGTCCCAGAGAGGGCATCAACTGGGCGGGCTATATCGCCTGGGCGCTCGGCTTCTTTGTCGGCATCCTGCCGTTCCTGCCGCTGGCGCCCGAGACCAAGACGATGGTGCAGCCCGCGGTGGTCTACAGCTTCCTCACCGGCTTCGCGGTGTACTGGCTGCTGGCGAAGCTGGGCCTGGAACCGAAAACCGTTCCGATGCCGTAGCGGCCTTCGGTCTGTGCCGTACTTTGGTACAGTAGTCTCGCTATGCAACGCAGAAACTTTCTTGCCGCAACCGCCGCCGGGGCGCGAATTCTCGGGGCCAATGATCGGATCGGCGTCGGCCTGATCGGCGCCGGGGGGCGCGGGCGCCTGCTGACCTCCTATTACAAGGAGCAGCCCAATGTCGAGATGCGCGCAGTCTGCGACGTCTACGATCTCAATCTTGCCAAGGGCGTCGAGGCCGCCGGCGCGGGCGCGAAGCCCTACCTGGATTACAGGGACCTGCTGGCGAACAAGGATCTGGACGCAGTGGTCGTCGCCACGCCCGATCACTGGCACGCCCAAATGACCATCGATGCCGTCCGCGCGGGCAAGGACGTCTACGTCGAAAAGCCCATGGTTCACAAAGCGGAAGAGGGTTTCGCCGTCATCCAGGCCGTGCGCGAGACCAAACGCGTGGTGCAGGTGGGCACGCAACGCCGCAGCTTCGACGAGTTCCTGGAAGCCCAGCGGGTGATGGATTCGGGCCGGCTGGGAGAGGTGAAGCTGGTGAACGCGTGGTGGTACAACCGCGTCGGAGCGAAGGTCTCGCCGCGCCCGAAAGGCAAGCTCGATTGGGAGAAGTGGCTCGGCTCGGCGCCCAAGCGTCCGGTGGACTGGATACGCTTTTCCAACTGGTATTACTACTGGGATTATTCGGGTGGCCTGATGATCGGCCAGGCGGCGCACGTCATCGACGCGATTCAGTGGTTCATGGGATCGTCCTATCCGGCGGCGGTGACCTGCGCCGGCGGCAAGGTGCACATCGAAGGCGCGGAAGTGCCCGCGACGACAACCATGATCGTCGAGTACCCCGAGGATTACGTAGCCGTGCTCACGGTCGGCTATCAGGCCATGCGCTATCCCTTCGCGCACGACCAACTGAAGCAGTTCAACGGCTCGAAAGCGCGCTTCGACGTGGGGCGCGAATCCTGGGCGCTGTACCCGGAAAGCAAGGAGTACGACCCGAAACCGGCGCTGGAAAAGAAAGACTACGGCTCTTTTGAGCGCGGCACGCGCCAGCACATCGCCAATTTCCTGGACTGCATTCGAACGCGCAAGGACCCCAACGCGCCGGTTGAGGCGGGGCACTGCTCCAGTGTCACCTTGTGCATGGCGATGGAGGCGCTGAAGACCGGGCGGCGCATTCGCTGGAACGCCGCCGCCCGCAAGATGGACGGTTAGTCGAACATCCCTTCGAACAGGATGGAGGTTAGATAGCGCTCGCCCGAATCGGGCAGTACGACCACTATGGTCTTGCCCTTCATCTCCGGTTCCCGGGCGACGCGCACGGCGGCCGCGACCGCGGCGCCGCAGGAGATTCCCGAGAGAATCCCTTCCTCACGCGACAGCCGCCGCGCCATTTCGATCGACTCTTCGTTGGTGACCTGCTCGACGCGGTCCACTATGGAGAGATCGAGATTGTCGGGAACGAATCCCGCGCCGATGCCTTGAATCTTGTGCGGGCCGGGCTTGACGGGTTCGCCATTAAGCGTCTGCGTGATGACCGGGCTCCCCACCGGCTCGACGGCGATGGCGACAATGGGCTTCTTCTTCTCGTGTTTGATGTAGCGCGCGATGCCGGTGATGGTGCCGCCGGTGCCGACGCCCGAGACCAGCACGTCGATTGCGCCCCCGGTGTCGTCCCAAATCTCCGGCCCGGTGGTCTGGAAGTGGATTCCCGGGTTGGCCGGATTTTTGAACTGCTGCGGCAGGACGTAGCGCTCCGGATCGGATGCCAGAATCTCCTCGGCCCTGGCGATCGCGCCCTTCATGCCCAGCGCTCCTTCGGTGAGCACCAGGTTGGCGCCCAAAACCTTAAGCACCTTCCGCCGCTCGACCGACATGGTCTCCGGCATCGTCAGCGTGATCGGATATCCGCGCGCGGCGGCAACGAATGCCAGTGCGATGCCCGTGTTGCCGCTGGTCGGCTCAATCAGTTCCTTCCCCGGCTTGAGAACGCCGCGCTCCTCGGCGTCCCAGATCATCGACGCGCCGATGCGGCACTTCACCGAATAGGCCGGGTTTCGGCCCTCGATCTTGGCCAATACGGTGGCGTGCGCCCCGCCGGTGATCCGGTTCAACCTCACCAGCGGCGTGCGTCCGATGCTGAAAGAATTATCTTGAAAAATCATCCCAGTTCCTCCTCAGATCTCCCAATTCGGCGACCAGGCCGCCTGCCGCTCGCGCCAGCGGTCGCGCAGTTCGGCGAACGTGATCTGGTCTACAACACCGGACACCGCCCCGTCCACGCGTGCCCACATTTCGGAAAAGGGCGTCTCGCCCTTCTTCCTCTTTCCCGCTCTCAGCGTCCGGTCGCCCTCGACATGCCGCAGCACTTCGCCTACGAGAATGCGCTCAGCGGGACGAGCCAGCAGATACCCGCCCTCGGCGCCCCGCCGCGACTCGACAAACCCACCCTGCTTCAGACCAGCCAGAATCAGCTCCAGAAACTTCTGTGGAATCTTCTGCCTGCGCGCGATGTCCGCGATTCGGACCGGCTCCCGCTGCGTGTCGCAGGCCAAGTCGAAAACCGCCTGCAACGCATATTCGCTTTTGAGGGAAATGGTCATGCAGCCTAATCACCTTCATCCTAATAGACATTATAGCAATTCCCAGATAGGGACAGAGGCACCCTGAAAAAGGATAGAGGTATACCCTGCGCCATAAGCGCTAACTTAAGATTCCGCTGCAAACCGTGGCGCGGACTTGAGTCTGCCGGGCACCCCGGCAAGCAAGAGGGCTTGCGCCACAAAAACACCAACTCTCGTGTTTATGTTAGCGGTCATGCCCCACTCTCCTCAGGGAATCCGTGCCCACGGGTTGCTGTGGAAGATTACGGGTACTCGGTTTTGGGCCTGTCCGGCAGGGTGACAGCCACGCCTTGTGGGGGGCGAGGACGGATCTGGAAGAGAGAAACGGCAACCCAAACGCAACTCGGAGGGTCAAAAGGATGGCTATTGGATGTATACTGACCAGAACCGGGGAATCAAAATGGAGTTTCCGGCCTGTAATCGGATAGAAGAAAGGAAGGCAAAGTAATGGCAGCAACGGCAGCGTGTCAGGAAACGGCCCGAATGTTGCGGGCCATGGATCAGGAGTTTGTGCGGAACGTGGAGTCGGGAGACGCGGAAGCGCTGGTGGATGCGTTCTATGCCGAAGACGCGGAAGTTCTGCCGCCTCATGCTGCGGTGGCCAAAGGACGAGCGGCGATTCTGGCACTTTGGAAAGGAATGCTCGCGGCGGGGCTCAAGGTGCAGGTGCTGAACACGACCAGAATCGAGGAGTCCGGAGATCTGGCTTTCGGGTCCGGGGTCTATGAGTTGACGCTGTCTCCTCCGGGTGTGGGCACGATTGCGGACGACGGCAAGTACGTGGTGGTCTACGGGCGGCAGGCGGACCGGAGCTGGAAGGCGGTCTGCGACATTTTCAACAGCAGCCGGCCGGCGGCATAGTACCGGGTTATGGGAGCACGGCGTGGAAAGGAAAGACAAGAGCCTGAGCAGGCGGGAACTGCTCATGTCAGCCGGGCTGGCCGGAGCGGGGCCGCAAGCGCCTCCAATTCGGATAAGAACCGTCGACCGCCCAACGCTCGGAGAGACGAACGCCGACTTCAAGCGCTTTTCGGGAGCCACCGCTCCGAGTCTCTACAACAAGATAAGGACCGAGCGTGACGGCGCGGACTCGCTCAAGGCGGAGCGGGCCGAGAATGCGCGCAGAGCGGCGGATCTGGCCCGACAGGGTAGACCGGGATTCGGGGTACGGGACCGGCAGTTGACCCAGGCGGCCTGGACTCTGGCGCGGAGTACGACGCCGGGCGCGGGGTTGCTCTCCTGGACCTGCATCACTGCACGGACGTCCGCCGCGCAGGGCACGGAACCCTGGGTGGCCTCGCCGCTCGAGATGGCGCAAACGGTTAAGGCGGCGGCGCGGCTGTACGGGGCGGCCATGACCGGCATCGCGCCCATGACGGAAACCTACGTAAACCTCAGGGAGAGCGGCCGGGACGTCGTGTTTGACGATGTCGGTGTCCCGGCCGTGACGGCCGAGAAGTTCGTGATACCCAGGAAGATGAAATGGGTGGTGGCGATTGCAGTTCCCAGCAACCTCGACCTGCTGGCGTGGGCGCCGAGCGCGCTGGGGGAAGCAGCGACGGCGCTCGGTTACAGCCAATGCCTTTTGCTGGTAGCGTCGCTGGCGGAGTTCATCCGCGGCCTTGGCTACGAGGCCATCCCCAGCCTCAGCGATACGGCGCAATGCGTACCGTTTGCGGTGCAGGCGGGTCTGGGCGAACTGGGCCGGATGAACCGGCTGGTGACACCCGAGCTGGGCCCCGCTGTGCGCCTTTGCAAGGTGTTCACCGACATGCCGATGCCGTACGACAAGCCGATCGATTTCGGTCTGATCGGATTCTGTAAACGGTGTCAGTCGTGTGCTCAAGCCTGCCCGGCGCGGGCTTTGTCGTTCGATGCTGAGCCGAGTTTCCGCACTACGGGCCCATGGAATAATGCCGGGCACAAAGCCTGGTTTGAAGACGCCTATCTTTGCTGGCAGTACTCACAGAAGGTGGGTGCCAACGTCTGCTCGAAGTGTCTGGTGGCCTGTCCGTACACCAGAGCCGCCAAACGCTGGCAGCGCGAGTCAGGCAAAGCCGCATCGGCGCGGGCGCCGGCCGGCGGACGCGGGTTCCGGATTCTGGTGGATGGCGCCGGCCGGGAGCGAGGGGCGGAGGAGTGGTGGGCACAGGAGCCGCCGAGCGGCGGAAGCGGTTAGTCCAACCGGTGACCTGAGCAGAGCTGCGCAGAGCTGTGAGAAGCCGTTCGCGGTGAGCCGCGGGCGAACTCAAACTGCACTTCGCCGCGGCAACGGACGGGATTAAACCTATCTGGTTTATAATCGGAGCGGTGTTGGTTGAGCTGGTGGTCGAGAACTACGCGGTGATTGAGCGGGTTCGGGTTCGCTTTCACGACGGGTTGAACCTGCTGACCGGTGAGACCGGGAGCGGCAAGTCGATGGTGGTCGACGCGCTGGGATTGTTGTTTGGCGGGCGCGCCTCGCCCGAGATGATCCGGACCGGCGAAGAGCGGGCCCGCATATCGGGCATTTTCGAGTTGCCCGACGACGCCCGGTTGCGCACGCTTCTGGAACAATCGGGCATCGAATTCGAAGATCACGAGCTGATCGTCGAGCGCGAAATCCTGGCCGGCGGGAAGTCGCGCGCCTTCGCCGGGTCGCGCCCGGTGACGGCGACGCTGTTGCGCGACCTGGCGCCGTTGCTGGGCGACATCCACGGCCAGCACGACCAACAGCGGCTGTTCGACGCGGGCGCGCAACTCGAGATGCTGGACGCCTTTGCGCGCCACCAGCAATTGCTGGCCGAGGTGGCAGAGCTGTATCGCCGCTGGCGCGCTTGCACTTCCGAACTCGAAGCGCTCGACCGGCGCGAGCAGGAGAATCTGCGCCTGGCGGACTTGTGGAGTTTCCAACGGCGCGAAATCGACGCGGCGCACCTGAAGCCGGGCGAGGACGCGGCGCTGGAAAGCGAAAGGCGGGTTCTGCAAAACGTCGCGCGGCTTCAAGAGCTGGCCACGGCGGCCTACGAGTCGCTCTACGACTCGGAGAGCTCGGCCGAAGCGCGCCTCCGGCAGGCCACGCGGCGCCTGGAGGAGTTGTCGCGCATCGACCCGGCGCTCAACGAATCGCGCGCCGCGCTTCAACCCGCCGAAATCGCTATCCAGGAGGCTTCCTTCGCCGTGCGCGAATACCTGGGGCGGCTCGAGGCGGACCCCGGCCGTCTCGAGGAAATTGAAGCGCGTCTGGCGCTGATCGATAAACTCAAGCGCAAGTATGGCGCGGCGATCGACCGCATTCTGGTCTTTCTGGACGACGTTCAGGCCAAGCTTTCGGCGGTCGAGAACGCGGGCGAGCTTCGCGCGGCGCTCGAGAAGGAGCGCGCGCTGCTGGCCGCATCCTATTTAGAGGTTGCCCGGCGCCTCTCGGCCGGCCGCAGCGACGCCGCGCGGAAACTGGAAAAGCAAGTCGAATCCGAACTGGCGTTGCTGGCCATGGAACGCACCACGTTCCGGGTGCGGATCGAAACCGACACCTGGTCCGACAGCGGCACGGACCGCGTCGAGTTCCTGGTTTCGCCGAACGTCGGGGAAGAGCCGCGCCCGCTGGACAAGGTCGCTTCGGGCGGCGAGATCTCGCGCATCGCGCTGGCGCTGAAGACTTGTGTCGGCGCCGCCGGCCGCGCCCGGCCGAAGGGCGCCCCGCGCACGCTGGTCTTCGACGAAGTCGACTCCGGAATCGGCGGCGCCGCGGCCGAAACGGTTGGCCGGCGGCTGAAGCAATTGGCTGGCTCGAACCAGGTGCTGTGCGTGACGCACCTGCCGCAGGTCGCGGCCTTCGCGGACCATCACTACGCCGTCGAGAAGCGCGAGATCAAAGGCCGCGCGGCGGTTGAAATCGAGGAGCTATCCGGCGACGCCCGCACCCGCGAAATCGGCCGCATGCTCTCGGGCCAGCAGGTGACACCCGAAGCTTTGAAGCACGCCGAGAGGCTGATTCAAACTCAGAACGGCTGATACACGCCGCCGCGCGCCGGCGAACCCCGCATGGTCTCGACCTCGAACCGCCGGCCGTCGCTTCGAACCGTGATCAAGCCCCAGGTGTCGGTTCGGTACACCGCGGCGGGCACATCGCGCAACCGCGCCAGGACCTCGGGGTGAGGAAAGCGGTAGGAGTTCGCGAAGCCGTCCGAGATGAGGGCAAACGCCGGGCGCACGGCTTCCAGGAATGCCGCCGACGAAGCGTTCCGGCTGCCGTGATGGGCCACCTTCAGAACATCCGCGCGCCGAACGCGCCCCTGGTCCAGCAGCCGGTATTCGACGGCCCGCTCCGCGTCGCCGGTCAATAAGAAGGAATGCGCGCCATGCCGCACCGACAGGACCAGCGAGTCGTTATTGTGCGGCTCGGGCCGCGGGACGCCTTCCGCATCCGGCGCGAGCACTTCGAATTCCGCGCCGCCCAGCCAGAAGCGCTCTCCCGCGCCGCGGACCACGACCCGGATGCCGAGCTCCTCCGCCCGCGCCCGCAGCGAGTTCCATTCCGGCCCGCCGGCCACGGCCGAGGTCCACAGCTCTTGCGGGCGGAAGTTCTCGAGCACCGCCCCCAGCCCGCCGATGTGGTCCGCGTGAGCGTGCGTGGAAACCACAATGTCCAACCGGCGGATTGAGCGCGTCCACAGGTACGGCGCGACCACGTCCTCGCCAATGTCCATCCGCGGCTTCCGCCGGCCCGTACTCGGGAACCCGCCGCCGTCCACCAGTACGGTCTTGCCAGCGGGGGTCACCACCAGCAGGCTCTCGGCCTGACCTACATCCACGGCGGTGAGTTCGAGCGAATTCGGAACCAGGCGCGGCGCGAAAGGATGAACCACCACCACCGCGAACAGGGCCAGCACGGCGGCCAGCGCGCCGGCCCGCGCCTTGCGGCGGCCGCCCGTAGCGCACAACGCCAGCGCCAGAAGCGCGGCTGCGAAAGCGAGCGAAATCCACGCCGGCGGCGCGGGAATGCGCCACCCGGCTTCCAGGCCGGCGTGCCACTCGGCCACCGCGCGGGACCAGTCCAGCAGCAAGCGAGCCAGCCACGCCGCCGAACTCCAACCGGTAAAAATCGCGGCGAACCCGACCGGAACCACGGCCGACAGCAGCGGCACGATGAGCATGTTCGCCGACACGCCCGAGAACGACAAGCGGTGGAAGTACACTACTAAAGGAAGGGCCAGGCCAATCTGAACCGTGGCCGAGATAACGGCCAGCTCGAACGCAAAAAAGACCGCCCGCAACGGTAAGCCTACTCCGCGCAGGCACCAGGCGCACGGAACCCGTGTGGCGAGCGAAACCGTTTCGGCCAACAGGCGCAACTCGATTCGGAATTGCGCCACGCGGGGCGCCAGGTGGAGATCGCGATCCGTCTGGCTCAGCCCCGAGAGGCCGCGCACCAGCGGCGTCGAAGTGGCTTCGAGAAACGGCGACGCCAGCGCGCCGATCGCGGCCACCGACAGAAAGGAAAGTTGAAAACTGGCCTCGAATAGTTGCTCGGGATCGAAAACCAGGAAAACGATGGCCGCCGCGGCCAGGATGTTCAGGACCCGGGTGCGGCGGTTGAAGAATCGCGCCACCAGGTAAAACGAGAAGCCGGCCGCGCCGCGAATCACCGGCGCCTGCCAACCCGCCACCAGCGCGTACAGCCACGCGGCCAGCGCCGTCACCGTGAGCGCGACCAGCGACGGAACCGCGCACACCCGCAGCAGAAACAGCAGCACGCCCGCCAGAACCGTGATGTGCAGTCCGGAGATCACCAGCGCGTGGTAGGTGCCGGTCCTACGGTACACTTCGGTCCACACTTTCTCGAGCTTGGAGCTGTCTCCGATCAGGATCGCCTTCATCATGGCTTCGTTGTACGTGTCCGCCGGGTAGAGCCGTTCGATGCGCTCCAGGGCGCGCGAGCGAAGGCTGAAGAGCGCCGCCTGAAAGCGCGATCCGCAGCGGCCGGGAAGCACGCGCGGCTCCGGCGGCCGTGCGACAAAAGCGGTCCAGAAGATCTCCTGACGGGCGAGGTAGCCGGTGTAGTCGAAGGCGCCCGGATTGCCGAAATTGCGCGGACGAGACACGCGCGCGTCGAATTCGATGCGCTGGCCGTAGTCGAACGGGGGCGGTCGCTCGCCTTCCACCACTCGGACATCGGTTCGGACTCTGGCGCCGGGCGCCAGTTCCACGACGAACCTCTCGCGATCGTCGAAGAACGCCGGCGGCGCGACCACGCAGCCCTGGAGCGTCACGATTTCCCCCTGCGCCGCGTCGAGTTCCGGCGGAGGAGGGGGCCGGTGTGCCGCCGCAGTCCAGGCGCCCAGGAAACTCCAGGCGCTCAATGCGCACACCACCACCAACGGGCGGCGGCACTTCGCCCGGGCCAAGCAGGCGAGAAAGCAAAGCGCCGCCAGGGCGGTCAACAACTCGCGGGCATCGAAGTCCAGATAACGCGCCGCGAGGATTCCGCCCGCGATAGCAGCCAGCGGCGCCACAAGCGGGTCGCGCATCTATTTCGGGGACAGGCTACGAAATCCCGAAATTAATTTCGGGATTTCGTAGCCTGTCCCCGAATTAGTGGCTGCGCGGGGGCGGGAATCTCAGGGACGGAACAGGATTGCGTCGTCGATCGAGATATTCGTGCCCTTGGAGTCCCCGAAGGGCTCGCCGCGCACCACCAGGCGGACGGTGTGCTTGCCGTTCTTCAGTCCCCAGGTGTGCCAGATGGCGTTGCCGCCGCGAGCGCCGTCGGAGTCCGAGAAGACGTCGATCTTACGGTTGAGCTTGCCGTCCAGGTAGACGTCGGCGGTGCCGCCGGTGGGCAGGTACCCGCCGCTGATCATGAGTCCCGTGCCTTCGAAGCTAAGCATGGCTTCCGCGCCCTTCTCCGACGCGGTCTTGACGCCGCGCGGGACGCCGTCGCGGCGCTTGTCCTGACTCTCTTTCCAGGCGCCCTTCCAGGTCCAGCGCGCGTCGCCCGTGGCGATGCGCTCCACCGGCCGGCCCGGAGCCCAGATCTCGAGTTTCGGCGCCCTGGCGCTCTGCAGCTTCACGGCGATCTTGTCCCCCTCGACGCGCCCGCCGGTCTTCTGGATCAACGCGAGCGCCCGTTTCTCGGTGCTGTCGACGATGGTGCGGAAGCTGAAGTCGGTGAACCGGTACTTCTGATCGGCGATGGCGGGTATGCCGCCCTTCCACTGGTCCGGAATGCCCTGGTAGCCGAGCATCACGCCCAGGATGCCGCCGGCCGAAGCCGGGTTGCAGTCGGAATCCTGCCCGGCGCGCGTGGCGATGTCGATGGTCTTGAAAAAGTCGCGGTCGCCGTACAGCAAGCCCAGCGCAATGAATCCGCCGTTGAGCTTCGCGTCGATATTGTAGTCGGTGAGCGCACCGACCGGGCAGACGTCGTCCTTGTCCCACTTGTCGTGCAGCAGTTGCCAGGTCTTTTTCCAGTCCGACGGGTTCTGCTTGTGCCACCCCAGCACGTCGGTGATGAGCATCGCATACGGGCTCTTCTTCGGGATGCAGGCCAAACCGGCCTCCACCACCTTGCGCGAGTCCTTTTCGAAAAACGCGGCCGCGTACATGCACGAAACGAACATTCCGCCATAAATGCCGTCGCCGTGATTCATGACCCGGCCGGCGCGCAGGGCGATTTCGTTGGAAGACCGGAACAGGCCCGGCGTCATAACTCCGATGAAGTCGGCCTCGATCTGGAAATCGATGTCGTTGGCGTGCGCATTGTACTTGGGCGAGCCCGAAAGGCTCCCCGGCACGCCCCGCTTCATCGCCCGCCGTCCTTCCAGGTTGGCGTGCCAGAGCGAGTACTTCGAGTCGCGGAACATGGCGCCGAAATCGGCGCTGGTCGCGCCGAGTCCTTTGTCGTCGAGCACCTTGGCAAAGGTCATGTCGACGTACAGGTCGTCCTGACCGAGCGAGTTCGAAACCCGGCCGGGGGTCCACGCCGGCAGATCCCCTTCCAGGATCTTGCCCTGAGCTTTGAACTCGGTGGGCGCGCCGTAGCTGACGCCGATCATCTGCCCGGCCCAGGCGCCTTCGATCCGGTCGCGCAATTCGGCGCGGGAAAGTTCGCGCGTTCCGGGGCCGGCGGCGGCCGCGACCAAAACAAAAGAGAGACACACGGCAATCATTCGCATATATTGGATACCTACTTGTTTGCGCCCTTCGCGCGTTCCATGTACCTCAGGTTGGCCACGTCCAGGCGGATCATGTCGCCGGTTTTGATGAACTGCGGCACCATGACCTGGACGCCGGTCTCGAGCTTCGCCGCTTTCCAGGTCGAGTCCTGTTGCGCGTGCACCGGCGGCGAGGTGTCGGCGATGCGCACCTCGAGAACCTCGGGGAAGACCACGCTCACCGGTCTGCCTTCGACGAACTCGACATGCACCCTCATCTCGGTCTGGAGCAATTGGGCCTGCTCGCCAATCAGCGACGCGGGGATGGTCACCTGCTCGAACGTCTCCGGGTTCATGAAACAGTGCCCGTCGGCGTCGGCATACAGATAATCCATGGGCTCTTTGCCGAGGGAAACGTCTTCGAGCCTCAAATCCGCGCGAAAACTGTGCTCCCACAGCGTTCCGGTTCCCAGGTTCCTGAGCCGGCAGTGGCACGCTCCGCCCATTTTGCCCTGCCCGGGATGGTAGACGGCGACGAGAACTTTGTAGAGTTGGCCTTCGTGCCGGATCGCCATTCCGGCGCGCAAGTGCGACGCAAGTACCATTCAAGCCATTATAGGCCCAATAAATGCGCCAGCCTGGTATGGCCCCTTTTTCAAAAAGGGGCCATACCAGGCGACGCATTTATTCACCCTTGCGTTCAGGCCCGGACTGGAGTAACGTAGTCAAACAAGTAGTGAGATTTTTTGGGGAAAGGGTATTTATGCATATTCGCAGACTCGTTGTAGTGCTGTTTCTAATCGCGGTGCTTGGCCTGGCGCAAGTGGCAACATCGCGGTTTGAGGGAACCGTTCAGGATGAATCCGGAGCGGTCATCCCCGGGGCCAAGGTAACGGCCGTCAACACTAAGACCCAGGCGCGCTCGGAAACCACCTCCAGCGCCGAGGGAATGTTCATCTTTCCATCGCTGCAACCGGGAGTGTACACGGTCAGCGTCGAGGCGGCCGGCTTTCGAAAGGCGGTGGTCAATGATCTAGAGTTGAACGCCGCGCTCACCGTCAGTCAGCGCATCAAGCTGGAAATTGGCCAGGTCACCGAAAGTGTGGTGGTGGAAGCCAACGCGGTGCGCGTGCAGACCTCGGAGGCGCAGATCGGGCGCAACGTGACGATGCGGGACATCGACACGCTCCCGCAGTTGGGGCGCGCTCCCATCAACCTCGCGGTCTTCATGCCCGGCGTGCAGATCAATCCGGCCGACGTAACGTTCTCGCAGGTAAACGGTCTGCGGCAGGGCAGCAACAACGCCAAACTCGACGGCATAGACGTGAACGACGCTGTGGTGCCGCGCATGGGCCTCTCAATGACGGCGAACAACACCGACTCGGTGGGCGAGTTCCGGATGGTCACCAGCGGCGGAAAAGCGGAGTACGGCCGCAGCGCCGGCGGTCAGGTGGAAATGGTCACGCGCTCGGGCACCAACAACTGGAGAGGCAACGGGTTTGACTACCTGCGAAACACCGTGTTAAATGCCAGCACCTTCTTCAACAACGCGTCTGGCGTGAAGCGGCCCAAATACATCCAGAACCTGTTCGGCGGCTCGCTTGGCGGGCCCATTTTCAGGAACAAGACCTTCATCTTCGGCAATTACCAGGGCAGCCGCGTAAAGCAGGAAGTGGTTCGCAACCGCACGGTGCTCACGCCGCAAGCCAAGCAGGGCGTCTATCGCTGGCCTGGGGGAACGTACGACATCGCCCGCAACGATCCGCGCGGCAAGGGCATCGACCCGGAGATGGCGAAAATCTTCAAACTGTTGCCGGACCCCAACAACACCGACCTTGGCGACGGGCTGAACACCGCCGGCTTCCGCTTCAACAATCCGAACGACTCCCGCAACAACCAGGTCACCATCAAAGCCGACCACAACGTTTCGAGCGGGCACCGGATCTTCTTCCGTTACAGTTGGTTCAAGACCTATTCGATCGACGGCCTGAACAACCAGGACGCCCCCTATCCCGGGATGCCGCAGGGCGCGCAGGGCGGAATCCGGTGGGGCTATTCGGCCGGATCGGACTGGGCCATCACGCCCACCATCGTGAACGAGTTCCGGCTGGGGCGCCAGAGCGCGACCGCGGACTTCTGGCGGCCGGGCCGCCTCAAGGGGCCGACGATCATTTCTAACAGCTTCTTCGATCCCAACTCCTCCGCCTTCGCCCAGGGGCGCAACTCGCCGGTGAACGATCTGACGGACAACATCACGAAGATCAGAAACAACCACACGTTCAAGGCCGGCGTGAACATGAGGTTCATCACCCAGTACGGCTACAACGACGGCGGCATTTATCCCAACGTGACGCTGGCGACCACCATGGGCAACACGGTCCCCTCCGCGGCCAGGCCGGCCGGTCTCACGTCGGCTCAGAGCCAGACCTATGACAACCTGTACAACGACGTGCTCGGGCGCATGAACCAGGTGACTCAGACATTCTACAGCGACCTGGAAAAATTCCAGCCGGCCGGCGCGTCCCGCGTCCGGAACCATATCATTCGCGAGCACGGCTGGTTTTTCCAGGACGATTGGCGAGTCACACGAAACCTGACGCTGAACATGGGTTTGCGCTGGGAGTTCTTCGGGGTTCCCAGGGAGCGCGACGGATTCATGGGCACCCTCGACAAGATCGACCAGATGAACAGCGTCTCGCAGATCTCCGATCTCAAAGTAACCAGGAAGAACGCCTGGTACGCGAACGACCGGAACAACTTCGCCCCGCGCTTCGGATTCGCCTGGGACGTCCGCGGCGACGGGAAGACGGCCATCCGCGGAGCTTACGGCACCTTTTACGACCGGCTCATCGGCGCCACCATCAGCGCGGTGGATGGCAGCACGCCGGGCTTCTCGCAGGCCGTTCCGGTCTACCCGAACGAGACCGGGACGGACAAGCGCGCCGGTGACGGTATTCCGCTGCCGGCGCAGCCCAGCGCCCCGGTTCTTCAGTTGCCCGTCACGCGATCGACCACCGTCACACTCTTCAACCCCAGCATCCGCGCCGGCTACGTCCACCAATACAACCTGACCATCCAGAAAGAGTTGCTCCGCAACACGGTGATCGAGGTGGGCTATGTGGGAACGCGGGGCGTGAAGCTGTTCATGAACCGCGACCTGAACCAGCCTCGCGTGTATGCGGACTTTCTGACTGCGTTCAAGGAACTGCAAGCCTTTCAGGCGAACAGTGCGTCGCCGGTTTCGGCCAACAATACGCTGGTGCGGATCTTCGGCACGGCGGCGGCCGCGCTAACGGGTCTCGGCGCGAGCACCGTGCAGCAGGCACAGGTAGGAACCGCGGCCAACAACCTGGACCGCACCAGCACCAACTACTCGCGCTACGCGGCGGCGGGCGTATCCAGCTTCTACCTGCGGAACTTCCCGCAGTACAACCAGGTGATCCAGGGCAACAACGACGGGCAGTCCTACTACAACTCGCTGCAATTCAGCGTGCGGCGTCAAGTGGGCGCGGTGAAAGTGAACGCCAACTACACCTTCAGCAAGAGCCTGGACAACAGCTCGGTGGACGGCAACGGGTTCACGGCGCCGATCGACAGCTACAACCTGAGGCTCAACAAGGCGCGGAGCGACGTCGACCGGCCACATTCGTTCAACATGTCGCTGATCTACATCCTGCCGGTGGGTAGGGACAAGCGATTGGGCGGCAACATGGCGCGGTGGGCGGATTCTCTGATCGGCGGATGGGAGATGGGCCTTCTCGGCATCTGGCAGAGCGGCGCGCCGTTCACCGTCAGTTCGAACCGGGCCACTGCGGCGGCGAGTACGAACACCTGGGCCAACTACACCGGAGACCGCAATATCGGCAACGTCGAGCGCAAGGGGAACGGGGTGTGGTACTGGACCTCGGACGAAGCGGCGCGGTTCGGCTTCCCGGGAGCGGGCGAAATCGGCAACTCCGGCCGCAATTCGTTCCGCGGCCCGCGGTTCTTCGGCGCCGACCTGTCGCTGGTGAAGCGCTTCCGGTTATTCGAAACCCACACCGTCACGTTCCGGGCCGAAGGCTATAACCTGCTTAATAACCCGAATTTCGGCTTGCCGGGCACCAGCCTGCTGACGCCCGCGACGTTCGGCAAGATCAGCGCCAACGTCGGCGCGGCGCGGGTGGTTCAGTTGGCGCTGCGCTACGATTTCTAGAAACGCGTGGGGCGGTCCCTGGGCCCGCCCCGCTTTTGCGCTTCCCCTTCGCCGCCGGTTGTGGGAAGATATAACAGCATCCGAAACGGGGATCTGGCCGCTTGGGATATCTGGTACTGCTGTGCATGATGGCTGGGTTGTTGGCGGCCGCGCTGAACGCTGAGCGGGTCCCCGAGGATACCACTCTCGAGATTCGCCTTCAGCAACAGGTCAGCTCGCTCGCCTCCAAGCCCGGCAGTTCCATTCAAGGGATGATCATCGCCCCGGTCCGCTTTGACGGAAAGACCCTCATTCCAACCGGAGTCGGAGTTTTCGGCGTACTGCGCGAAGTGCGGCGCGTCGGGTGGGGCTTCGTGCACGAGACCGCGCGGCTGCTCATCGACTTCAACGAACTCGAAATGCCGGACGGCTCGCGCGTGCCCATGAAGACCCGGCTGGTCGAGGTGGACAATGCGCGCGAGAGTGTGGACCCGCAGGGGCGCGTGAAAGGCATCCGTTCAACCGGGACCTGGGCCCACAAGACCTCCAGCCGCCTTGCCGGTTGGGCCATGTTCGATCCCATAGCCTTCGTGTTCACCCGGGTATCGGCCTCCTGGATGCTGCGGTTCGCCGACCCGGAGATCCTCTTTCCCGCCGGCGCCGACCTGCTGGTCCGCCTTCTGGAACCCATTCAGGTGACGCCCGCCCCCAAGGGCGGTTTGCCGGGGGTGACCCGGAATCCCGAAGAGCGGGCGCGCCTGGAGAGACTGGTCCAGGATCTGCCCTACCGGACCGCGACGCTTAAGTCGGACAAACCGTCGGACCTCACGAATCTGCTTTTTATCGGTTCCCCCGACGCGCTGGAGCGCGCTTTTGCGGCCGCCGGATGGGTCGAGGCCGACACGTTCCGGGCCAGCACCGCGTTTCGGACCGTCCGCGCTTTTACCGAGAACCAGGGCTACCAGAACGCGCCCATGTCCACGCTGCTGATCGAAGGGCGAGTTCCGGACTACTCGCTCTCGAAAACCCTCAACACCTTTTCCAAACGCCATCATGCGCGCATCTGGTCGCGTCCGGAAACATGGGACGGCGCTCAAATACTGATGGCGTCCGCCACGCGGGACGTCGGCATTGCTTTCTCGCCCAAGGGCCGCACGCTGGTTCACCTGATCAACGAGCGCATCGACAACGAACGCGCCAAGGTGGTCAACGACCTGAATCTGACCGGTTGCGTGGATGCGACCGAACTCATCTCGCGTCCTTGGATTCCAACCGAAATCAGTAACGCGACGGGGGACCGCCTGATTACGGATGGGGCGGCTGCCGTTGTGAGGCTCAATTCGTGCCAGAGTCCACGCCGCGGCGACGCCCCGGCCGTGGCCGCGCCCCCTGTCCCCAACGCTTCCACTTTTAAGCGCGGCTTTCGAGAAACTTCGCTGACGCTCCGGAACGACTTCGTCAGGGGGAACCTGGCCTGGCAGGCGGTTGCAGCGACACAGCTTGCCGTCCGCTACTTTAAGGGCAAGACCAGAGCGAAACCGCACCCCCGCACCACCGACGTCGACGGAGATGCGTACTCGGCGGCGGCGAACACGTCCAGGCCCGGCGGGTCCGAGCTTCCGCCACTGCCGGAAGCGCGGCCGGCGGCTTCGGCGCTGGTGCCGCGCACCGGCCCTCCCCCGGTCCCGTCTCGTCCCGGAGAGTCGCATCGGTGGGAACCGGCGATGTTCGAGATCGGCGTCCAGTTGGGATCTCTTCACTACCCAAGTCGCGCGCTGGATAGCGTGGGCTTCAGCGTCGCGCCGGCGACGCCCGGCACGCGCGGCGTGAGCTTCGGGCTGGCGAACCTGCTGGCGCCCGGCTTCGCGGTAGGCGGCAGCGTCACCGTCAACAGCTTCCGCTATTTCTCGACCGAGTTCACTTTCACTAACCAGCGCGGCAAGTACAGCTTTGGGACATTTCTCACCGGCGGGGACTCGATCGGTCCGAAGTTCTCCGAGCAGTCCAGCGGACTTCTGTCCCGCCAGTTTCAATACAATCTGTTGGTTCACTCGCGGCCCCGGGAAGCCCGCCTGCGCCCGTACTTCGCGGCCGGGTCGGTTCTGCAACTCATCCATCTGACCAGCGCGCCGTGCAAGCGGGCCGACGGTCCCTTCCGTTACGGCTTGAAGAACATCGGCATGATCCGCGCCGCTTACAATTTCGGGAGCGCTCCGCCTCTGGACGGCGGCGGAATCTTTCAACTCGCTTTTCAGTACGGCGCGGGGATCAAGTATCGCATCCATCCCCGGTGGCTCGTGCGGCTCGACTTCCGCGAGACCATCGGGCGCCAGCCGAACTTTCTTTCAGAGCCGATTTCCGCCGCCCAGGCCGAATCCGCAAGCGTTACCGTAACTCACCCCACCCTCACCGGCGCGTTCCGCCAGCAACGTCTCACCGCCGGCTTTGCCTTCACGTTCTGAAAACTCGGGACAGTATCCCGAGTTTCGACCGCGGCGCCGCGCCGCCTCGCGGTCGCCAGCGCACACACGCGTCCCAAAACCGGACACCATAGTCTTGACCGGACTCTTTCCGGGAAAGAACAACTCGTTTATAATCAGGATGCTTAGCGCGCTCGAAGACTGGTATTGCGCGTGCCGATTCCCAGGCTGGAGAAACTCATGGACGTTCCGCGGACAGGGGTGGCGAGAAAGAAACTGATCCGCCGGATTATTTATGCCGCTATCGTCCTGACGGTGATTCCCTTGATCACCTGGGGACTGTCCCGGTTGCAGCCGGCGGCGCCTACCGTCGAGCGCGCAACCGTATGGATCGACACGGTCAAGCGCGGGCCCATCCTCTTGCAGGTTCGCGGCATGGGCACGCTGGTGCCGGAGGACGTGCTCTGGATTCCTGCCACTACCGAAGGCCGCGTCGAGCGCATACTGGTCCGCGCGGGCGCCACGGTGACGGCGAACACGATTCTGCTCGAACTGACCAATCCGCAACTGGAGAACGACGCCTTGGATGCCCAGTATCAATGGAAGGGCGCCGAGGCGAACATGGTCGACCTGAAGGTGAAACTCGCAAGCGCCCGGCTGCAGCAGGAGGCTTCCACCGCTCAGTTAAAGGCGGAATGGACCCGCGCGCAGATGCAGGCCGAGCGCGACGAGCAATTGCTGAAATTCGGGCTGGCCGCCGAGATTCAATCCAGGTTGTCGCGCACCCAGGCCGACGAGCTGGCCAACCGCCATCGGATTGAGGAAAAGCGGCTCGAGATCGGTGAAGAATCGGTCCAGGCGCAACTGGCGGCCCAGCGGGTTCAGGTGGAGAAACTCCAGGCGCTCTACAACCTGAAGAAGAGCCAGGTGGATCAGTTGAAGGTTCGCGCCGGAACCGAGGGAGTGCTACAGCAGTTGGGCAGCGGCGTCGCCGGGAGCCCGGCCATCGAGGTCGGGCAGCGCGTGAGCCCGGGAGCGGTGCTGGCCAAGATCGCCCAACCCTGGAAGCTCAAGGCCGAGTTGAAGATTGCCGAGACTCAGGCCAAGGACATCGCCCACGGACAGGTCGCCTCCATCGATACGCGCAACGGGGTGATTCCGGGCAAGGTGATTCGGATCGACCCGGCGGTGCAGAACGGGACCGTGACGGTGGACGTGAAGCTCGAAGGCCAGTTGCCGCAGGGCGCGCGGCCGGATCTGAGCGTGGACGGAATGGTGGAACTTGCGCGCTTGAACGACGTTGTATATGTTGGACGGCCCGTATTTGGCCAGGCGCAGAGCCAGATCACCCTGTTCCGCCTGATGCCGGACGGCAAGCACGCCGAGCGCGTGCCCGTGAAGTTGGGCCGCAGTTCGGTGAACACCATCGAGATTCTGGAAGGTTTGAAGGTGGGCGATCAGGTGGTCTTGTCCGACATGTCCGCCTGGGACGCCCACAATCGGATTCGATTGAATTGAGACTTTTGGGGCTGTGACGAATTAACTGTAGGGACCGCTCCCTCACGGTCGCGGCTCAGAATAGGGTTCCGAGCCGCGACCGTGAGGGAGCGGTCATGGAGAAGAGCCAGCATGGCGATATCAGATCAAGTTCTTATCAAGCTCGACAACGTGAGCAAGGTTTTCGTGACCGACGAGGTCGAGACTCACGCCCTGTCGGGCATACACCTGGAGCTCAGAAAGGGCGAGTACCTGTCGATCGCCGGGCCGTCGGGCTGCGGCAAATCGACGCTGCTGGCGATTCTCGGACTGCTCGATTCTCCGACCGAAGGCGCCTATACGCTGAACGACAAGCCGGTCGGAAACCTGAAGCTGAGCGAGCGGGCGCGCATTCGCAACCGCGAGATCGGTTTCATTTTCCAGGCCTTCAATCTGATCGGCGACCTGACCGTCTATGAAAACGTGGAACTGCCGCTGACCTACCGCGGCATGGCGGGCGCGGAGCGGAAGAAGCGCGTGCACGACGCGCTCGAGCGCGTGGGGATGGGGCATCGCGTTAAGCACTACCCGTCGCAACTATCCGGCGGCCAGCAGCAGCGCGTGGCCGTGGCGCGCGCCTTGGGGGGCGAACCGTCGATCCTGCTCGCCGACGAGCCCACCGGCAACCTCGACTCGGCGAACGGCCAGGCCGTCATGGACTTGCTCAAGGAATTGCACCGCACTGGCGCCACCATCTGCATGGTGACGCACGATCCGCGGTACGCCCTCTATGCGGACCGCTCCATTCACTTGTTCGACGGCCGCATCGTCGAGGAGCACGTTGAGGTGAATTGATGCATTCGCAGGCTGCGCACCCGGAGGTCGTCGCGCTGGCGCTGATCGTCCTGGTGCTGGGAGTGGGAGCCAGTCCGGAGCGCGCCCTGGCGCCGCTGGACGAGTGGGATCGCCGGATCGCGGAAATCGAAATCCGGCTCAACGAAAGGGTGGCCGAGATCGAGAGCCGCATCGCCGGGCGTCTGGCGGAGCTTGGCGAGCGGTTGGACTCGCGGTGGGGATCGCGCCTGGATTCGCCGAAGCCCCGGCGTTTACATCCCCCTCCTGCGGCGGGTGTGGTGGTTTCGCTATAATCTCAGTACGCCGATGCTGGAATCTTACGGCAACTCGAATGTCGGTTGCGTCCGCACCAACAACGAAGACTTTTTCCTGATGGCTCCGCCGCTCGGCCTGTACATCGTGGCCGACGGCATGGGGGGCGCGGCGGCCGGCGAACATGCTTCACGGCTGGCGGCCGAAACGGTTGCCGAGTACATCTACAAGCATGCCGAGGAATCCAAGACCGAGACCCTGGTCGCCGCCTTGGAACTGGCCAACCAGCGGGTGATGGACGAGGCCGCCGCCGATGCGTCGCTGGAAGGCATGGGCACCACCCTGACCGCCGCTTACGAGGACGGCGATTCGGTTATCGTCGCCAATGTCGGCGACAGCCGCGCATATCTTGCCGAAGAAGACCAGTTGGTGGTCATCACGGAAGACCAGACCTGGGTTCACGAGGTTGGCCGGCGGCTGGGGCTGGACGAAGAGAGCCTCCGGACGCACCCCATGCGGCACGTACTCACCATGGCCATCGGCGTGAGCGCGCCCCTGCGCGTGAACTGCTACTCGATCAAGCCCCAGCCCGGGGCGATCTTCCTGCTGTGCAGCGACGGCCTCCACGGCGTGGTGGATGCCGCCATCATCGCCGAGACGCTAAATAGTGAGCAATCTTTAGAGGCCAAGTGCCACTCTCTTATTGAGACGGCACGCCGGGCCGGCGGCCCCGACAACATCACCGCAATTCTCCTTCGGGCAGTTTAGCCCGGCTGCGCGTCTCACCACGGAGCCAACTCAATGTCGTGCCGCGCTGTTGTTGCGTTTGCGGTGTCGTTGTTCCTCGCGCTGGACGGCTCCCCGCCGGTTCGCGGGGCCGGTCCTCCCCCGGCCCCCCCGGCCCAAGAGGCCGCCATCCTGCAAATCCGGGTTCTGGAAGGGGACGGCGCGATTCATGCGCTCGGCTCGCGCTCCGGCCGGCCGCTGTTGGTGCAGGTCGCCGACGAGACCGGCAAGCCGGTCGCCGGGGCGGCGGTCAGCTTTCGCTTGCCCGACGACGGCCCGGCCGGCGTCTTCGCCAGCGGGATGAAAACCGAGGTGGTAGTAACCGGCGTCGACGGCCGGGCCGCGGTCTGGGGGATCCAGTGGAACCGCACGGCGGGGCCCTTTCAGGTGCGCGTCACCACCGTGAAGGGACCCAGCCGCGCCGGGGTCGTTATCCCGCACTACCTTTCCGACGCCGTCACCGAGAAACCTTCCGCCGGAATGCCGATTGCGGCCGGCGGGCATTCGCGCGGCAGGTGGTTCTACGCCGTGTTGCTGGTAACCGCCGGTGTCGCCGCCGGCGGCGCCGCCATGGGGCTCAGCCGGTACTCGAAATCCGCCGCGCCGCCGGCCGCCGCCGAGGCGCTGACCGCGCCAGCCACCCAGGTCGGAGCGCCGTCGACCATCGTAATCGGGAAGCCCTAGCATGAGAAATCGAATCCTTCTATCTGCGATTGCAGTGGCGTGCCTGGCGCGCGCGCAAGCGCCCGAAACCCCGCGCCTGGGCTGGCTGCGCGATGCATCCGGCGCGCTTCGTCCGCTGCAAGGTTTTGCCGCCAATTTCGTCACCGGCCAGGTGCGCGAGTCCGGCGTGCTTTCGGTTGCCTCGTCCGGAACCTGGGCTTTGGCCAAGACCAACCGCGAGCTGATCGTCCTCGACCCGGCCGGGGCCGAAGCCGGCCGTCTGCCGGCGCCGGACGGCGACGCACTGTTCGCCTTCGCTTTGAACGGCGAGCCGGCGGTGGCGCTGTTTCCCGAGACCGGCCTCTTGCTGCTGTGGTCCGGCGGGCGCTTCGAAACCGCCGGTTGGAAGCCCGCGCGCGACGAGGAAATGCTCGCCGTGGCCGGCGCCATCTCGTTCCTGATGCGTCGCGGCGACGCGGTGTGGCGCGTCGATCGTGCCGTCCCGGACGGGCGGCTGACGCGAGAGCAGGCACTGCCCGGAGTAGGCGCGCCGGCTCTTCTGCGCCCGGACGGCTCGGTTCTATACGTCGATGGCAAGGACTTGGTGCTGCGGAGTCCGGACGCCGGCGAGCAACGGGTCGGATTGCCAGGCACGGCCACGGCATTGAACGAATTGGCCGGCGACTGGGTTTGCGTGCGCCTGCCGGACCGCCAGGTTGCGGTTTCTTTTTCCAGCGCGACGCCCAGAGTGTTCGAACTGCCTGGGGGTGAGCGATGAAAGTGCGGCTGGCGCTGGCTGCCCTTCTGCCGGTCTGCGCTTTGGCGCAATTGCAGACCGTGGTGATCGACCGCGGCGTCGAGCGGCCGCTCGGCGTGCTGTACGACGTGGGTT
>JAUYBU010000574.1 GCA_030693045.1 Bryobacterales bacterium | reverse complement strand
GCAACGACTGATCGGCAAGACTGACACAATGGTGTGCCGAATGTTGTCTTTTCCAGAGACCAAAGTGTTATGCTGGGTCCGAGTTTGGAGGTGGCAGTGGCTCCCCAGGTTCGTGTGAAGATTGCTGCCGTGGCGGCATTGACCTGCCTGTGTTACGCAGCGGAGGCGCAGACCGCCCGGCAGGTAGCACAGAAGGCGTTTGGATCCGTTGTCCTCCTCGTCACGGAGGACTCGAGCGGTCAGCTCCAGTCGGTTGCCACGGGTTTCTTTGTTCGCCCAGGTGTCGTCGCAACAAACGCCCACGCAGTCGATGGGGCGTCGGCTGGCTACGTGAAGATTGTCGGTCAGCGAGAACGCCACCGAGTTGCCGGTCTTCTTGGACTCGATACTACTCACGATTTGGCGCTCTTGTCCGTTTCTACAACCTCTCACGAGACGTTGCCCCTTGCCGATAGTGGTGCTGTGAGGGTCGGTGATGAAGTGTTCGCCATTGGTAATCCACAAGGGCTTGAGGGGACGGTGTCGGCAGGAATTGTTAGTGGGATAAGAAAGATTGGTCAGGATTCCCTGCTCCAGATAACAGCTGCCATCTCTCCCGGGAGCAGCGGTGGCCCTGTCATGAATGCTTCTGCGGAGGTCGTCGGAATCGCGACAGCAACCTACCGGGGCGGGCAGAATCTGAACTTCGCTGTGCCATCCGTCTATCTGAAGAGCTTGCTCGGCCGCGCTTCGGGCCTCATTCCCCTGAGATCTCAGAGTTCCGCTGCGAGGTCGGGCGGAATTCTCTCCGGCCTCGGATCGGCGAGTTTGGATGGCGTAGTGGCAGAAGCGTTCACCTGGGATAACGAGTCCCAATACTCCTTCACTCTGCGGAATCGACTTCAACACCCAGTCAAGGACATCCGGTGCTTGGTGCTGTTCTTGGATCAGGCGGGCGCACCTATTCATTCCGAATCTGTGCAGGTCGGACTCGTCATTCCGGCCGGTCTTGCCAAGCGAATCACTGATAGCGAGCCAGAAACAAAATCTGACGCCAAAGATCCCTTCTTTCGGGCAGTCCTGAACGCTCCGACTCCTCTTCTTGTCCATTACTCGGTGCGCCCGCTGACGCGTTCGACGCGAATTCGAGTGCTCGACTTCAGAGTTCTGCCGTCTGAGGAGTGACCAAGGGATGTCGGTGGGTGCGCCGGTGCCTATCAGCAGACCCGCTCAGAATCCGTCCTATCGCATAATCGGGACAACCACCACCAGGAAGAATGGCGTCAAGGAGGCCCGGGACCGGAACTGCCGCCTGCTCGGCACGTTCAACCCGAAGACGAACTAGACACGGGACCGGAACTACCGGCTGGTGAGGCCCAGGACCACTTTGCTTGCAGCCGTATCAGGTGCTGCCGGCGTGGGTGCCGAGCCGCTTAAGAAGACTAATGTGTCAAGAAACAATATATACGTAATTACGTATTAACGTATGGACGTCCTATTGTTAACATGGGGTATGGAACAGTCAACAGTCGGAACTCCGGACGGACGGTCCGGACAGAAGCCCATCACGCTCGCCATGCGGAACTCTACGAGGGTGTGCCTTGAGGCACTCTCCACCCTCCTACAGGAACCGGTCTCGAAGGTCGTCGGGAGATCACTCTTGACATTGCTCGAATCCCTGCCGCAAGAAGACCGGAATGCTGTTGAAGTCTTGGCCAGGAGAGCTGAATTGAATACTTCGCTCCAAAGCTCAGAAACTGGAAGCATCGGCCTGACGCAATCGTCAAAGACCGTGAAGGACGTTCCCTTCTCATATACTGGATCGCTGGATACGGGGTTGGTCGTTCATCACGAGAGGAGCACCACACGCATCAGCGCAGAGACCATTCAGCGAATTCGGGACGAAATTGAAAGTCGCCAGAGTCCTGTGAAAATGGGGGCCTGCAACAAACCGCTGATTCCAGACTCAGTTGGAGAAGCGATGAACATGAGGTACAAGACGGCACCGCAGAACCTCAGTTACGTGGTTCCGCTGCTTGAAGAGCAAGGAGCAATCGCTACCCGGAAAGAGGGCCGCTATTGGATGATTTACCGCCGCTGACCTGAGGTGAGTGCCCACTGCCGACCGTGATCTGGACGTCTAGCGGCTCATCTCTGATGGGAGGTCTCCGCCCCGCCCCGGCGGCCCGTCCACCGGGAAGAACGGCGGTCAAGCCGCGTAGAACGCCGTAGAACCGCTTGTAGAGCCCCGCCGGGGCGGGCGGCCCCGGCGGTGCCTACAGCGGGCGTAGAGGGCCTGCCTGCCAGTACTGTGGCAAGCCGCTCCGGATGCCGGAGGCGAGGCTCTGCGTGGCATGCCAACATCTCGTTTCTTCAGCGTTGCCCCTAACACGGACGGGCACAGTTCATTTCTGGGCATTTTGTGTGCCGTTTGTGTGCCAACTCAGCCGAAACCTACTGAGCTCGGCTCAGCTCGCCAGATCTTGCCATTCTAGCAAGTGCTTGGCTGAGAGTCTCTTAGCCGTGACGAGTTCTGTTGAGATTCTCTGAGAATTCCCGGCTAAAGAGCCTTACAAGCGCGGCACGGTTCCGGGCCGCGGCCGGCGGGTGGCAGTTGAGGATGGCCGCCGAACGGGTTTTGTTGCCGGAGCGTCGCTTCGCGCTCTTTCAGGCTTGCGTGTCCGGCCTTGCGGAACGCGGCAGGACCTGCTGCGTCGCGCACCGGAGCCTCCGCCTAGACCGCCTGGAACAAGACGGATCGATAGACGGCAAAGAAGTGACAGACGCTTCCCGCCAGGACGAACAGGTGCCAGATCGTGTGCGAGTACTTCCGGCGCCAGGCGAAGAATGCAACGCCCGCGGTATAGAACAGGCCTCCTGCCAGCAGCCACAGGAACCCTTGCCACGGGAGCGTCTGCAGAAGCGGTCGGGTAGCCACCACGGCAATCCACCCCATCAGAATGTAAACCGCGGTCGAGAGAATGTGCAGACGGCCGGTGAAGAAGCACTTGAAGACGATGCCCATCACGGCCAACGTCCACACCACGCCAAACAGCGCCCACCCCCAGGCGCCGCGCAGTGTCACCAGCGTGAATGGCGTGTATGTGCCCGCAATAAGCACGTAAATCGAAGAGTGGTCCAGGATTCGAAACAGCCGTTTCGCGCGTCCATTCGTCAAAGCATGGTAGAGGGTCGAGCAGAGATAGAGCAACACGAGGCTGGCGCCATAGACGGCGCAGGCCACCACATGCGAACTTGTTCCACGCAGACCGGCAACCACGACCATCACCACGAGGCCGGCCACGCTCAGGGCCGCTCCCACGCCGTGGGTGATACTGTTGGCGATTTCCTCGCCGAGAGCCGCTTGAACATGATGAAGTGACATCGGTTTGGGGACCCCGGCCGGGCCGCGGGTTCCTCTATTCATCATGACGCGTTCGGGATCCATTAACCAGGCCACGCGCGCCGCAGCCGCCAACCTTTGCTCACCGCCGGAAGCGGTCGGCCTTCGGTCACAACCGAATGAACCACTTCTTGCGCCACATCAGCAGCGCGACCAGGTACAGGACCAGCACATGTGTGATCGCAAACAACAGCGACGCATTGATCGGGCTTGCCAGCTTCAGAAAGACCTCATCGAAAACCCAGGCGTGCAGCGAAACCGGCTCGCCGCCGGCGCCGGCCCACTGGATCAGCGCCATGCCGTCGCCCAGCAGGCCGGACATCACATAGACCGTGATGGCGTTCATCCCAAAAATGGCGAACGGTTTCGCCCAGCGACCATAGCCGCGGCCATCGATCAGCCAGTAACACAAACCGAAGATCACGAACGCCATCCCGGCCATGAAAGCGGCGAAGGAACTGGTCCACAGGTTCTTGTTGATCGGCAGCCACACGTCCATCAGCAGCCCGGCGAAGATCAGCGCGGTGCCGGCGGTGAACATCCATGCGGCCTTCTCGGCGAGGGTGAGCGCACCGCGCAGCAGGTGACCGCACAGAATGCCGAACAGCACGGTGGCGATGGCGGGCAGGGTGCTGACGATGCCCTCCGGGTCCCAGGTTTTGGTGTTAGCCCACATGTGGCCGCTCAGCGTCAGGCTGTCGATCCACTGCGCGAAGTTGCCGTGTTTGTCGAGCACGCCGGCGCCGTAGCCGGGCACCGGGACGAACTTCATGAGCGCCCAGTAGACGCCCAGCAGCGAGACAATGGCGACCACTTGCCCGCGCAGCCTGGTCACCAAGAACAGCGCGCCCGCGATCAGGTAGCAGACCGCGATGCGTTGCAGCACGCCGGGAATTCGGAGCGTCGCGAGATCGTAGTAGGGGAAACCGTTGAGCAGCAGGCCCAGGCCGAAAATGCAGGCGGCGCGGCGCAGGGTGTGCAAAAACAGCCGGCGCCGGCTGTCGCCGCGCTCGACGCGCTTGGCGAACGACAGAGTCAGCGCCACGCCCGAGATCCAGAGAAAGAACGGGAAGACCAGGTCGGTGAAGGTCCAGCCGTGCCAGTCGGCGTGACGCAGCGGCGGGTAGACGGCGTCCCAGGCGCCGGGGTTGTTCACCAGGATCATGGCGGCGATGGTTGCGCCGCGAAATGCGTCGAGCGACTCCAGCCGCCCGGGGTGCATCGCTTCCGGCATGGCGTTTTACAGGGGCAGAATCTCTTCCCGCACCGGGTCGAACTTCAGCCGGCGCTTCTGCACGTAGGAGATGTTGCCGAGGTGCGAAGCCTGCGCCGAGCGGTGGCCGATAAGCACGTCGCCGTTGGGCGGTTTGCGGGTGCGGCAGCATTCCAGGAAGTTCTTGACGTGGTCCAGCGTCAGGAAGTCGGTCTTGGCGGCGTCGCGTTCGGCCTCGACGATGACGGGCTTGGCGCCCTTCTCGGCGGTGTAAAACTCGAAGCGGCTGCGGTCGATCCACAGCCGGCCCTTGGTTCCGCAGATCTCGACCGCTTCGCCGCGGACGCCCGGGGCCAAGGTGGCCTCGAAGGTCGCGGTGTATTGGTTGCCGTATTCCAGCAGCACGTTGATGGTGTCGGGCGCCGTGCGGCCGTCCTTGGCGAAATAGACGCCGCCGGCGGCCACGCCCGAGGTTGGAATGTCGTTGCCCAGGAACATGTGGACGACGTCGATCCAGTGCGTGAACAGGTCGGTCACCTGTCCGCCGCCGAAATCCAGATACGCGCGCCAGTTCCAGTACTGTTGCGGATCCCACTCGCGCCACTTCACCGGCCCCAAAAACCGCGCCCAGTCCAGGTTGGACGGCAGCGTCTGCAGCGATGCCGGCGCGCGGCGCAGGTGGTACGTGTTGCCGTGCCACCAGGTGCGCGCCAGCGTGATCTGGCCGAGCTTACCGGGCTTGATGTACTCGTCGCGCGCCTGGATGTAGTGCTTGCCGGAGCGCTGCTGCATGCCGGTCTGGCAGATGCGCTCGCCGACCCGCGCGGCCTTGACGATCCGGGGCCCTTCCTCGATGGTGAGGGTCAGCGGCTTCTCGACGTACACGTCCCGGCCGGCGTTCAGCGCATCGATGGCGCACTCGGCGTGCCAGTGATCCGGCGTGGCGATGAGCGCCACGTTCAGCTCTTTCATTTCGAGCAGGCGGCGGTGGTCCTTGAACGTCCTGGCGTTGGGCGCCTTCTGCTTGGCCTGGTCGATATTCTCGGCGTAGATGTCGCAGAGCGCGGCGACCTCGACGTTCTTGTCGGTCTGGAACAGCGACATCACGTGGCGGCCGCGTTCGCCCGGGCCGACAACGCCCATCAAAATGCGGTCGTTGGCGCCGAGGATGCGGGAATAGGAGGACGCGGAAAAGGCCACGGCGCCCTGGGCCGCGCCGCGCAGCAGGGTCCGCCGGCCGATCGGAATATTCAACATGTGCGAGATTATACCGTTTCGGGGCACTATCTTTTGTGACGATGCTCCGCCTTCTTCCCGCCCTCCTGATTGTCGCCGTGATTTCGGCGGCCCAGACTGCCCGCACGCCTCCGGCGCGCAAGCAAACCGCCGCCGAACACGTCCGCAAAGGCGGACCGGCGTCAACCCTGCCCGATGCGCAACTGGAGAAAGCGATTCGGGAGCGGTTCGCCAAATCGAAAATCGCGGTGAACAAGTTCCAGGTGCGCGTGCAGGGAGGAACGGCCACCATCGAGGGGCGCACCGACGTCATTCAACACAAGGGAACCGCCACGCGGCTGGCCCGGGTCGCCGGCGCAACCGCGGTGGTGAACAAGGTGCAGGTGAGCGACCAGGCGCGCCAGAAAGCCGCCGGCCAGCTCGCCACCGGCCGCCGCCGCGCGCAGGTCACGCGCGGCGAAGCGCCGCGCCGCTGACCGGCCCTCGCGCCTCGGCTACAATCGAGGAATGAAAAAGGCGGCAGGGCTGTGCTTGCTTGTTAGTTTCCTTGCGTTCGCGCAGCCGGCGCGCGTCACCGGTGGCGTGGCCCACTACCAGGTCTTCCAGCGCGGCGCCGATGGCCGGGCGGATATCGCTTTCGAGGGAACCGCCGCCAGCGGGCCGGTCGAGGCGCGCCTGGTTTTGCGCGGCGTCGCCGCGCCCGGCTTCGACTGGACGCCCGTCGCGAAGGCGCAGGGCGGCAAGTGGAGCGCCACGCTTCGCGGAGTGCCGGCCGGCGGCCCTTACACACTCGAGGTCCGCGCCGGCGGTGCGGACGCAGCGGACCGCGTTGCCGGTTTGCTGGTCGGCGATCTGTGGGTGCTGGCCGGCCAATCGAACATGGAAGGGGTCGGCGATCTGGCCGATGTGCAGCCGCCAAATGGCATGGTCAACAGTTTCGATCAGACCGATCGCTGGGGCATCGCCGAGGAGCCGCTGCATCGCCTGGTGGACGCCGCCGACCGCGTGCACTGGCGCCGCAACCAACAGAAGGAGCCCGAAAAGCTGACCGGCGAGGCGCTTCAAAACTCCATCGCGGGCCGCAAGAAAGGCGCGGGACTCGGGCTTCCCTTCGCCGCCGAGATGGTGCGGCGGACCGGCGTGCCCATCGGCCTGCTCCCCTGCGCGCACGGCGGCACGTCGATGGATCAATGGGACCCCGCACTGCGCGACCGGGGCGGCGATTCGCTCTACGGTGCAACCATCCGCCGCGTGCGCCTGGTGGGAGGCAACGTCAAGGGCATCCTCTGGTACCAGGGCGAATCGGACGCCAACCCGAAGGCCGCTCCCCTGTTTCCGCAGAAGTTCGAACGCCTGGTGGCCGCGTTCCGCTCGGATCTCGGCCAGCCCGATCTGCCGTTCTACTACGTGCAGATCGGCCGCCATGTGAGCGCTTCCAATGCCGCCGAGTGGAACGCGGTGCAGGAAATGCAGCGAAAGGCCGAGGCGGCGATTCCGCGCTCGGGGATGGCGCCGGCGGTGGATTTCACGCTAGACGACGGAATCCATGTGAGCACGCAGGATCAGAAGCGGCTGGGCGCGCGGCTGGCCGCGCTGGCTTGTCGCGACGCGTTTCCGGACAATGCCGTATGTGCCGCCTTCAAGCGCGGCCCGCGGCCCGTTTCGGCGCGCTTCGACAACGGCGTCGTGCGCGTCGAGTTCGGCGAAGTGAATGGCAGTCTCCGCGCGCCGGGCCGTCCGGCGGGATTCTCGATTCACGCTCCCGGCGGCGAGCCGTTGGCCGCGATCTACAAAGTCCGCCTGGAAGAAAACGCGGCTTTGCTTCATGTGCAGGGCAAGTTGCCCGAGGGCGCCGCGCTCTGGTACGGCAACGGGAAGGACCCCTACTGCAACGTGCGCGACGCGGCCGATATGGCCCTGCCGGTTTTCGGACCCCTTGTCATCCAATAGCGCGATTCCCATGTTCCGCGGCGCGCCGATCGAGGTGCGATTGCTGGACGATCCGCGCGCCTGGCGCGGGCGTTTGCTGGCCGGCGACGAGCGCGGGCAACCGGTGCACGCCGGCACGTTTGTTCGCCGGCGTCTGATCGTACTGGACCGCGCGTTGCTCGATGCGCCGCGCGGGTTGGCCCGCATCCTGGCTCACGAACTGTTCCACTTTGTCTGGTTCCGGTTGGGGAATCCTTCGCGCCGCGAGTGGGAAAAGCTGCTCGCGGGAGAGATCCGCGCGGGCGTCGCGGGCGAACTCGGGTGGTCCGCCGAATGGCGCAAGAGCGAGTTGCGGCATCCGGACAGGGCTCGCCGCACGCGGCGCTGGCGCGAATACGCCTGCGAAAGTTTCTGCGACACCGCCGCCTGGGTATTGTGCGGCGGCCGCCACGCCCAGTTCACGCTTGGCAAACAGGCCCGCGCCGCGCGCCGTTCATGGTTCTGTAACCTTTTGAGCCGGCGAGTATCGATATAATTGGAAGAAGGAGATCTCGTGACAAGTTCCGTGCGCTGGGCCACCCTTGTGGCCGCGGCCGTCCTCGCGCTCGCCGGGTGTTCCAGTTTGTCGAAATCGGAACGCGCCCGTGCGTTGACGGCCGAGAAAGAACGCCAGATCGCGCCGGACTTCACGCTGAAGGACGCGACGGGAAGGACCGTCCGTCTGTCCGACTACCGCGGCAAGGTGGTCGTGCTCAACTTCTGGGCGACCTGGTGCGGCCCGTGCAAGATCGAAATTCCGTGGTTCATGGAGTTCGAGCAGAAGCACAAGGATCAGGGTTTCGCGGTGCTCGGCGTGGCCATGGACGACGACGGGTGGGATGCGGTGAAGCCCTTCCTGGAGAGCCAGCGGATCAACTATCGGGTGGTGATGGGCACGCCCGAGATCGGCGAACTGTACGGTGGCGTCGAGTCGCTGCCGACCACATTCATGATCGACCGCGAAGGGCGGATCGCCCAGGTGCATGTCGGACTTGTCGGCAAGAGAGAATACCAGGATGACATCGATCGGCTACTTGGCGGCGCTGGCGCTGCTCGCGCCGGCATGGGCGCAAACTAGCGGCGTTGTCGGCGCCGTCACGCCGCCCAGGACAGTGGGCAAGCGCGGCGGCGTGATGGACGCCCGCGTCACGGTGCAACTGCGCAATGGCTACCACGTCAACAGCAACACGCCGGCCGACGATTACCTGATCCCGCTGCGGCTCACCTGGGCCGCCGCGCCGCTGGAGGTCGCCGCGACCACGTTTCCGAAACCCAAGCTGGAGAAGTACAGCTTCTCGGCGAAGCCGGTCTCGGTCTTCACCGGCGACTTCGACATCCTCACGCGCCTGAAGGTTCCGGAAAGCGTTATGCAGGGCCCCGGCGTGCTCCTGGGCAAGCTGCGCTATCAAGCCTGCAACGACAACTCCTGCCTGCCCCCCAAGACCATCGAAGTCCGCCTGCCGTACCAGATTCAGTAGCCGGCCACGCCCCGCGCCTCGAAATGCTCTATCGTAGTGGAGACGTGTCCGGATAAAGACGGAGAGGTGAAAGATGAATCGTCGAGACCTGTTTCGAACCGGAGCCGCGGCCGCCGTGGCGGGCCAGGCGCGGGCGGCGGGCGCCGCGCCGCTGCGAGAGAAATTCTTCGGCTGCATAGCCGGCGTTCATATCGGCAGTTCGATGGGCGCGACGGTCGAGGGCTGGCCCTGGCAGCGCATCGAAAAAGAACACGGCACCCTGACCCGGCTGCTCTCCTACGAGCACTACCGCAACGGCTGGAAACGCGAGCCCGGAACGACCGAGGACGGCGTCGAGCGGCAGAAACTCATGATCACGGCGATCATCGAGAAGAAAGACCGCGTCACGGCCGAGGATGTGCGCAAGATCTGGGTGCGCGACATCAAATCGCCGGGCATGGTCTCCGAGCCGTTCGAAGCGCAACTGCTGGCCATGGCCAAGACCCAGATTCCGGCCTCCGACATCGGCAAGTATTGCGACTATGCGGGGCTGGTTTCGATGTCGCGTTCCTGTCACCCGATCGGGCTGATCAACGCGGGCGACCCGGCCGGCGCGCTTCAAGATACCTTCGAAGTGGGCCAGCTTTACAACACCGCCAATTCGCGCGGATTGCGGTGGGCCGCCGTCACCACCGTGGCCATCGCCGCCGCGACCAAGCCCGGCGCGACCGTTGACAGCGTCATTGGGAGCATCTTCGACACCTGCGACCGCGGCATCCGGCCGGAGATCGAGCGCGCGCTGAAGCTCGCCGAAAAGGCGAAGGACTTCAAGGAACTGCGGCAGATGTTCGACGCCGTCTATAGCGGGCAGGGGATTCCCTACTCCGCCAGCTATGCCAACGAAATAGTCTCGAAGGCCGTCGCGGTATTCAAGCTGGTGAAAGGCAATCTGTACGACGCCATGATCGCCGGCGTGAATTTCGGCCGCGACACGGACTGCCTGACCGCCGTCGCCGCGGGCATCTCGGGCGCGCTCAGCGGCGGCGCGTCGATGCCGAAGGAGTTGGTCGAACAGTCCGACCGCGCCGTCAAGCTCAACCAGTACACCTGCTCGCAGCGCACGCTGCGCGAGACCTCGGACGGGTTGCACGATGCCTACCGGCAGCGTTTGCGCCGCTTGCGCGACTTGGTGGAAGCGATGGACGCCGCCTGATCCCCGGCGTCTGCCTCCGCCGGAGCGATTCCGGGCGCCGGCGCGACGGCCACATCCGTGCGCCCGAAATCATGGCCTTTGAACAAGAGAGGTTCGCCGGACACTTGTGATAAGGCGTAGGCGAAACAGTCGCCCATGTTGAGGCGGGCCGGATGATTGCCCTTTCCGAACCTGCGCCACGCATCGCGCGCCACTTCGAAATGCTCCGCCGTGGACGCCACGATCTCCACCTTGCCGCGATGGAACAACAGGTCCAGTTCGCGTCCGCCGGCTTTGCCTCGGCGGCTCTCGATGACCATGGACGCCTCCAGAGCGTTCACGCTGGAGATCAACCGTACGGGGTCCGCGCCGATCGCCTGAAGGTACCTCTCCCGCTCGGGTTCAGCTTGCAGAATTGCCAGGACCGCGGAACTGTCTATGACCATATTTCAGCGCGGAACGCCTATCTCGTCGTATCCCAGGATCTCATCCTCGGAGCGTGTGTCAAAGACCGGGAGCGCCGCGCACCGGTCGCTGATCTCGCGGAGGTCATCGATCAGGCTCCGGGGATTGCGTCGTCCCTCCGTGCGCTGGAGGCGGTCCCGCAGAGCATGGATCACCGCCCCGGTGATGGTCTCGCCGGTTCGGGCCGCCAGCGCCCGCGCCAGCCGATCGGCCTCGGGGTGTTTGATGTTCAAGGCCATGACGATTCTTCCTTTCCAGGCAGATTCTTCCTAATTATGACCGCGATGTCGCGCCGCTGTCAATTCCCCTGTCGGCCGGCTCTTGCATTTCGTTCCGGACTGGTGTACCCTTCCCATAAAGGACTTATGGGAGAGACAAAAGACGCCGCCGGCCTGTTGCAGGGCACCCTCGACATGCTCGTGCTCAAGAGCCTCACGCGCGGGGCCCTGCATGGGTATGCCATCGCCGAGTTCATCCAGCAGACCTCCGAGGATGTCCTGCGGGTAGAGGAAGGAGCGCTCTACCCGGCCCTGCACCGCCTCGAGTTGCGCGG
This sequence comes from Bryobacterales bacterium, assembly GCA_030693045.1. Taxonomy (GTDB): domain Bacteria; phylum Acidobacteriota; class Terriglobia; order Bryobacterales; family Bryobacteraceae; genus JACQZT01. The sequence continues at coordinate 9,354 of JAUYBU010000574.1, read as the reverse complement.
TTTGCTCGATTCCGAGTGGGGCCTCTCGGAGAACAACCGCCGCGCCAAGTACTACCGCCTGACTCCGGCGGGGCGAAAGCAATTGGCCGCCGAATCTTCCCAGTGGCAGCGCCTGAGCGGCGCGGTCATGCGCGTGATGGAGGCATAAGATGCTTCGCGAATGGGTGACGGCTTTGCGTCTGCGGCTCCGGGCGCTGGTCCGGCGAAGGAGGCTCGAACAGGATCTGGAAGACGAGATTGCGTTCCATCTGGCCATGAAAACCGAGAAACTCGGAGCGGCGGATCTTGCGCGGCGGCAGTTCGGCAATGCCACTCGGTTCCGCGAGACCTGCCGCGAGCTGTGGAGCCTGGGCCGGCTCGAAATCCTCTGGCAGGACGTCCGCTACAGCGCGCGCCTGCTGCGGCGCAGCCCGGTGTTCACGGTCGTGGCGGTGCTCTCGCTGGCCTTGGGCATCGGCGCCAACACCACGATATTCAGCCTGCTCAACGGTGTGATGCTGAGGTCCCTGCCGGTACCCAACCCGCATGAGCTGCGCGTGGTCAACTGGGTCGCCTCGAACTACTCGGTCTCCAACTTCAGCGGCAGCACGGATCGCACCTCGACCGGCCAGACCGCGTCCGGGACGTTTACGTATCCCGCCTACCTCGCTTTCCGCGACCGCGGCACCGGGTTTTCGGACGTCTTTGCCTTCTCGCACCTACCCCGCGTCCTGACGCTCGCCCGCGGACAGGCGCTCAACGCGGATGGCCTGATGGTCTCGGGCAACTTCTTCCGCGGTCTGGGTGCGCGGGCTCTGGCGGGCCGGAGCATCACGCCGGACGACGATCGGCCGGTCGCCGCGCCAGTCGCGGTGATTTCTTACGGCTGGTGGGAGCGGAGTTTCGGGCTCGATCCGGGAGTCCTCGGGCAGGCCGTCACGCTGAACGGATTCAGTTACACCATCGTGGGCGTGATGGCGCGCGGGTTCTCGGGGCCGCTCGGGGGCTTCCCGGTCGATTTCTATGTCCCGATGGCGGCACAACCGCAGCTTCGGCCCGATTTCCCGCTGGGCTCGCCCGAACACTGGTGGGTCGACATTATGGCGCGGCTTCGGCCCGGAGCCGACGAGCGTCAGGCGCAAGCCGCGATCGAGGTCCTGTTCCACCGGGCGCTCGGTGAGAAAGCGGCGAAGGCGTCGATCGAGCGTGGCGGCATCCTGCTGGAGGACGGCAGCTGCGGCCCCTTGATGGTGCGCCGCTATCGTGCAAAGCCGCTGTTCCTGTTGATGGGCGCGGTCGGTCTGGTGCTGCTCATCGCTTGCACCAACCTGGCAAGTCTGCTCCTGGCGCGCGGCGCCGCACGGCAACGCGAGATGGCTCTGCGGGTGGCGATCGGTGCGGGCCGGCTGCAGCTCGTCCGCCAGATGCTTACCGAGAGCCTGCTGATCTCCGCCGCCGGGGGCTGCCTCGGCCTGGTCCTCGCGTACTGGGGCAAAGCGGCCGTGGTGAGCCTGCTCGGAACCGACTGGCGCTTCGATGTGGGGATGGACGTCTCCGTTCTGCTCTTCACGTTCGGAGTCTCGCTTCTCACCGCCCTGTTGTTCGGACTTGCGCCGGCGATTCGCGCCACGCGCGTCGATTGCGCGCCCGGACTCAAGGGCAACTCCGCCCAAGGCGCGCCGCGCCTCCGGCTGGGCAAAGTGCTGGTGGGCGCGCAGGTGGGCCTCTCGCTGCTGCTGCTGGTGGGCGCGGGCCTTTTCGCGCGGACGCTGGTCAACCTCTGGCGCGTAGATCCCGGCTTCAATGCGGAGAGCTTGCTGCTGTTTCACCTGGATGCTTCGCGGGGTGGCTACGAAGGCCGGCGGCTGACGGATTACTACGAGCGAGTGCGCGAATCCATTGCCGCCATCCCTGGCGTGCGTGCAGCAACGGTGTCGAACGTGCGTTTGTTGAGCGGTTCGATGAGCTCGGGCGGCTTCACTATTCCAGGGCGCGCCACCCAAGCGGGCAAGCGTCCGCAGGCGCATCAAATGCGCGTCGGCCACTCGTTCCTGGCCACGATGGGTATACCGCTGTTGCTGGGGCGCGACCTCAGCGCCGCCGACCACGAGGCCAGTCCCAAGGTCGTGGTGGTGAACGAGACGTTCGCCCGTTCCTTCTTCCCGGGCGAAAGCCCCGTCGGCAAGACCATCACGCAAGGTAAGAACGATCTTGAGATCGTGGGCGTGTGTCGCGACGCCAAATACCAGAACCTCATCAAGGCCGCGCCGCCGACCATCTACTTCCCCTACCGGCAAGGACGCGTGGGCGCGATGCACTACGAGATCCGCACCGCCGTTCCGTCGCTGGCCGTGGTGGCCGAGGTGCGCCGTGCCGTGGCCGCCGTGGACCGCAACATCCCGCTAACCGAAGTCCGGACGCAGACGGAGCAGATCGAGCAGACGATCGCTCCCCAGCGCCTGTTCGCGTCTTTGTGCGGGTTTCTCGCCCTGCTGGCGCTGCTGCTCTCCTCCATCGGCCTCTATGGCGTGATGGCGTACACCGTCGCGCGGCGCACCAGCGAGATCGGCATCCGCATGGCGCTCGGCGCCGGGGGCGGCGACGTGCTCTGGATGGTGATGCGAGAAGCGCTGCTGCTAGCCGCGGCGGGCACGGCCCTGGGTGTGCCCGCGGCCCTCGCCGCCACGCGCCTGGTCCAAAGCAACCTGTTCGGAATCAAGCCGAACGATCCGGCGACCATCGCCGGCGCCGCGGCGGTGCTTCTCGCTGTCGCGGCCTTCGCCGCCTGGATCCCGGCGCGCCGGGCGGCTCGCGTGGATCCGCTGACCGCTCTGCGACATGAATAGGGGTGCTGAGCCTTGTAGAATAAAGGTCTCATGCGCATCGCCCTTGGGCAGATCAATCCGACGGTCGGGGACCTGGCCGGAAATCGCGACCTCATGACGCGCTTCGCCGTGCGCGCGGGGGAGGCCGGGGCCGGCCTGATCGTGTTTCCGGAACTGTCGCTGACCGGTTATCCGCCCCGCGACCTGGTCGAGAAGCCGACCTTGCTGGAGCGCGTCGAACAGGCTCTGCAGGAATTGGCTGGCGCGACGTCGGGCTTGAAGCTGTCCATCATCTGCGGCTATGTCGGGCGGGCCGAAAGCACGGCCGAGCGGCGCGCGGCGAACTGCGCCGCCGTTTTGGCGGGCGGGGAAGTCGTGTTCCGCCAGCAGAAGATGCTGCTGCCGGCCTATGACGTCTTCGACGAGGGCCGCAACTTCCTGCCCGGCGAAGGGCAGCGGATCGTGACCATCGGAGGCAAGCGCATCGCCCTCACCATTTGCGAGGACGCCTGGAACGACAACGACGCCGACGCGTCGGCGCTGTACGGGCGCAACCCGGTTGAAGAATTGATGAGCGCCGGCGGCGAGATCCTGATTATCATCAACGGCTCGCCCTATCACATGGGCAAGCGCGCGCTGCGGCGCGAAATTTTCTCGGCCACCGCGCGCCGCCATCACGTTCCGGTGATTTACGTCAACCAGGTTGGCGGCAACGACCAGTTGGTGTTCGACGGCTCGAGCTTTGCCCTGGACGCGGAAGGCCGGTTGATCGCGGCCGCCGCGTCGTTTGAAGAAGACCTGGTTCTGGTGGATCTCGACACGGGCGAGGGAGAGATCCACGAAACGCCGGCCGACGAGCGCGAAGCGGTGTATGAAGCGCTGGTTCTGGGCACGCGCGACTACCTTCGCAAGTGCGGGTTTCACGCCGTGCTGCTGGGCATGAGCGGCGGCATCGATTCGTCGCTCACGGCGGCGATCGCGGTGGACGCGGTGGGGCGCGAGAACGTGATCGGCGTGGCGATGCCGGGCCCGTACTCGTCGGCGGGCAGCGTCACCGACGCGCGCGCCCTGGCGGAAAACCTGGGAATCCGTTTCGAGATGGTGCCGATCACGCCGGTCTACGAATCGTTTCTGGCCGCACTCGATCCGGTCTTCGCCGGCGCGCCGCGCGACGTCGCCGAGGAAAATCTGCAGGCGCGCCTGCGCGGCGCGACGCTCATGGCGCTGTCCAACAAGTGGAACGTCCTGGTGCTGACCACGGGCAACAAGAGCGAGCTCGCGGTGGGCTACTGCACGCTGTACGGCGACATGTGCGGCGGGCTGGCGGTGATCAGCGACCTGCCCAAGACGCTGGTGTACGAGTTGTCGCGGGTGGCCAACCGGCGTCATGCCGACGCCATCCCCGAAGCGGTCTTCACCAAGCCGCCCTCGGCCGAGCTGCGTCCGGACCAGAAGGATTCGGACTCGCTGCCCGAGTACGACGTGCTCGACCGCATCCTGCGCGGCTACGTCGAAGAGTACCGCTCGCCGCGCGAGATTGCGGTCCGGGAGAACCTCCCGCTGGGTCTGGTTCGCGAGATCGTGAACAAGGTGGACCGGAACGAGTACAAGCGCCAGCAGGCCGCGCCGGGCCTGAAGGTTACCACCAAGGCGTTCGGCATCGGGCGCCGCTTTCCGATCGCCCAGAGGTTCTTCGAATGAGATACGCTTCCGCTCTGTGCCTGGCGAGTGCGGCGGTGTTGCTGTCGCAGCCGCCCTTGCGGGAGCGCGCCCGCGTGGGCCCGCTGCGAGATGATTCCGTGATGCTTCCCAGCGGCTGGCTGCTGCGACCCGCGGGGAAACAGTTGCCTCTCGACACGCTCCCGATGTCCACGGCCCTGTCGCCGGACGGCAAGTTCCTGCTGGTTTTGAACGCCGGATACAGACCGCCCTCGGTGAGCGTCATCGACCTGGAGGCGACGCGGGAGATCCAGCGCGTGCCGGTTGCCGGCGCCTGGCTGGGCCTGGCATTCACGCCCAACGGGCGGCTGGTTTACGTCGGCGGCGGATCGAGCGCGAGCGTGTTCGAGTTTTCCTTCTCCCCTTTGGGCAAGATGGAAGCCACGCGCACCTTCGACCTTGTGCCGGCTCCGCAACGCACGCCCCGCGATTTCATCGGCGACGTGGCGTCTTCGCCCGACGGACGCCTGCTGTATGCGGCGTCGCTTTACCAGGACAAGGTGCTGGTGATCAATCCCCAGTCGGGCCGGGTGATCGAGGAGATCCAGAGCGGGCGGCGTCCGTACCGCATCCTGTTCCACCCGGACGGCAGGTCGTTCTTCGTGTCGAGTTGGGCGGACGGCGTGGTGCGGCATCTGGAAGCCGAGACCGGCCGGCCGCTGGGCGTGCTGCGCGCGGGGCCGCATCCCACCGACATGCTCTGGCGCGACAAGAAAATCGCCGCCGAGGCCGGCGCGGAGCCGGATTGGACCGCACGGCTGTTCGTCGCCGCCGCGCACACCAATAGCGTTTACGTGTACGGCGCCAACGACAGCAAGGACCTGCGCCTGGTCGAGACCGTCAATATCGCGATGACGCCGCGCCAGCCGTTGGGCATGACACCCAGCGCGCTGGCGCTGAGCGCGGACCAGGGCCGTTTGTACGTGGTCCTGTCGGATGCCAACGCCATTGCCGTGGTGGATGTCAGCGACGCGCGCAGCCGCGTGATGGGTTTCATTCCCACCGGCTGGTATCCGACCGCGGCGCGCGTGCTGCCGGATCAGCGGCTGGTGGTGCTCAACGGCAAAGAGCTTCGTTCCGGGGCCGGCACGGCGGCATTCATCGATCCGTTCGGCGACGGCGAGCTTGCCAACTATACGCGGACCGTCTTCGAGAACTCGCCTTATCGCGACGAGCTTTTGGAACGCGTTCCGATTCCGGTGAACAACCCCATCCCGGGACGGCCCGAGGATAAGTCGCCCATCGAGCACGTGGTCTACATCGTCAAGGAGAACCTCGACTACGACCAGGTTCTGGGCGGCTCGGGAAATGCAACGCCGAACCATCAGAAGCTGGCGCGCGAGTTTGTCCGGTTCGACAACTTCCATGCGATTTCGGACGGCTTGGCCGACGGGCACAACTGGGCGACCGCCGCGATCGCGCCCGACTATGTGAATAAGCTGGGGTCCAATAGCTATGCCGGCGACCCATTGGCGCTGCCGCCCGCCGGCTACCTGTGGACCCAGGCGCTGGCGCGCGGCCTGAGCGTCCGCAACTACGGCCACCTGGTGAACAACAGGGCCCAGGCCGGGCAGGACGGCATCCAGGTGGATTCGGTCCGCGATGCGTCGCTCAAGGCGGTTACGAATTTCTACTATCGCGGCTTCGACCTTAAGTACCCGGATGTCGAGCGCGCCAAGATTTTTCTGCTGGACCTGGTGCAGTTTGACGTCAACAACAACTTGCCGCGCCTGATCGTGATGCGGCTGGGTAACGATCGCGCGGCCGACGGCGCGCCGCCGTCGGCGGTGGCGGACAACGACTACGCGCTGGGGCTGATCGTCGAAGCGCTGTCGCGGAGCAAGTTCTGGCCGAAGACGGCCGTGTTCGTGCTGGAAGCCGCCGCGCGGGGCGGCTCGCACCGCTCGCCCGCGTTCGTCGTCTCGCCCTACACGCGGCGCGGCATCGTCGACTCGACCATGTACAACACCACGTCGATGCTGCGCACCATGGAGTTGATCCTGGGCCTCCGGCCCATGACTCACTTCGACGCCGGCGCGCGGCCGATGTTCACGGCTTTCCAGGCCGATCCCGACGCGCGGCCCTACACCGCCGAAAAGCCCAAGATCCCGCTGAAGTAGCACAGCGCGGCATGGCCGCAAAAATGAGTCTGGGGACACTCCGGGCTGATCTTACGGAAACTATCGCTTGACCCCGGGACACAGGCGTGTCCCCCGGTCCGAAGGCCGTGCCACTACACCTTCAGATCGTGAAGGTAAGGATAGCTGGCTTTGAGCGCGTCCATGTTCATCTCGACGTAGTAGTTCTTCACGCCGCCCTTCTTGGCCGCGGTGAAGAGCTTCTTCCAGTCGACCACGCCCTTTCCCACCGGCACCGACTTCTTATCCGCGGTCGACCAGTCCGCCAGGTGCAGCGAAATGAAGCGGCCGGGATACTTGGTGAGATACGGGGCGGCCTCGAAACCTATACTGATGACGGCGACCTGAAACTGCATCTTCACCAGCTTCGGATCGAGCGTGCGCAACAGTTCGTCGTAGATCAGCACGCCGCCGATCTTCTGGAACTCGCCGTTGTGATTGTGGAATCCGGCCTGAAGGCCCGCCTTCCGTATCTTCTCGCCGACCTTGTTCAACTCGTCGGCAGCCCGCTTCCAGTCATCCATCGCCGCCTCCGGCCGCAGGCCGAAGCTCGACAGGATCATGTATTTCAGGCCGAGTTCCTTGGCATACGCGATCCGGTCGTCCAGGTTCTCCTTGAGTTCCCTGAACTGGTAGTGGCTGCTTACGCAACGCAGCCCCGCGCCGCCGATGATCTGCCGGATCTCGGAAGCCTTCATCTTCACCAGCGAGGCAAAGCCGGATTTCTCGTAGCCCTGCGGCGAACACATCTCGACGTCGCGGTATCCAATTGCGGCAAGCTCCTTCAGGGTTCCCGCAAAGTCGTTGGCGATCTGCTTGCTGACCGGATAAACCTGAAACCCCACCGGCAGTCCCAGCGGATCGGCTCCCAACTGCAACGCCGCGCCGATACCCACCGCGCTTCCAGCGACAAACTGTCTTCGTGAAATCCTCTGCATATCCATTCTCCTTACAGCTCCCAACCCTTTTGATATTCGCGAACCAGATACTTGTTGGCTTCCGGAACGTTGGTGATCTTCATGCTTTCACTGTCGAACAGAACCTTCTTGCCGGCACGCAGGGAAACCGTACCCAGAGTCACGGCGTCCGAAATGCCGCTTGCGTTCAGGAAACTGCCGGGTGACGGATCTCCGCCTTTGAACGCCTTCAGCCACAGGTTCTCGCGCTCGCCACCGCCGCCGGGCGCGCGCCGGGCGCCCTGCGGCGGGGTCTCCGGTTCCCACAGATTTTCGCGTTTGCCCTGGGCGAACAGTTGCGGATTCTGCCCGTTGAAGCCGGCGAATATTTTACCCCGGTCGCCCACGAACAGAATGCCCTCGATGGGCCACGCTATGTTGGCCGCTTCCAGTTCTTCGGGCAGGCGCGGTTTCATGCCACCGTCGTACCAGAACAACTCCAGGGCGGGCATGTCCCCTCGCGCCGCGAATTTGAAGTGAATCGTGCAGCCGATCGGGAATGCGTAATCGTTTTTCACCGGCCTGCTGACTTGCTCGACGATCGAGCAGGTGTGAGTCGCCCAGGCTTCGGCACTGACCGGGGCGCCCAGGTTGAACTCCGTGAATACCGGCCACAGGCTGTAAATGCCCATGTCCGCCATCGACCCGCCGCCAAAATCATACCAGCCGCGAAACACGGCGTGCGTATAGTGCGGATGATACGGGCGATCCAGCGCCGGTCCCAGCCAGAGATCCCAAACCAGACCCTTCGGAACCGGCGGCCGGTCAGTGGGAATCACGGGGTACTGAGGCCACACCGGCCGGTTCGACCAATTGTGCACCTCCCGCAGCGTGCCGATCGCTCCCTCTTTGATCCGGGCCGCGATCCGCCGGTTGCCCTCCGCGGCGCCGTAGGGCAGAAAATGCGTGGCGACCTTGGTCCGGCGAGCGGTCTCGATAACCAGTCTGGCCTCGTACATTCGATTGGCGAGAGGCTTGTGTACCAGAATGCGTTTGCCTTTCTTCATCGCCGCGATGGAGACGGTTGCATGGAGATGGTCGGGGGTCATGATCTTGACCGCATCCAGGTCCTTCTCCTTCTCCAGCAGCTCGCGAAAATCGGCGTAGGCGGAGCACGCCTTGAATTTCTCCGCACTCCGCTGATTTGCGTAGTAAGTGTCGACGACTTCCCGTCCGACCTCCCGCCCTCCGGGGCAACCACTGTCGTTTTCCCTCCAGGTGGGCTTCCCCAGCATCTGTCGAATCCGGTTTCGAATCGAGCCCTTGCCCCACTCGACGTAATCGTTGCTGTCGCTGTTGGGATCGCACACCGCGACAATCTGTATCTCCGGGTTGGCGAGCAGGCTGCCGAGTTCGGCGAACCCTTGCGTGCCCATGCCGATGTGGGCCAGCGTGATCTTGTCGCTGGGGGCGACATATCCCGCGCCTCCCAGGACATTTCGCGGAACAATAGTGAATGCGCCGGAGGCGACGAACGCGCGGCGGTTGACATCGGATGTCATTGGATGGCTCCTTATTCGTCCGGATTGCCGGTGGGTATGAGTATACAACAACCGGTCATCCGCGGCTGATGTGCTATAAGGAGATCGGAACCATGGTCCGCCGAAGCTTCCTACTGACATCGCTCGCCGGGGTGGCCGCGCCCGAAGCGCAGTCGAAGGTGGTGATCGCGCGCGGCGCTCCGAACGCTCTGGCGCTGCTCGACAAAGCGATGCAGTCGTTCTTCGACTGCGATTC
>JAUYBU010000481.1 GCA_030693045.1 Bryobacterales bacterium | reverse complement strand
CGCAAGGAGAGTCCTGGTTGCGGCATCTGGCGCGGCTGGGGTTGCGCCGTCTTTCGGAACTTGTGCATGCCTGAGGCGAGAGTTTTCAGGAGAGCCGGACGCGGGAAATCTGCATCTCCGGTTCGACGAGGGGAGAGCGGGGCGCGCTATTCGCGTCGCTCTCTCTCCTACTCTACCGGCTCAGAATCGGATTCCGAGCCGCGCGCGTCAGCAAGCGGAAAAACCGAATCATGCGGTCAGAGACCTAGCGTTCGACGGCTGGCAGGTGCAGGCCTTTGTGAATGGCGTACAGGGCCAGTTCCAGACGGTCGGAAACGCCCAGCTTGTCGAAGATGTTGTGCAGATGGTTCTTCACCGTCTGCTCGCTGATGAACATCTTCTCGGCCATTTCCTTATTCTTGTAGCCCTGCGCGACGAAGCTGACGATCTCGCGTTCCCGCGTGCTGAGCGGGGAGCGCTCGCGCGCCTTCGTCGCACCGCTGGCGGCGGTCTCGCCGCCGGCGGTGGCGAACTGTCTCATCACCGCCGCGGTGGTGTGCGAATCCAGCCAGATCTCTCCAGCGTGGACTTTTCGGATGCTCTTGACAATGAGTTCGGGAGCGGTCTGCTTCAGCACGATACCCGAACATCCGAGCTTCATCGCCTGAAGAAACTCGTTCTTGTCTTCGGAAGCCGTCAGCACCACCACTTTGGTGCGACGATACGAGGTCTGCAACGCCTGCAACGCCGCCAACCCGTCCAGGTTTGGCATCCGGAGATCCAGCAGGACGATGTCCGGATCGAGCTGGCCAACCATCTCCAGCGTTTCGCGTCCATCGGCGGCTTCCCCAACCACGTCGATATCGTCTTCCAGGCTGAGCAGCCTGCGCAGACCATCCCGGACAATTGGATGGTCGTCCGCGATAAGGACTCGGATGCGCCGAGCCGAGCCGTTGCCTTGAGCTTGAGGGGCGGCTACTTCGGTGCTGGCAAACTCGTCGGTCATGGTCAGTCCTAGTACTACCTCCACCCATTCACTTCGTCGGGATTGTCTCTCGCCATTAGTACTTCATGGATCAAGGTAACCCTTAGATGGCCCGGAGTTTCACCTTACCATAGTCACTCGCCGAGGACCTCCAGGCGGACCCAGCCGGGCAGCGTCGCCGGCCGGCCTTCCAGGAAAACGATGCGCCGGGTCTTGGGGAAGGGCAGCCCGGTCTGGATAGCGCGGCTGTACAGCCCGACCTGCCGCAGAACCTGGCGGTAATTCTCGCTGCCGGTATCCGTGCTGGCGACTTTCGTCAGGAACCCGCCGCCCCAACCCAGCGGCAGCACGCACGCCCGGTCGCCTTGCGCCGCCTCGGCCACCGCCGCCGCCAACCCGTCCAGGCTTTGGCCGAGAATCGGCAACCCGGCCATTTCCGCATACTGGCGATGCACCGCCACCAGGGCCGCCGAAAAACGGTTTGCCCCTTCCAGCAAACGCTCGTGTCCGGGGAACTCGCGCCAGTTCAGCGCATCGAGTATTTCCGGCCGCGCGAAGAACCGGTCTTCGCGCCAGCGGCCCTCGAAGATCGTGCCCGGAGCGGCCATTTCGGCGAACAGCGGGGTGCTGTCCTCGACCCGCCGCCCGTCCACCGAGCCGCGCGGGCTCACCTTCCATCCGAGTTCGAAGCCATTCCCGCGCGGAACCAGGGTCGAGCTGCGGAGAAGGTAAACCTTGAACGAAGACGTGGCCACCGGCGTCGAATCGGACAGGCCGACCGCCTTCATCCGGCTGGTTCCGGGAGGGCCGACCGTCTGAGCCTCCAGAGCCTCGGCGGGACGTCTGGGAGGACGATCCGACTGCAGCTTCGCGGCCACCTCGCGCAACGCGCCGGGGCCGATCCGCGCGGCGACAATCCCGGTCCGCAGTGCGCCCTTCAGCGCGCTGGCGGGCAGGAACGGGCCGCTCGGACCGGCCGAGAAGGTCGGGATAAAGAGCACTTCGCCGTGGGCGCGCTCCCAACAGGGCGTCGAACTGGGGTGCTCGAACGAAATCCGGCGGCCGGCGAAATTCTGCGCGAATCCGCCCCAGGAAGCGAAATCCAACTTTTCGGCCTTCTTGATTTGAGCCAGGTATCCGTCCAGCCGCGGGCCCTTCGACAGCAGACGGACAATGCGCGGCTGGTCGAGCACGTTGATCTGGTCCTTCCAGACCATGTAGTCGATCGGCGAAAGACGCCTTCCGTCGCCGACCAGCACTGGTGTGAGACACGTCACGCGGTATCTCATGCGGCGCCTCGGTAGGGAATCGGAATCGCCACCGCGAAGCCGGCGCGGTAGACCGGGTGCGGGAAGCCCTCGGGAGCGACGTCGCGCGCCGCGCCCACGGGCGGCGCGCCAGCGACCAGCACCGATCCTTCGGCGACCATCCGGACGGGTCGCTTCAACTCGCCCCAACGCGCGCGGCTCTCGATTCTTCCCTCTCGCCCGGCCAGCGCGTACTGGCCGCGCTGCCAGTCCACCTGGTCGGATTCGGCGGGGCTGAACAGCGAGAGCAGCCACCACGCCGTCTCCGGCTGCGGCCCCGGCACGCCGGTCTCATCCGCCGGGGCGGGTTCGAAGCTGGGCGCCAGGATCATTCCGGGCAGGCATCCCGGCTCGAACTCGGGGCTGGACGAGCGGCCCCAGCCGCGCGAGCGTTCGCCGCCGATTCCGGAATCGGCGAGCAGCCGGAAGGCTGCCTGCACCGGCTCGAGCCAGCGTTCCTGGGCCCACTCGCTCGCAAACGCCACCACCAACCAGAGCCCGGCGCCCTCGCAGAACTCCAGGCACGCCGTGGCGTGAGGTTCGATGGCGCCGCCCGACAGGCGGTCCACCGCGGCCGCCGGCCGGGATACGGTGCGGAACGGGCCCCGCAGGTTTCCGCGCGGGACCACCGGCAGCAGGCAACCGCTGGCGCCGTCGACGACCCAGTGGTCTTCCGATAGAGCCGCGCCCGCCACCAGGCGCTCGACCGCGGCGAGCGGCACAAAGCGAGCGCCCTTCCAGCGGACCTTGCTCGTCGCCGGCGGTGGCCATACGTGCCGCGGAGGGATCACGAACAGCGTTTCGCCGACAAACGGGAAACAGGAACTGAACCGGACCTCGCTCGCGCCGGCGCCCGCCGCGGTTGCCTGGAGCCAGTCCGGGAGCAGGCCAAGCTGCTCGAAGGCCGAACAGACGGCCGAGTACAGCGTGTCGCTGTGGCAGACCGGGTCGACGCGGTCGCGCGAGCCGCAATCCGGGCCCAGGCGCCACGGGGAGGTGGGCCGCAGCCGGACCAGCATCGCCGGACTAGATGAAACCGCCTCGGGCGACATGACTATTCGGCGAGCTTGTCTTCAAAATCGGCCTGGCTGGTCAGGGCTTGCAGGCCGGCCAGGTCCGCGCCGGCGGCCAGTTCGGTTTCCGCGGCTCCGGTCGCGTAGAAGCCGCGCCCGCGCCAGCGCATGCGGAAATTGGCGAAGCGCACCCGCCCGCTGCCGCGCGAGCCGCCGCCGCCGAGCGCGTCGTCCTCCAGCAGCCGCAGCCCCTCGATCAGGCGCGCCAGCAGCCCGCGGTCTTCGGGACAGAACACGTCCAGCACCATGCGCAGGCGGAATCGCGCGCCCGCGGGCACGCGTTCCAGCGTGCGCGGATTGGCCTGCGAGGTGATGCGGTCGATGGCGTTCTCGCTCTTCACTTCGGTCAGTTCGTCGTCCAGGTTCTCCCTCATCTGAGGGGTGATGCTTTCCGAATCCAGCGGCGCGTCGCAGACCGTGAGCCGCGCCGGGCTGGCGTTGGTGGCCTCGATCGGCTCGCCCGAAACCCGATCCATGCGGCCCGGGTTGCGCCCGAACAGCAGGCAGATGACGTCGCCCGGCCGGTCGCTCTGGTGGATGCGCACTTCCTGGCCCCTGCGCCTGGAAAGGTAGACCAGCTCGGCGGGCACGGCCATGCCGCTGGATTGCTCCAGCAGCGCGCGCAGCTTGCCGCGCAAAGAACTGCCCGGCACGTAGGGGCGTCCGAAGGCGTCCTTGATCACCGGGTTGTCGGCGCCCCCGATTTCGAGCGATCCCTTGCCGGCGCCGATGTGCAGGCCGGTTTCACAAATCAGGTCGCCCTCGAGAATCAGTTTTCCAATCAGCTTCAATTCCGTGTGGGCTGTATGCGAGCTCATGCTCATCTCTCCCGAAGCCGCGCCGGTCTCAGCGCCCGCGCCGCGGCTTGCGCGAACGTTATTCGTTATAAGCGACGATCGCCTCGAACAGATCGCGGAACCGCTCGTAGCCGCGCTGATCGTTCTTGCGCGTGACCTGCAGCAGCAGCTTCTCGATCGTGTCCATGCTGCGCAGCGAATGCCTCGCGATGGTGTAGGCCAGCCGCGCGCGCAGCATCACGAACTCGTGCTGGCGCTCGTTTTCCGGCGCCCTGCAGGCGCGCCGGACGGCGTTGTACAGACGCCGCAACTGGCTCTTGGTCCCCGAATCCATGTCGCGCATGCGGCTGACAATTCCGTGCGCCTGGTTGTCCAGATAAAGACTGTCGGCGACCAGTTTGTCGATGTCGATTTCCGGCGGCCCCTCGGGGCGCCGGTCCGGGCGGCGGTCGTCGCCGCGTCCGCGGTCGTATCCACCCTCCCGCGGCGGCCCGCCGCGGTCCTCCCGCGGACGGCCTTCCCGGTTGCGTGCATCCTGCTGTGGTTCTGCCATTGGTTAAACCTCGGTCCGCATCCTGGCCCATTCCAGGGCCACGCGCCCGCTCGGCCGCAGTCTCCATTGCGCCGCGCTCTTGCCAACCAGGTCGCCGACCAGGCTGGCGCGCAGCTTCTGCAACTCGCGGTCGCGCGTGGCGCCCACCATGCGGTTGATGCGCCAGTGGAATCGCCAGGGCTTGTCGAAACGGTCTTCTTTCCCGCGGGCGCCGGGCGCTCGGTCCGGAGCCCAGGGAGTTTCGCGATAGAACCCGCCCAGTTCGTCCAGAATCTGGGGCGGGCAGCCGAACTCGCCGATCATCCGCGTCATGGTGTCCTTGATGTCGGCGGCGTCGGCAAGGTGTTTCCATTCCAGGGTCCGGCCGAACAGGTGGAAACAGTCTTTTCCAGACGACTTGACCTGCTCCAGCAGACGTCCGGCTTCCGAGTACACCGATTCGATCGGCGTGTCCGGCCGGCGCGCCAGCGCCAGAGCCATGCTGACGGTCTTGCCCTCGGGACCCGGAAAGTCCTTCAGGTGCTCTTCGGCAAAGCGGCGGAACAGCCGCTGTATCTCGCGCCCGAGCGCGATCAGGGCGTCCCAGGCGCCGTAAACGGCGAAGTCGTCGCCGCCCGAATACAATATGACCAGCCGGCGCCAGAACTCCGGCATCGAGCACAGCACTTCCAATTCGCCGGCGAAGAACTGTTTGTACACGATCGAAAGCTGAAGATGTTCCTCGATGCTTTGCGCGCGGCGGATGCGGATGCCGAAATTGTCGACGTCGCCCCGCAGCACGCCCCACGCCGGGCGGCCGGCGGCTCGGCCGGCGAGCGTGGGCGCATCCGCCGTCGAGCGCGAATCGTCGCTCGGCGCGGCGTGCCGCGCCAGCGCGATGCCTTCCTGGTGCGCCGTCAGGCTCCAGTTGTGCTTGCCGGCGTCCAGCACCGGCTCGGCCGGCGCCTCGGGCGACCAGCCCACCGTGGCGGCCTCGCGCAACCCGCGCGCCAGCGCCATGAAAAACTCCCCGGCCTCGGCTTCGGACGTGGCGGCCGGTTCGAAGGTCTCCAGCCCCGGCGCGGCGGCGGGCGCGCCTCTCAGCCGCCGCATCTCCTCGGTGAGGCGCTTGCGCACGTCGCTCCAGTCGCCCAGGTTTTCGGTCACGGCCCAGACCAGGCGCAGCCGCCCGGCGCTCATCCGCCCGATGCCGGCGCCGGCCGCCGCCAGGAACTCGTGCCCCTCGCCGCGCGCCACTTCGGGCAGAACCACCAGAAACTGGCCCCCCCCGCTGGTCCCGAGCAGGATTCGCGCCAACCCCAGTTCGGCCAGCAGCGCGCGCGGAAGCACTTCGGCCAGCAGTGTAACCCACTGCGAGCGGCCGATGAACAGGGCTTCGGCGTCGGAGCCCTCGATCCCCGCCGGGGCGGGAGCGGCGAGAAACTCCTCAATTCCGAGCAGTTTTGCCTGCAGGAAGATCTGAACGGACATCGGGGTCTGGACCGTCGAAACCACTCACTCTACCACACCCACGGGCCGCCGTGGTGGCACCCCACAGACAGACCTGGGGACACTCCGGGCCGATCTTACGGAAACCATCGCTTGACCCCGGGACACAGGCCTGTAAGACAGACCTGGGGACACTCCGGGCTGATCTTACGGAAACCATCGCTTGACCCCGGGACACAGGCGTGTAAGACAGACCTGGGGACACTCCGGGCTGATCTTACGGAAACCATCGCTTGACCCCGGGACACAGGCCTGTAAGACAGACCTGGGGACACTCCGGGCTGATCTTACGGAAACCATCGCTTGGCCCCGGGACACAGGCGTGTAAGACAGACCTGGGGACACTCCGGGCTGATCTTACGGAAACCATCGCTTGGCCCCGGGACACAGGCGTGTCCCCCTCACCCGGAAGGCCGTGCTAACCATATCAATAGATCAGCTTGATGCCGAGCTGAACGCGCCTGGCGTAACCACGGGTGGCGGTGATGGTTCCGAACGCGGTGTTGTACTGGTCCGTGTTCGGGACGTTGAAGAACGGCGTGTTCGTGGCGTTCAGGAACTCGCCACGAATCTGCACGTTCATCTTCTCGTTGATCCGGGTGTTCTTGAGAATCGACAGATCCCAGTTCACCGGGCCGGGCGACCGGATTCCCGAGAAACGGAGCGGAGCGACGCGCACGTTGCTCACCAGGGCCTTGGTGTTGCTGCGTTCGAACATCGAAGTGTCGAACCACCGGTCGATGTTGCGCTGGCCCTTGTCGAGCGCGATCTTCTTGATGTCGCCGTAGAACAGCATGTTTCCAAATCCGATCGGCGGACCGGACTGGCGGACGTGAATCCCCTGCACCTGCCAGCCGCTGACGATGGCGGAAACGCCCCTGGGCGCATTGGCAAACAGTTGGCGGCCCCTGCCGAACGGCAGTTCATAGATGAAGCTCATGCTGAACCGGTGCGGAATGTCCTGGTCGGAGATGGTGTAGGCGGGCAGGGGGTCGGCGCCGTTCAGATACGCGGTGGCCTCGATGAACTTGGACCACGTATATCCGCCCTGGATGGTGAACCCCTTCGCGAAGCGGCGGTCCGCTTCGATGGCGAAGGAGTGGTAGGTCGAATAGCCTTGATTGGTGGTCACGCCCACGCCGGTGAACTGAGGATACGCCGTGAACAGCGTCTGGCGCGAGATGGTGGCGCCGCTGCGCCCGGTTCCCGGCAGCAGGCCGGCGAGCGGATTCGGCAGGTTGGCGGTCAGGTACGTGTTCCGATCGTTGTCGCGCGTTGGAAGCGTGCTCAGGTACTGGGTCGGCACGGAATTAAGTTCCCGGCTGACTTCCAGGGCCGTTCCGCGATTGCCGGCGTAGGTCATTTCCAGAACCGTGCGCCAAGGCAACTCGCGCTGGATGCCGAACTGCCAGCGCTGGTTATAGGGCGTCTTCAGATTGGGCTCGAAGAAGGAAATCCCCTGACCCAGAAAGGTCGCCGCGCCGAGGGAAGCCCCCGAGGGCTCGGTGACGCCGCCCGGGAACGGGTTGGCGCTGGTCGCAATGTAGGTCACCCCGTCGAGCGTGGGCACCAGGCTGGTCGTGTAAGAGAAACCCGACTGGATCACGTCCCCGCGGCGGACGCCCATGAAGGCATAAAAGATGCCGTAGCTGGTCCGGATCACGGTCTTCGGCGTGGCGTGATACACCAGGCCGATGCGCGGCAAGAAGTTGTTCTTGTCGCGGTTCCAAACGCCGTTCGGCTGGCCCCCCACGCCGGCAAACGTCACGCCGCCGGCCACGCGGAACTGGCTGGCCGGAACCTCCGGCGTCGGGTTCTTGGCGTAGGCCGCCTGCGCCAGCGGCCCGATGGCCAGTTGCGCGTTGGGGTCGAAGCCGCGGACGGAACGGTTGTACCGCTCCCGCAGCGGCGATTCGGTCTCGTAACGCAGACCCAGGGTCGCGGTCACCTTTCGCGACAGCTTCCAATCGTCCTGGAAGAAGAACGCCCACACGGTGTTCGCTTCGGCGAACGAGGCGCGGCGGTCCACGCCGCCGCCGGTTGGGAATCCGAGAAGCAGCGAGGCCAGACCCTGCCCGCGCGGCGCGTTCGGAGAGTTATCCAGCGGACCGCGCGTGAAGGTCTCGGCGAAGGCGACTTGCCCGGTCGAGCTGACGTCCGGATTGACCTGGTTCTTGTAGTAGATCCGGTAGTCTGAGCCGAACTTCATCGAGTGCGCGCCGCGGATGTTGTCGAATGCCAGGCTGTACTGGTGCGTGTCCTGGGGACGCCAGAGGACTCCGCCGTTGGTACCGTAGTACCCGCTGATGTTGATGTAGGGGAAGCGGCGGACGTCGGCCGGGATGGCATCGTTCCAGGACTTCGGGAAGCCCAGGCTGGTCAGGTCGAAACCCAGGCTCTCCGGATTCCGGCTGGTGTGCCGGATAAACCGGTTGTACCCATAACGAAGGTTCATCACCGTGGTCGGGCTGATCGTGTACACGTGGTCGAAGGCGGCGTTGACGGAGTGGAACCAGAACCATTCTCCGGTGGAGATGTTCCCGAAGTGGTCGCTATAGGTGCTTCCGCGGTTGTACCAGCTAAAGCGGCCGAAGGTGCGCCAGCGTTCGGTGAAGTTGTGGTCCAGCCGCCAGGTGTGGCTGTAGTAGCGGGCCTGCTCGGGAAGGTTCGGCAGCACCAGGTTGTTGCCCCCGTCGGCGGTGCCCGCGACGTTCGGCTTGGCGTAATACTTCAGAATGTTGGTCGCGATCGGGCTGACGCGCGAGGCCGGAATGATGTTGCCCGCGATCGGATCGGTGCGGTAGCGCGAGCCCTCGACGCGCCGTGTGAGCGGATCGTAAATCTGGTAGTTGGCGCCGACTTTCAAGAGCCCGGAGAGGTTGCCGGTCCGCTGCTCCTCGGTGGGCACCGTGTTGACGCTGCCGCGGGGCCGGGTTTCAACGATCCCTTCATAGCCGTACATGTAGAAGGTGCGGTTCTTGCCGTTGTACAGCTTGGGAATCAACACCGGGCCGGTCGCCGATACGCCCCAGCGATTGTAATCGAATGCCGTGATGGGCTGGCCGGTCCGGTTGGCGAAGAAAAGGTTGGCGTTCAATTCCGGCGCCAGCTTGTTGTAGTAGAGGGTTCCATGGATGCTGTTGGTACCCGACTTGAGGCTGAGGCTTACCGATCCACCCTCGGTCTGACCGACGCTGGCATCGATGGTAGAGGTCTGGATTTTCATCTCGGCCAGAATGTCGACAGGCGGCACAAAGGATGCCGACACCTCGCGCGGGTTGGCGGTCGAGGCGCCGGCCGGCGCGCCGTCCAGCGTCAGTTCGTTGCGCAGCCCGCGCGCGCCGCCCATGGCGTAATTGGCGATGTGCGACGGCTCGAAGGGGCGGTCCAGGCCGGGGTCGCCAGTGAAGGCGGCGCCCGTCGTCGCCGCCATCAGGGCGTACGGCTCGCCGTGGCCAATCGGCAGGTCCGACACGCGGCGGGCATCCACCACCTGTCCGGTCGAGGCCGAAGTAGTCTCCAACAGCGGCGTCTCGGCCGTCACCGTCACGGTCTCGTTCACTTGGCCGACCTGCAACACGATGTTGATCTCGAGCCGGTCGTTGACCCGGACTTCGACGTTTTCCTGCACCGCGCGCTTGAAGCCCGGCGCTTCGGCGGCAATCCGATATATGCCCAGCGGCAGGTAGAGCGCCTGGTAGATGCCTTGATCGTTGGATTTCAGAGTGGTTGTGAATCCGGCAACCGGACTCGTGATCTGAACCGCGGCGCCCGGAATAACGGCGTCTTGTGGATCCGTGACCCGCCCGCGAATGGTTCCGCGGGCTTCCTGCGACCAGCCAGTCGTGCTGGCGGCCAGCAACATTACTACAAACCACAGGATTCGATTTCGCATACGATGACTCCCTTTCGTTCCCCCAAAGCGACCGGCTGGACGCCAGCCCTTCGCGATACACTTGCACTAGCAGTGGCGAGCGTGGCAGAGGTCCCCTATCCTTACAATAGGGTTGCCATAAGAAGTTTCTAAAATATATCTAAGACGGCGCGGGAAGCCATTGACGGAAAAGCGATTCTACAAGTTCGGCGAGTTCTCGCTGGAAGCCCGGGCAAAGGTCTTGCTGCGTGGCGACCAGCCCGTCCGGCTGGCCCTGAAATGCGTCGAAACGCTGCTGGTTCTGATCGAGAACGCCGGGCAGGTGGTGACCAAGGACGAGATCATGCAGGCGGTCTGGCCGGACCGCGTGGTCGGCGAAGCCAACCTTATGCAGAACATCGCCGTCATCCGGCGTACGCTGGCCGCCGAACCCGGGAGTCCGGCCTGGGTCGAGAACTTTCCGGGCCGTGGATACCGTCTGGTGGGTCCAGTGGTGATCGAGAATCGCGCGGCGCACCCGGTTGCCGTTCGGCCAGCCCCGCTCAGGCGGCGCCGCTGGCTCCTGGCCGGTCCGGTGATTGCGGTTCTGGCCGCCATTGGCTGGTTCGTTTCGCACCGCCAGAGCCTCCCGGTGAAGCAAGGTTTTCGCATCCTGCCCCTGACGCGGCTGCCGGGCAAAGAGTACCAGCCGGCGGTATCGGCCGACGGTGGAAAGGTGGCCTTCGTCTGGGATCGGGAAGGGAACCAGCCGGGCGGCATCTGGTTACAGGAGAGCGGCCGGGGGGCGCCGCCGCGCGCCGTAACCAGCCGGGACGGACACTACAGCAGCCCCACCTGGGCGCCCGACGGAAAGTCGCTGGCCTATTTGCGGGTGGACCGGTCGGCGACCGAAGTCGTGATCACGTCCCTGGATTCGGGCGAAGACCGCCTGGTGAGCCGCCTGGTTCCCGGCAACTACGGCTTCGACAACCGGATGCTGGCCTGGTCCGGCGACGGACACCGGATGGTGGTGGCGCACTCGGCTTCGGCGGACAAGCCGGCGGGTTTGGTGGTAATCGACGTGGCCACGGGCGGCCGGCGGAACCTCACCGCTCCCGCCGACCTGGTCGGCGGGGACTTCGAGCCGCGCATCTCTCCCGACCGCCGCATGGTGTCCTTCATACGCTACATCAACCGCACTCATCAGGAGTTGTTCGTGGTGCCGATGGACGGCGGCCAGCCCCGGCCGCTGACCGCCGACGGCAAGCGGGTCAGCGGCCAGGATTGGATGCCGGACGGAAAGACCATCGTCTTTGCCTCCGACCGCGGCGGAGAGTTCCGGCTCTGGAAGATCCGTGCCGATATTTCCAACCCCGCCCGGACGCTGAACTCGACCGGCATCTACGCCGAGTTCCCCATCCAGCTTTCCCTCGCCAGCCGCGCGCCGGCGCTGGTCTACTCGGTGCTGCTCCAGGACCGCAACATCTGGCGGCTGGATCTGAAGGAGAAGAAGTGGTTGCGGCTGATCGCTTCCTCGGGTCTGGACGCCTCGCCGCAGTACTCCCCGGCGGGCGACCGGATCTGCTTCCGTTCGGACCGCTCCGGCGAAGAACAGCTTTGGGTGACCCAGGCGGACGGCTCAAACCCGGTCCAGGTCACGCGCGGCAGCGTGCAGCCATCTGTCGGCCGCTGGTCGCCCGACGGCCGCGCCATCGTGTTCAACGATCCCAAGACCAGTGAGATCTTCGTGGCGCATCTTGACGCCGAGGGCGCCTGGACGGTTCGAAGCCTGGGCGCCAAAGGGGTCCACCCGGTGTATTCGGGCGACGGGAAATGGATCTACGCGGGCGCGGCGGCGAGCATCGTCAGCATTCCGGCCGCGGGCGGAGCGGCGCGGGAAGCGGTCGCGATCCGGGGCCTTTCGCTCGGTCTCTCTCCCGACGGCGAGTTCCTCTACTTCGTCAAGGATCCCAACGACACTCAGTTGTGGAGAGCCTCGACAGCCACGGGAGAATACGCCCGCGTGCTCGACGGCCTGGTCCCCATCTGCACAAGTTGTTGGGCCCCGGCTCGAAACGGGATCTACTACCTCGGCAGCAACCCGCGGCTGCTGGACACCCAGACGCTCTACTTTCTCCCCTTCGCCGGCGGCCGCCGGGCGCCGGTAATCGACTACCCCGAACCGCTCTCGCCGCTGGGCAGCGGGCCGTTCTCCCTTTCTCCCGACGGGCGTTACCTGCTCTGTGTTCGCGTCGACCCCGCCAACGTCGACGTCATGCGCGTCGAGGGATTCGAGTAGCGGCGCATACAGCCCCGGGGACACTCCGGGCTAATTTTACGGAAACGATCGCCCCGCTACGGGACACAGGCGTGTCCCCCCCGAGACACATCGCCGTCACGGCCCGCCGATGCCATCGGATCTGGCGGGTTGCTAGAATGCTTGGTTCAACCGCCGGATGCGGAAGACCGCACGTCCGGGGGTATGCCCAGGAGACTCATCATGAGACGACGCGAGATTCTGGCCGGAGCGGCGCTGTTCGGTCTGCCGGCCGCCGGCGCCGGCGCCGAAGGCGGGCCGCTGCCCGATCCGGCGCTGTTGGAACGCGACCCCGAAAGTTACTGGAAGCGCATCCGCGACGAGCAATTCCTGCTGCCGGACTGGCGCGCGTTCATGAACAACGGCAGCCTCGGCATCACGCCGCGGCCGGTGCTGAAAGCGGTGACCGACTATCTGAGCCAGGCCGCCGCCTTGGTCAACGACGACTACCCGCGCTGGGGCTACGAGACGCTCGACGACGAGCGGGCCGAACTGGCCGCCTTCGCCGGCTGCGCGAAAGACGAACTCGCCCTCACCCACAATGCCACCGAAGCGATGAGCGTCATCGCCAACGGCATCGATCTCAAGGCCGGCGACGAGGTCCTCATCACCGATCAGGAGCATCCCAGCGGAAGAGAGCCGTGGCTGCTCAGGCAGGCGCGCTACGGCATCCAGGTGCGGGTGGTCAAGATCCCGCTGCCGCCAAAAGATTCCGCTCAGCTCGCCGACCTGCTGATTTCCGCCATCGGACCGCGCACGCGAGTCTTGAGTTTCAGCGGCATCCTGACCACCACCGGCCTGATCATGCCGGTGCGCGCCATCTGCGACGCCGCGCGCGCCAAGGGCGTGGTCAGCGTGGTGGACGGCGCGCACATGAACGGCCAGATCCCGCTGCGCCTGGCGGACCTGGGTTGCGACTACTTCGCCGGCAGCCCGCACAAGTGGCTGTTCGCGCCGGCCGGTTGCGGCCTGCTCTACGGACGTCAGGAAATGCTCGAACGGCTCTGGCCCACCATCGTCACCGCCGCCTGGAGCGACCAGAAGCTGAAGGCCGCGCGCTTCATGCGCATCGGCACCAACAACCGGGCCGTCGTCGAAGGGCTCATGGCCGGGCTGCGGTTCCTGAAAGCGCTGGGCCCGGAGCGGGTCTACGGCCGCGTCCATCAACTGGCGCGCATGGTCTTCGAGCGCGCGCGCGGGCAGAGCGATCTCGAGCTGCTCACGCCCGGCGACGACCGCCTGTACGGCGGGCTGGTGACCTTCCGCATGAAGCCGGAGTTGTTCCGGGCATTCCATGCGCTGTGCGCGAAGAAGAGAATCTGGATCACCGCCGGCGAGCGCATGCGCGTGGCCACCCACATCCACACGCGCCCGCGGGATATCGACCTGTTTTTTCAAACGCTGGACCAGGCGCGGCGCGGCTCGACCTGATACAATGGCAGTTCTTTGTTAGTACGTGGAGGGTCTCCGGTGAGTGTGGTTGGAATGATTGTCAAAATCTATAGCTACGCCTTTCATCTCGTACTGGCGCTGTTTATGACGGGCCTGGCGGCGCTGGCCTTTTCGACCGGCACGCATAACCTGCGGCTGGACATCCTGCCTTGGACCGGCATGACGCTCAGTTGGTGGCTGCTGGGCCTCGGCCTGGCCGGCCTGCTCTCCATCGCGCTGGCGGTGCTGGGCATGTTGCGAGTTCTGTTCCTGGTCTGGACGGTCGTGGTGGTGGGGATGTTGGTCCGCGGCTTCTTCTTCTCGCCTTACATGTTCGGCGGCTGGGAGGGGTTGCGCATGGTTCTGCTGTTTCTCGCGGGAGCCGGCTTGGCCGCGGTTGGCGGCTGGATCCAGTTCCGCTACGCGCCGGCAAAGCGGTAGCGGCGCGCGTTACCACAACTCGTGGACCGGGCCGTAGAGGTCCTGGCTGGCGGCAAACGGGATGTACTCGAAACCCCGCCCCAGCGGATCGTCGCGCCGCACAGTGGCCCAGTTGATTCCCAGGGCGGAGTAGATCGTCGCGTCGATGTCCTCCGGGCGAATGTCGCGATCGCGCGACCAGCCCGTCTCCGCCGTATTCGCCCCCTGGGTGTCGGTCGAGCCGATGGCGCGGCGGCCGCGGATTCTCGCCCCGGCCATCAAAACCGCCTGCTGCAAATGGTGATCGCGCCCCGCCAGTGAGTTCAGCGCGCCCACGGTGCGGCCGAATTCCCCGATGGCCACGATCAGCGTCTCGTCGAACAGCCCGTCCGTCTTCAGGTCCGAAATCAGCGTTCCCAGCCCGGTGTCGAACTGCCGCGCCAGCGACCCGGCGTTGGCCGGATTCAGCGTCGAGTAGATCGAGGCGTGGTTGTCCCAACCGCCCAGGGTGATCTGCACGAACCGCGTTCCCATTCCTGCCCGCAGCAGATTGCGCGCCGTCACGCAGGCGTTGCCGAAAGCGGTGTTGCCGTAGCGCACCCGCTCGTTCTGGTCGAACGTGAACACGCGAACCACGTCGTCGTTGTACATCAGCGTGCGCGCGGCCAGGTTGTAGGCGGCCATGCCCTGGACCTCCGGCGCCTCGTCCCAGCCCGCGCGCGACTCGGCGTCGATTTCCAGCAACAGGTTATAGCGCCGCTCAAAGGCCGCCGCGCCGTCGCGATGGGTTGTGTTGCCCAGCCCGCTGCCACCCGGGCTGACATAGAACGGACCGTATTCCGGAGGAAAGTACCCTTCGCCGGGACCGCTGCCGGCGTTGAGCGACACGAACGGCGGCAGCACCCGGCGCTCGGACTGGCTGCCCAACTCCATGGCCACGATCGAGCCTACGTGCGGGGCGATCCTGGCGGTTCCCGAAAGTGGGTTGCGCGCGATCTGGACCCAGTTGCGCGACAACTCGTGTACCGCGGCCCAGGCGCGCACCGAGCGCACAAAGGCGAGCGACTGGACGTGTTCGGCCAGCCGCGGCATGAGCCCTTGCGGAAACAGCACTTCGCCGTAGTGCGTGGGATTGAACGACGCCGGCAGCCACGGACCCGGTTTCAGATCGAAGGTGTCGGTGTGGCTGGCTGCGCCCGACAGGAAAACCAGGATGCAGTTCTTAGCCGTGCCCATCGGCGACACGGACGCGCGCGCCACCACTTCCATCGGCCGCGAAGGCAGCAGAAAGTAGCCGCCCACGGCGGCGCCGGCGTGGCGGAAGAACAACCGCCGCCCGATTTCCCGCCGCTCCCGCAAGGGCGTCCCCCGTATGCCGGTCCAGTCGAATCCGAAACGGTCCTTCATGACGTCCTCCAAGACACGCCCTCAATAACTGAACAGAAAATCGACCTTGTTCATACACACCCAGGCCAGATCCTCGATCGCCGCATCGCGCGCCGCCGGCGTCGCAGCCCGCGCCAGGAAGGCCACCGCGCGTTCCCGCTCGTAGTCGTTCGGTTTGTGCGACAGGAACAGCAGGAACAGTTCCTCGACCACCGCCTGGTTGGAGGCCAGCCGGGCCGCCGCCTGCAACGTGGGCGACGCCGCTTTCTTGACTCGCGTGACGGTGAATGCGTCGTTCATCATGGAGAGCTGTTGCAGGATCGAACCCCCCTGCCGGCGCGGCTGGTTGTCGCGATTGCCGCGCAGGAAGGTGTTCATGAAATTGAGCACGGCGCCGTTGGAGCGCGGCTCGGCCGGCTCGGGCAACTGCATGGCCCACTCGACCGGCTCGGGCCAGAACCCGACCGTGTGTTTCGCCGCCACGCCGGTGGCCTTCACCACCGCGTCGTGAACCTCTTCGCCCTCCAGTCGGCGCGGGTAGTGGCGGGCGAACAGCGGCACGTAGTCCAGCTTCCACTCGGCCTCGTATCGCGAGCTGAGCTGGTAGGCCGACGACTGCGCCAGCAGCCGCAAGTACGCGCGCAGGTCGAAGTTGCCGTCCCGCAGTTCCCGCGCCAGCCGCTCCAGCAGCCGCGGATGAGTGGCTTGAAGGGTCCACGGAGCGGGCGGCGGATTGTCCGGATCCATGCGCGCCGGGTCGAGCGCGTCCACCGGCTCCGCCAGGCCCAGGTTGAACATCTGCTTCCACAGCCGGTTGGCCATGTTGCGTGCGAACATCGGGTCGCCCAGCATAAACTCGGCGAACGCCGGACGCCAGTATTCGTGTTTCGGCGCGGCCCCCGTGGGCAGGTATTCGGGAGTCAGATTCACCAGCGGCCGGCCCTGAATCGTTGGTGCGGAGCGGATCGGGCGGTTGCCGTAGTTCGTGTTCAAGTTGTAAGTGCCCGTGGCGACGTCGGTGACCGTGTAGCTGTTGTAGTAGTCCAGCGCCTGGTTGCCTTGGCGGGTCATGCGCGTGCGCGAGAAGAACGCCGCCATGCGCTGCGCCTCCAGACGCGTGGTCCTGGAGCCCCACAGGCTGATGGCGTCCAGGTGCCCGCGCCCGTTGTGGCACAGCAGGCAGTCGTAGTGCGAGATCCCCAGGAACGCCGTGGCGGAGCGGTACAGCATCGCGTCGTAGGTGTCCTGGAGGGGACCCGCCGGGGTGGTCGCGCCCACCGCGTAGTTGGACGCGCCGCGGGCGTTGTCGAAATTCATCCCGTCGCCGGTCACGGCCTCGTAAGCCATCCGCCAAAGCGGCTGGTTGTCGGCGATCGACCCGCGGATCCAGTTGTGGAAAGCGTTGCGGCCCCCAATCTGGCGGCTGACGTTGGTCGAAACGGCCGTGTTCTGGAGCAGGTCGCCCAGCCACAAGGTCCACTTGTCCACGAACTCCGGCGAACCGGTCAGCCGGTCGATCAGGCGGTCGCGCTTGTCCGGCGAGCGGTCGGCCAGAAACTCGCGGATGTCGGCGGGCGACGGAATGCGGCCGGTTAGATCCAACATCAGGCGCCGCAGGAACTCCTCGTCGCCGGCCAGTGGCGCGGAAAGAACATTCTGCGCGGCCATTTTGCCGAAGATCTCGGCGTCGATGAAGCCTCGCTGGGGGATGAGAGCCGCCGGCGTCGCGCCGCCCGCGGCCGACCGGGCCGGCGACTTGCCGAGCCTGGCCGCGCGTTCGTTCGCCGCTTGCCGCGCGCGCGCCTGCCCCGCCAGAAACGCA
Source organism: Bryobacterales bacterium (assembly GCA_030693045.1). GTDB lineage: Bacteria > Acidobacteriota > Terriglobia > Bryobacterales > Bryobacteraceae > JACQZT01. The sequence goes on along the minus strand of JAUYBU010000481.1, from coordinate 19,191 downwards.
TCCGGATCGGCCCGGAACGTGCATTCGGCCGCGCTAACGGCCTTCTGTTCAGATGCGGCCGGCGGGGCAAGCACCGCCAGGCAAACCAACACGCAGATCGTTCGCCGATAGTTGGAACGCATGGCTCTTTCGACCTGCCCGATTATAGCAATTCTCCGTTGAAACTTGATTTTGAGCGTCAGCGTCTTGAGAATTGGATGATGCGCGTCCTGATTCTGATTCTCATTTCCACCGCGACCCTGGCGGCGCAAAGCCGCTACACCCTCCATAACTTCACCGCCGGCCTCGGCGCCGGCCAGCCGCGCGGCGATCTGCGCAATTACTTCGACCCCAGTTTCGGCGCCACCCTGGGCTACGGCTACCGGTTCCATCCGAACTTCCAGGCCGACGCCGGCTTCGAGACCCTGTTTGGCGCCGCCGGCGTTCGCGATTTCTACCGGTCGGATTTCGGCGAGCTGCGAATCAAGGACTACCAGTTCCTGGTGCCGCTGGGCGGCCGCGCCATTCTGCCTCTGGCCCGGGGCCGACTGCTTTTCTCGGGTGGCGGCGGTGGCGCCTACATGCGCTACCAGGAGCGCATCCGCCAGCCCTACCAGGGTTACCGGATCGATTGCCCGGTCTGCAAAGCGCGCAGCGGCTGGGGCTACTACGGCCTGCTGGGCGCCAGCGTCGCGCTGGACCGCTACCAGCGCTTCCGGCTGGGAGTCAACTCGAAAGTCTACCGCGGCTACACCGAGGGCGAGTCGCTGGGCCTGGTCCAATCGCCGCGCACGCGAGATCATTGGCTGAACGTCTATGGCGAGTTCGGCATCGGCTTCTAGCGCAAGGTGAGACAATGGATCTGAACACGTATGAACGGTCTTAAAACAGTACTTCTGTTGGGGCTGCTGAGCGGCCTGCTATTGGCTGGCGGCCAGGCCGTGGCGGGCAAACAGGGCCTGTACATCGGCCTGGCGCTGGCCGTCGGCATGAATTTCTTCAGTTACTTCTTCTCCGACAAGCTGGCGCTATCCATGTACTCGGCCCAGCCGGTGAGCGAGAGCGAGAACCGGGACGTCTGGCGGCGGGTCGGTCCCCTGGTGAACAGCCTCTGTCAGCGCATGGGTCTTCCGACGCCCAGGTTGTGGCTGATTCCGGAAGACTCTCCCAACGCTTTTGCCACCGGCCGCGACCCGGCCCACGCCTCGGTGGCCTTCACCGCCGGGCTGCTTGAAATCCTGGACGACCGGGAGTTGGAAGGTGTCATCGCGCACGAGCTGAGCCACGTGAAGAACCGCGACATCCTCATCAGCTCGGTCGCGGCCACCATTGCCGCGGCCATCACCATGCTGGCGCGGATGGCCTTTTTCTTCGGCGGCCGCCGCGACGACGAGGATGAACGCGGCGGGGTGATGGGAATGTTGTTCATGATGATCCTGGCCCCGATCGCGGCGATGCTCATCCAGATGGCCATCTCCCGCACCCGCGAATACTCCGCCGACGCGACCGCCGCGGCTTCCACTGGAACGCCGTTCGGCCTGATTTCGGCGCTCGAGAAATTGGATGGCTGGTCGCGGCGCATCCCCATGGACGCCTCGCCGGCCACCGCGCACATGTTCATCGTGAAGCCCTTCAGCGGCCAGATGATGATGAGCCTGTTTTCCACGCACCCTTCGACCGAGGCCCGCATCGCGCGCCTCCAGGCGTCGCGCTAATTGCCCGTGGACAGCCCCGTCTCTGCGCTTGTGGCGGTGGTCGGGCCGACCGGCTCGGGCAAGAGCGAACTCGGTCTGCGAATTGCAGAGGAGTTCGCCGGCGAGATCGTCAACTGCGATTCGCTCCAGGTCTACCGTCACTTCGACATCGGAACCGCGAAGCTCTCCCGGCTCGAACAGCGCGGCATCCCGCACCACATGCTCGACGTGGCCGATCCGGGGGAACCGTTCACGGCCGGCGAATACGCCGCGCGCGCGCGCCCGCTGCTCGAGGAGATCGCCGGGCGGGGCCGTCTTCCGGTGGTGGTCGGGGGCACCGGGTTCTACCTCCGCGCCTTGATCGACGGACTGTTCCCCGGCCCCGGCCGCGACGACTCTCTGCGCGCGCGGTTGGCCGCGCGTCAGGCGCGCCGCCCCGGTTCGCTCCACCGTATTCTGCGCCGGCTGGATCCGGTGGCCGCCGCGACAATTCACCCGAACGACGTTCAGAAAACCATCCGCGCCGTGGAAGTCATGGTCTTGAAGCGCCAGCCAATATCTGCGCTGTATGCCCAAGGCCGGGATGCACTGCAAGGTTTTCGCATCCTCAAGATCGGGCTGGACCCGCCCCGGGCGGAGTTATTCGCTCGTCTCGACGCGCGGTGCCAGGCGATGTTCGACATGGGCCTGGTCGAGGAGACCCGCCGGATTCTAGCGCTAGGCTACACTCCCGCCGCCAAGCCGTTCGAATCCCACGGATACCGGCAGTGCGTGGATTTCATCGAGAAGCGCAGCACCCTGGAAGAGGCAATCTCGGACGCCAGACAGAACACCCGCCGCTATGCCAAGCGCCAGTGGACCTGGTTCCGCCGCGAGAAGGAAGTGCTCTGGTATGCGGGCTTCGGAGACGCCCCCGCGCTTCAAAGGCAAGTCCTCGAAAAGGTGCGCGAGTTCGTGGAGGCCCGCCGCGGCTACAATCAAAAGCAGAGGGAATGAGTCCCAATCTGCTGCACTACCTTATCGAAGGCGCGATCCTGCTCGTGGTCCTGGTGTTGCAGGGCCAGTTGTCGCGCTGGCTGGCCGAGCCGGCATGGTTTCGAGGCTCGCGCCTGGGCCGCCTGGCGATCTGGAGCGCGAGCGGGCTGATTGCGCTGTGGCTGGGCGCCACGCTGGTCTCCACCACCGGCCGGGCCATGATGTGGTTCCCGCGCTGGAGATGGCTGCAATGGAATACGGGAATGGCCATCGGCTGGGCGATGTTCATCTGCGGGGTGTTCCCCCTGGTGTTCCTGCTGCGGCGTTTGCCGCCCATGGATCCGAGCCGGCGCCGGCTGCTTCGCGTGGCGCACGCGGCCGCGGTCGCTGCTCCGCTGGTGGTCATTGGATTCGGCATCGCCGTCAGCCGCCAGCGGTTCGAGTTGAAGGAGGTCGAGATCGCGATTCCAGGCCTGCCGAAAGATCTCGACGGTCTGCGATTGGCGCAATTGACCGACATTCACCTGGGCCCGTTTCTGAGCAACTCGGAACTGGCCAGAGCGGTTGGGATGGTGAACCAAACCCGGCCGCACGTGGCGCTGGTGACCGGCGATCTCATCTCGGTTAAGGGCGACCCTCTGGACGACTGCCTGCGCCTGCTGGCGGGCCTGCGCGCCGAGGCGGGAATCCTGGGCTGCCTCGGCAATCACGAGATCTTTGCGAACGCCCAAGCGCACGCGACGGACCGCGGCGCCCGGTTGGGCATTGAGTTCCTGCGCAACCGCAGCCGCGCGCTGCGATTCGGCGGCTCGATCCTGAACATCGCCGGGGTGGACTACCTGGCGGGCCGCGAACCTCAGTTGCCGCCCGCGGGCGGACTGATCGCTCCCGGCGCCGTCAACGTCCTGCTGTCACACAACCCGAATGCCTTCCCGGCGGCGGCGCGGCGGGGTTTCGATCTGACGATCTCCGGCCACACCCACGGCGGGCAGGTCACCATGGAGGTGCTCAGCGAAGCGGTAACTCTGATCCGGTTCTTCACGCCCTACGTCCAGGGTTTGTTTCGCGACGGTCCGGCGGCGCTGTATGTCAGCCGGGGAATTGGTACGGTAGGAGTTCCGGCGCGAATCGGAGCCCGGCCCGAAGTCACGTTGATACGCCTGTGCGCTATCTGATCCTCAGCGACATTCACTCGAACTGGCAGGCGCTCGAAGCGGTGCTCGAACACGCCGCCGGAACCTACGATTGCGTCCTGTGTTGCGGCGACCTGGTGGGCTACGGCGCCGACCCCAACCGGGTGATCGACTGGTCGCGCGAAAATGTGCAGGGCATCGTGCGCGGCAATCACGACAAAGGCTGCGCCGGGCTGGACGATCTGGATTGGTTCAACAACGCGGCGCGAAGTTCGGCGCGCTGGACCCAGGCCGTGCTGTCGGAAGTCAATCTGGAGTACCTGGAGCGGTTGCCGCGAGGGCCGCTGGCCCTGGACGGCTTCAGCCTGGTCCACGGGTCTCCGCTCGACGAAGACGAATATGTGCTGAGCGACGCCGACGCTGCCGGAGTGTCCGGATACCTGGAGGCGCCGCTGTACTTCTTCGGCCACACTCACATTCAGCGCGGGTTCCGGCTGTCTCATCCGTCGGTGTGGTATTTGGGCCAGGTGGGCCAGGACCGGGAGCGCCGGCGGTTCGATCTCGAGCGCCGGTATGCTTACCTGATCAACCCCGGCTCGGTCGGACAACCGCGCGACCGCGATCCGCGGGCGGCCTACGCAATCTACGATTCGGAATCGCGCGCGGTCACCCTGTGCCGGACGCGCTACGACATTCCGGGCGCGCAGGCGCGCATCTTGCGGGCCGGCTTGCCGGCGCACCTGGCCGACCGGCTGGCCCTCGGGGCTTAATTTCGGGGACAGGCTACGTAACCTCGGAACTCCACGCAGGCGTGTCCCCCCGCGCGAAGCCAGAATCCCGCGCAGCCACCACCCCGCGCAGCCAGCCCCCGGGGACACTCCGGGCTAATCTTATGGAAACCATCGCTTAACCCGGGACGCAGGCGTGTCCCCCCGCGTTCGAAAGACCCACGCCCCCCACTCCGCGGCCAAAATCTTCATAGGCGGCGAAGGCATGAGCAGTCAGCATTTCAGGGTGTGGTCACCGCACCAGCTCGAGCGCGCGGCGGAACAGCGGTTCGAATTCGTCCGGAGTGCCGCCGGCCCTGGCTTTGCGAATCGCGGCCTCGGCGGCCGGGCGGCCGCAACCCAGATTGACCAGCGCCGAAAGCACGTCCTGACCGACAACGCCGAGCGTCTCCGCCGCGGGTTGTCCGGCGGCCGGCGTCACACCCGCCAGCCCTTCCAGCCGGTCGCGCAATTCCAGCACCATGCGTTCCGCCGTCTTCTTCCCCACGCCGGGAATGCGGATCAGCAGGTTGACCTGCCCGGTGCGGATCGCGCCGATCAGCTCCGGCGTGGCCAGCCCGGAAAGAACCGTGATCGCCAGCTTCGGGCCGATGCCGCTCACCGCGATCAACTTCTCGAACAGCGCTTTCTCGTCCGCCGAGGCGAAGCCGAACAGGGCCATGGCGTCTTCGCGCACGTGCGTGTGCACGCGCAACTCGACCTGTTTGCCGGCCTCGGGCAGAGCGGAAAAAGTTGAAACCGGGATCGCGACGTCGTAGCCCACGCCGCCGACGTCCACGATCGCCTGGTTGGGGTGTTTCTCGAGCAGCGTTCCACGCAGAAAGGCAATCATCCGAGAAGACTATTCTACACGGCGGGAACAGGGGACGGTACCTGATCAGGCCATAGGCGCTACAACAAACTCAACTGGCGGACGAAACAGAATCCGAGATTCCTGGCGACGGCCTGAACCGGGGCGCGCATCGAGATCCCCCTTCTCCGACGAATGGGACCCTCACCTTCTCTCGTTGTGCCGAGCTTTCCACTTGTACGAGAAAGGCTTTAGACGGCCATCTGACGTGGAGCGCCGCCAGCGAAGTCACTCCGAACGCGGCCTTTTACTCAAGAGCGATACGAGGTACGCCTGGGCGGCAGGTTCGTCGCGAATCGCCTTCCAGCTTTCGAACGCCGCCGAAACGGCAGCTATCTGAGTCAGGACATCAGTCTGGGTCCACTCCTTCCCAGTGTCGTAGTCCGCGTCGTTGCGTTTTTGTTGCGCTTGGATGAACCTGTCAGCAACAGTGCGCAAGTGCGTGGATACGACCAGTTCCTGGCTTGACGGGGGGTTCTTTCCGAAGTAAGCGTTGAGCGCGGAGCGTCTTTCCACGGAGGCATTTTTCATTCTTCCGTGCTCGAATAACCTGCCTAGCTCGGAACGCAGTTCGGGGCGTCCCCAGTTTAGCGTAGCCTCGGATATCAGTAGATGGAACAGCGCGTAGTACGCCGTCGAAACGGCCCTTCTCAGACAAGCTTGACGAGGGTTCGTGGAATCCAGGTTCGCCAGATGTTGAGCCAGCTCAAGCAGTTCGTCGGCATATGCCATCGGTCATGCCCACGCTTCTTCTTGGAGAATTGCCTGCTCGGACTGGCTGCGGAAGTTATAATAAGGCAGGACGCCCCACTGTTCGAGGGGTTGGAGACGCTGGACAATCGTAGTTGCTATTTGGTCCGTGGAGTTCAGGAGTTGATCTCGGCGACTGGCTCGGTCAGAAAGGACGATTCTGAAGAAGATAGCCGACTCCCCACTCCAATCCTGTCCAAGGGTGTACCTCAGACGCACAACATCGGGGCCAAGCGTTTGCCTGACTGCGTTGATAGCCTCGTCGAGCTGCGCTTGCTGTGCAAACGCTCTGGCGATGTACACAACCTCATTATCACACGTCTTGAAGGTGGCAACGCCCAAGCATTCAACTTCGCTTTACAGCGACGGATAAGTCGCCAAACCGGCCAAGTGGCCCGCAGACCACATTTCCCGCGAGATGGCCCGCTGGGACTGTATCCACGGCGAGATCTGGGCGCCTCGTGATCCCGCTAGAGTGCCTGGAAAGGATGCGTTAACGCCTATGCCCGATCAGGCCCCGTCCCCCGGCTCCCCGCTCTGCGTCAGACGGTAACGCAGCGCGTTGCGCGTCAGGCCGAGCAAACGCGCCGCCTGGCTTTTGTTGCCGCCGGCGCGGCGGAGCGCTTCGCGGATGATCTGCTGTTCGTGCTGGTCCAGCGTCACGCCGTCGGGGAGGAAGGAATCCGAGGGCGCCTGGCCGTTCCTACCGCGCGGCGACATGTCCAGGCGGATGTCGCCCGGCTCCAGACGCGTGCCGCCGCACAGCACCAGGCTGCGCTCGATGACGTTCTCCAGCTCCCGCACGTTGCCGGGCCAGGGATAGGTCAGCAGCTTCTCGATGGCCCGGTCGCTGATCGATTCGACGCGGCTGCCCGAATCGGCGGCCAGCTTGGCGACAAAATGCCGCGCCAGAAACGGAATGTCTTCCAGGCGTTCGCGCAGCGGCGGAATGTTCAGCGGAACGACGTTGAGGCGATAGTAAAGGTCCTCGCGGAAGGTGCCCTGTTCGAGAGCGGCGCGAAGGTCGGCGTTGGTGGCGGCAATGACGCGGACGTCGATGTGGCGCGTCTTGTTGCTGCCCAGCCGCTCGATTTCGCGCTCTTGCAGCACCCGCAGCAGCTTGACCTGAATCGATGGGGGCACGTCGCCGATCTCGTCCAGAAACACCGTGCCCGTGTCCGCGAATTCGAATTTTCCGGGTTTCGCCGCCGCGGCCCCCGTGAACGCGCCCTTCTCGTAGCCGAACAGCTCGCTCTCCATCAGGTTCTCGGGCAGCGCGGTGCAGTTGATCTTGACGAAGGGACGTTCGCGCCGCGGCGAGTAATGATGGATCGCGCGCGCGATCAGGTCCTTGCCCACGCCGCTCTCGCCGCACAACAGCACCGTGGCGCGCGTGGGGGCCACCTGCAGGATGGTCCCGAAAATCTCCTGCATCGGAGCGCTGCGCCCGACGATGTTGTCGAACTCGTAGCGCCGGCCCAGTTCCTCGCGCAACTGGCGGTTCTCGTCGCGCAGGCTCCGCAGCTCGACCGCCTTGTGGACCACCGCCATCAGGTGGTCGAGCGAGAACGGTTTCAGCAGAAAGTCCACCGCACCGGCCTTCATCGCTTCCACCGCGGCTTCGACGGTGCCGAAGGCGGTCATGACGATCACCGGCGTGAGCAGGTTCTGGCGGCGGAGCTGGGCCAGCAGTTCCAGGCCGTCCATCCCGGGCAGCCGCAGGTCGGTGAGAATCAGGTCGGCGCGCTCGGCCAGGCGCAAACCCGCTTCCGCCGTGCCCGCCTGCTCGACTTCGAATCCGGCGGACTGCAATTGCAGCTCCAGGACGCGGCGCAGTTTCTCCTCGTCCTCGACAATCAGTATGCGGGGCTTCATCGGGACCCGAAGTCCATCTCAGCAGCTTTCCTGGAAGCGGTCAACTCGCGGCGGGCCCGGGCAGCCGGCAATAGCCGTCGCGCACCCTAATGCCGCCTACGGCTGGCGAATGCGGGTCTCCTTCGGGCCGGGGAAATCGGGCGGCGGCTTTTGCGTGACCTTGCCGGTGGCGGCCCACTCGGCCCCGCGCGTGAAGGTGGCCTGGAAGCCCGCGCAGGAAATCGCTTCGGGTCCGTGCCCCAGCATGGTGTGGAATATGCGGCCCTTGCCCCAGGCCACGGTGAACAGCATGGGTTCCTGCTCGCCGGTTCCGGCGTTGGCCGGGTCCGACCATGCGGTCGCCAGCAGCGTGATGTTCTTGGCCGGGCCGCGCATCGAGTCGTACAGCTCGTCGGCGACGTGCATCCAGGTCTCCGGCAGACCGCGCAGGATGGGGTGTTGCGGGTTGCGGGCGACCACCTGGAACGGTTGCTGTTTGCCGTGATGTCCGGCGCGCCCCGGTTTGTTTTCGAGAACCATCTTGCCGTCGCGCCACCGCACCATTGGACCAGCCAATTCATTCCGGTTTTCCCAGCCGCCCAGCGCGGTGATTTCGTTAAACTCCTTCCAGCCGGCGAACGCGTTGTCGGCGGCGTGATAAACCACCACGCCTCCGCCCCGGCGGACGTAGTCGACGAAAGCGTCGCGCGTAACCTCGGGCCAGTCGTCGCCGTTGTAGTTGAGCACGACGACGCGATAGGCCTTGAAGTCCGGCCGGAACACCGACATGTCGCCGCCCTTGGGCGGAGTGGTCGCCACCTCGACCGTGAACAGTCCGGTCGCCTCGATCATCTTCTTGAGCGGTGGCGTGGTGGTCTTCCAGCTATGGTTGTTCTGGCCGTCGACGATAAGGGCCTTGAGCGGCGCCGGCGCGGCGGGCGCGGCGGCGATCGCAACAGCGGCGAGCAAACACAACAAACGCGCGGTCATGCCTTGATTCTCTCCTGAAACACGGCGGCCAGCGGGTCCTCCGTGCGCTTCATCCACTGCTGCAACTCGCGCCGCAGGCGCTCGATCTCCGGCTTGTGCCGGACGTCGCCGATCAGATTGTTCAGGGCGTGCGGATCGGCCTGATAGTCGTAAAACTCTTCCGGCACGCGCTTAAGGAAGAAGTCGACGCGCGCGGCGATCCTGGCGTCGGTCTTGGCCGCCTCCCGCATGGCGGCGAACGTGCGCCCGTTCTGCGACTCGTTCCGGAAAATGCGTTTGCCGTCGGACCAGGCGTTAAACAGGTAACCGAAGCGGAGGGTCTGGATGGAGCGCATCTCGAAACGCTGGCGGCCGGAGGTTTCGTGGAACACCGTCACCACCTGCTCGCGCCCGGTTTGCGCGCGCCCCTCGAGCACCGGAACGAACGATCGCCCGTCCGTGCCCGGAATTTGCCGGATCCCGCCGGCCTCCAGCACCGTGGGCGTGAAGTCGATGCCTGAAATCATGTGCCGGTTTTCGACCTGGCCCGGCTTGACGCGCCCCGGCCAGCGCACGATCCAGGGCGTGCGCGTCGAGTCCCGGTAGCAGTTGGTCTTCGAGTAGGGGAACGACATGCCGTTGTCGCTCAAAAACATTACCAGCGTGTTCTGTTCCAGACCCGATTCCCCCAAAGCCTGCAACACCCGGCCCACCGTTTCGTCGCACCGGTAGACCGACGTGTAGTATTCGGCCACTTCGCGGCGGACCTCGGGAATGTCGGGCAGAAAGCCGGGCACACGCACTTCGGCGGGCGTGAGGGTTCGCCGCACCGGTTGCCGGGAGTCAGCCTTCTTACCCTTCTTCTCCTGGCGGCCGGCCTCCTGATCGCTGCCGGCAAAGGGCCGGTGCGGGTCGGTCGAGTTGGCCATCAGGAAGAACGGCTTGCCCGCCGCCTTGGCCTGTTTCAGGAATTCGGCTGTGTGGCGATGGTACAGCGACGGGTCGCGGCCCGAGCCCATTTCGGCCGGCGGTTTGAAATAATCCCAGCAGAACTTGGATTGCGGCGCCAGGTGCTCGGTCTTGGAGAAAATGCCGTTCAGGTAGCCCGCGCCGCGCAACTGCTCCTGCAACGTGGGCACGTCCTCGCGGATGGGCTGGAACCCCTCGGCGCCGTTGCGGTGGGGATAGCGTCCGGTCATCAGCACCGAGCGGCAGGGCTGGCAAACGGCCACCGTGACGTGGGCGTGCTCGAAGCGCATGCCCTGCGCCGCGAGCCGGTCGATATTCGGCGTGATGTTCGGGATGCGGTTGCCGAAACAGCCGGGGGCGTCCCAGTTCATGTCGTCGGCGGTGATCAGCAGGATGTTCGGCCTCGCCGCGGCCGCCGCGCCAAGCGCGAAACCCGCGCCGGCGCCCAGGGAGAGAAAACCTCTGCGAGTCGGTGTCATATTGCTCAAACCCGAAGTATACTCGCAAACGAAGAACGCTTCCCAACGCCGCGCAACGCAAGCGGCAACGCGGCGACCGTCTCACTCTTAGCGTTGACCGTTTGCGGGGGTATAATGGCTCCTGCTGAAAGTCAGAAGCATGTCCAAGCGTCCTCCTCGTTGGGCCCGGCTCGGCCTCTTGGTTCTTTCCGTCTCCGCCGCCGCAAGCGCTCAGCGGTCTCCTCTCATCTACGACGGAACTCCGATCGGGCAGGAGTTCGAAGTCAGCTACAGCCGCAGATGCGCGCGGGAACCCGCGGTCACCAGCCGCCAGACGGTTCCGGCGGAGTCCTTCAGTCTGGGCATGGACAAGCTGAAGTGCGACTGGGGGCAGATCGGGCCCGCGCAGCTCTCGTCCCACACCTTCAACAAGCCGGTTTCCGTAAAACTGGATAAGGAAGGCCGGTTCGCGCTGCCGCTGGTTCCCACCGGCGACCGCAATGTCGCCCAAGGCAAGGTCGCCGCACGGCTCGACACCGCCTTTGCACCAACGCACTTCCTATACCTCAGCGCTCTTGCCCAATCCGCCATGGTTGAGCCCGAGGAGAAATGCCCGAAACAGGGCCTGGTGAACGAGTTCAAGTCCATCCCCAAACCCAACGGACTGGGCGATGTCCTGGAGGCGCGCGGCGAATGCTAACTCTCCGGGTTCCTCATCGAGGGCACTCGGCAACTCAGCGACATTGATCTGGTCGGCTTCGACACCCGCCAGAGCAACACTCTCGCCTTCTCTCTCACCCCGTCCGATTCGCGTGGCACATATCAGGGCTGGGGATACGGAGGCGAGCATATCCAAGTCCGCGTGGTACACAGTACCAAACACAAGTTCGTCGCCCGCCCCCGCTTGGAACCCATCCCCGGATGGGACGGCCCGGTGAAGATAACCCGTCGCAGCAACGCGCCCGCGACCCAGGAGCAGTTCTACATCCGGAACTCCGGCGGCCGCACCATGTCCTGGCGTGCCGAGGCCGCCACCGCCAGCGGCGGCTCGTGGTTACGAATTGTTGAGCCAGAACCCCCGGCCGGCACGCTGGAGCCCTACGGAGTGGGCGGTCAGCGCCCCCAGGCAAAGCTCGTCTATGTCATCGATCCGGCCGGGGTCGAGCCGGGCAACTACACCGGCACCATCACCGTCACCGCCGACGGAGCGGTCGACAGCCCGCGCAAGATGGAGATCGCCTGGACCGTTCTTCCCGGAGTCGACGACTCTATCCGCATCGTCAGCCAGACTCCGCCCGCCACTCAGCCGCTCCAGGCCGGGCTGGAAGCCGATGTCAAGGTGGTGACCAGCTACAACCTGCAGACCAAGGAGTCGGGAGAGATTGTCGTTGACGTGAGCGCCGCCGGCGCCACCACTCGCACCGCCCGCGCCGCGATCACGCGCGGCACCGGCACCAAGGAACTCACCGTCGAAAAGTTCGCGGTCCCCACCGGGGCCAACTCGGTGAACGCCAGCGTGGGCCTGGTCTCGGGAACCACTCGGCTGGCCAGTACCTCCACGTCATTCCCCACTCGGGCGGCGCAAGATGCCGTGCAGATCGCCGCCGGTTCGGTGCAGCCGGATCCCCTGAAGCCGCTGGCGGCGGGCGAGGAGACCGCCATGGAGGCTCGTGTTCAATACGTGCTGCAAACTCAGGCCGACGCCCAGCTGGTGCTGGGTGTCTATCCCGCGGCGCAGGGTGGATCGGCCATCGCCGCTTCGCCTCCCGCTCCCGTCAGCCGCACCGATCCGGCCAACTCCACAAAGCAGTTGGCGGTCCCGAAGTTTGTCGTCCCCAAGGAAGCCAAAGAACTGTACCTGCGCGCCGTTTTGCTGGATTCTTCCGACACCGCCATTTTCGAATCGGCCGCGGTGAAGTTCACCGTCGATCCGCCGCCGGAGATTACGGTCTTCTCCATCGAAGCCGTGCAGGCGGTGCAGGTGGCCGCGCCGGGCGAGGTCCCGCTCATTCTTGGCCGCCCCACCGTGGTGCGCGCCTTCGTGCAACAGAAGGGGCGCACTAACACTCTCGCCACGGGGATCACCGGCACGCTGCAGGTCACCGCCGGCAGTGCCTCCTGCACCGCATCGCCGCGTGGATCGGTCACCGCGCACCTGACTATCGGCCGCGGCGACGCCACTCACTCGCTGAACTTCCCCATCCCATCGTCCTGTCTCGGCTCGGGGAACACCCCGGTTTCGGTCCGCTACGAAGTCAAGCTGGAATTGGAGCCCGGCAACAAGGATACGGTCGAGTTCAAAGACAATCCCAAGGAATACCGCACCACTCTGCAACCCGCAGCCGGGCCCGACAGCCCGTTGCGCGTGCGCTATCTGAAGGTCTGCCTGGGCAGCGACACGAACTGCCCGTACAGCGGGTTTGGCGGTGAAGCCGGGCAGTACGTGGAACTCCTGCTGCCGTTCCAGCCCCAGGGATTCCAGTTGATTCCGGGTTCGCCGGACAGCGTGGTTTACCCGCAAGACCTGGCCGCCGCCGACGCCACCCGCCGGGCCGTCAAGCTCTCGGCCTTCCGCATGTGGCTGCGGCGGCAGTACTGGGACCTGGAGGAAGCCGGCGGCGACGTGCCGGACATGCTGGTCGCGCTCATCCCCATCACCGAGAACCTTCCCACCGGCGAATCCGACCCGGTACACGGCGGCAGCGGCGGTAAGGGCCGAGTGGCCTTTGTCATGGATTACCCGGCTTCTCTGCCGCGCCGCAGCTACTATTTCGCGCACGAGTTGGGCCACAACCTCGGACTGCGCCACACCAACACCGACGACGGCTGTTCCTCCAAAGCCGCCGATCCCAACACCAACTGGATCTATCGCAACGGGACCATCAACGGGTTGGGCTGGGACCATCAGACCCACACCGTGATCCCCTCCACGCGCTTCGATCTGATGACCTATTGCACTCCCACCAGCCAGATCTGGGTTTCGCCCTTCGACTTCAACCAGGTCTTCAACCAGTTGCAGAACTGGCGCGCGGCCAAGGGCTTTATCGCCCTGCCAAAGAACTCGATCCCCACGCGCGCGGCCGCCGCGGCCGAGTATCTGTTCATCGCCGGCTCGGCCCGCCGCGACGCCAGCGCGGGCACGCTGCAGCGCGGCTACACCCTGACTTCCACCCTGCCCGGCGACGAGTCGGATCCACGGGGCACCCACTGTCTGGTCTTCACCGGCGCCGGCGGCGAGCTGGCGCGGCACTGCTTTGCGCTCTCCTTCACCAACTTCGAAACCGGAGACCAGTTGGAAGAGAATTTCTTCGAAGTGAAGCTCCCCCTTCCGAGCGGAGCCACGCGCCTGGACCTGACCGCCGCCGGACGCACACTGGCGAACCTGCCGATCTCCGCCTCGCCGCCCGCGGTGAACTTCGTCTCCCCGCAGGCCGGGGAGAAATGGAGCGGACAGCGGACCGTCTCGTGGACCGCCACGGACCCGGCCGGGGGCAAGCTGGGATATAAACTCTCCTACTCGGCCGACGACGGGGTCACCTGGCAGCCGCTGGCTTTCGACATCGAGACCCCGCGGTTCACCCTGGACACCGGGCGGCTCAACGGCGGCACGCGAGTCTGGTTGCGGGTGCAGGCCTCGGGCGGCGTTCGCACCGGCGAAGCGCGGGTGGGGCCCATCGAAATCGCGGCCGATCCGGTGCTGGAGGCCGGGCGGGACAAGATCGCCTTCGGCACGGTGGCGCCGGGGGCGGCGCGCGAGGAGGCCCTCGAACTGCGCACCACCGGCTCGGGCGCGGTCAAAGTAACTGCGCTGCGCTTGGCCAGCGAGGACTTCCAGGTCAATGCCGCGCCGCTGCCGTTCACCGTTCCCGCGGGCGGCGTGGCGCGCGTCGCAGTGCGCTTCGCGCCGCGGCAGAGCGGCTTCGCCTCCAGTCAGTTGGAGATCGAGACCGATTCCGTTAGCCGGCCGGTGGTGGTGGTGGCGCTGGAAGGCGGCGGCGCCGAAGCGCAGCAGCCGCTGCTCACATTGAGCGACGACAATGTCGACTTCGGTTCCCTCAACGTGGGCGGGACCCTGACCCTGCCCTTGGAATTGCGCAATGCGGGAACCGGCGCGCTGGGCGAGGTGAAACTCAGCGCCACGCCGGCGGCCTTCACCGTGGCCCCGGCGGTGGTGGCCTCGCTGGCCGCCGGAGCCACCGCGACGGTCAACGTCAAATTCACGCCCGCCTCGGCGGGCGTGGTAACCGGTAGGCTCACCGTCGGGGAACTTTCGGTTCCGCTGCGCGGCGTGGGCGTTCTGGCGCCGCAGCCGGCCATCGATCTCTCGCTCCGCAGCCTGGACTTTGGCGAGGTCGCCCTGAGCCAGCGCAAAGAGCTGAGCCTGAGCGTGCGCAACCGCGGCACCGCTCCGCTGCAGGTGACTACCATCGCGGTGAACAACGCCCTGTTCAGCTTCCGCCCGGCCACGCTCAGCGTGCCGGCGGGCGCCGAGCGGGAGATCACGGTGGCCTTCGCCCCCACCCAGGCCGGAGCCCAAAGCGCCACCCTGCGCCTAGTGAGCAACGACCGCGCCAACCCGGAAGTAACGGTCGCGTTGCGCGGCTCCGGAGTCGCGGCCGTGGTCACCCCGCTCCCGGCGGCCGAGGCGCGCATCGAGGTCAATCCCACTTCGCTGGATTTCGGCTCGGTGGGCGTGGGCGTTGCCAAGGACCTGACGCTCACGCTGCGCAACACCGGCAGCGCGACGCTGAATGTAACCGGCGCGACGGTCAGCAATGCCCGGTTTTCGACCGTCCCGGCGGCGGTGGTCCTGACGTTGGCGGCGGGCGCCTCGCAGACGGTGACGGTGCGCTTTGCTCCGCTGGCGGCGGCTGCCGAAAGCGGCACCCTGACCATTCGCAGCAACGCCGCCAACCAACCCTCGCTCACCGTGCCGCTGGCCGGCACGGGCGTCGCCGCCAGCGGCGCGCAGGATCTCGAACTGAAGGTGGACGACGGGATATTTGAACGAAACGTGGGCTACGCCTCCGGCGCCGGCGACGTTTTGTTCGTCAACCGGCTGACTCCCACTTCTTACCCAGTGAGGCTCAAGCGGGTGCGCATCTGGCTGCCCGATGCCGACGATGGTGTCCGGCCGGGCAGCACGGTGGGAGTGGTGGTGGGCTTGATCGCCTCCGACGCCGAACTCACCGCGACCAGTGTGCGGCCGGCGAAGGAAGTGCTGGTGCAGAAGCTGGGGCAGTGGCTGGAGGTTGACGTGCCGGAGCAGACTGTTCCGGCGGGAACCGACATTGTGGTGGGCTTCACCGTGTCCCAGGAGGCCCGACAGACGCCGGCGGCGCTGGACACCAATAGCCTCTCGCAATCGAGAAGCTTCGGCAGCGCCAACTCGGGCCGGATGGAACCGATCTCACGCTTCACCGGCTTCGACGGCAACCTGGCCATCCGCGCGGTAGTGACGCGGTAAAGTCGCGCACCCGGAAGCCGGATGACCCATTCATCAGCTCGGCCTGGATTTCAATGTCCTGGGCCAACGCCGCCATGGCCGGCAGCAGCAGGCATCCGATCAAAGCGCTTCGTAGTTTCATATTGCCATCTCCTTGGCGCCCCCAGATGTCGATTCATCCGGCAGCGTCGCACATGTGGTAACGCGAAATTCAGCGAAAACTGGTCCTGATAATTCCGTCCATGACAACATCTCCCGGTCGCCAGGCGGCTGACTGCTCTCGACCTGGGAACCCGTGCGCCGGGCTGAAGCCGGGGCCCCCGGCCTGAAGGCCGCCTCACCGACACCAAGCACCCGCCAAGTGTACAAATTCCAGCTTTTGGCCCTGGCTAAAACGATGCCCACCCCACCGCCCGCGGCGCTCGCGCGACCCCGGGTCTTCGCGTTGCGGAAGCTCCAAGGCGCATGGCCGGCCGGTGGTTCCCGAAACAGGCGCTTGACGCGGGCGGGCCGGCCGTGAAAAGCTCGGTGACTATGCACCGCCGCGATTTCATCGAACGGGCGGCCGCCACTGCGCTGGCCGCCGGTACCCCCTCCGTTTCCTCCTCCGCCTCGCCGCCCAAGCGGAAGGCGAACCTGAAACTTGGCACGCAACATTCCACCGCCGACGCCGTACTGAAGATAATGGCCGCGCTGGGCGTCGACCACATTTGCTCGAACCTGCCATCGGCGAAGATGGACGCCGCCTGGTCGGTGGAAGGACTGACGAAACTCCGCGAACGCGTCGAATCGCACGGCCTGCGGCTGGACATGGTTCCGCTGCCGTTGAGTTCGGCCTATATCACGCGTTCGGAAAACCCCAACATCATGCTCGGCAAGAGCCCCGAGCGCGACCGCGAGATCGACAACATCTGCCAGATGCTGCGCAATGTTGCGCGCGCCGGCATTCCGGCCGTCAAGTACAACATGAGCATCCTGGGCGTGGTGCGCAGCGAGTCCACGCCGGGGCGCGGCCCCTCGCGCTATTCCACCTTCGTCTACGACAAGGCGAAACAGGATCCGCCGCTGACCGAGGCAGGCCGGGTGACCGCCGACGCCGCCTGGGAACGCATCACCTACTTCCTGGAGCGCGTCGTGCCGGTGGCCGCCGAGACCAAAGTGAAGATAGCCTGCCATCCGCACGATCCGGGCATGCCGCCCGGCAAAGGTTTCCGCGGGGTCGAGCGGGTGCTGGGCAGCGTCGAGGGCTTGAAGCGCTTCATCAGCATCAAGGAAAACCCCTATCACGGGCTCAACTTCTGCCAGGGCACGGTCACCGAAATGTTGAACGATCCGGCCAAGGAGATCGCCGGCGTCATCCGCTACTTCGGCACGCGCAACAAGATCTTCAACGTGCATTTCCGGAACATCCGCGGGCGGTTTCTCAACTTCCAGGAAACGTTTCCCGATGACGGCGACATCAACATGCTTCAGTGCATGCGGGTCTACAAAGAGGTCGGCTACGACGGCATGCTCATGCCCGACCACGTGCCGCGCATCGAAGGCGACGAGGGCGGACGTCAGGCCTTCGCCTTCGCCTTCGGCCACATTCGCGCGCTGATCCAAATCGTCAACCAGGAAGGATGAGATGGCGGTGGAGGATCGCGTTCCGATGCGCTGGCCCGCCGGGTGGGACAGCCCGTCGGGGCTGGGACTTCTGAAGGACACGCCGGTCAACTGCCTCATCGCGGGCCAGCGCGCCGGCCTGCTGCGCGAGCCGGCGGCGAAACTCGGCATCGCGGTCCTCGACACGCCGCCCGACGATGTCGCGGTGATCGACGGGGCCTGGCCCGGCATGCGCATCAGCCAGACTCGGCGTCGCGACGACGCCGAAGCCGGCCCCACGGGAGCGCCCTGGATCGACTCCAACGGTTGGGCCGTCAAGCTGGCCCGAGCCCGTTCGCCGAAGCCGGTGTGGGTGGCGTTCGATCCCCCCAAGGATGCCGGCACGCTCACGCCCGACCGGTTTCAACTGGCGGCGGCGGACGTGGCGGTGGCGGGCGGGCGTTGGATCGTTTCACTCGACGACGCCACCGCGGCGGCGCTCGGGCGCGGCGAGGCCTCCGCCATCGAGGGCTGGCGCAAAGTCGCCGCCGCGCTCGCTTTCTTTGAAACGCGCAAGGCGTGGCGGGACTGGACGCCCATGGGCTCGCTGGCCGTGATCTCCGACTTTGCGGGCGACAACGAGTTTCTGGCCACCGAATTCTTGAACCTGGCGGCGCGGCGCAACCTGCTCTACCGGGTGGTGGACAAGGCGCGCGCGGCGCAGTTCGTTTTTTCGGGCCTCCGCGCGGCGCTGTACGTGGACAAAGAGGCGCCGCCCGCCCCGGTGTTCGAGAAACTGGCCGGGTTCGCCAAGGGCGGCGGCACCCTCATCGTTCCCGCGGCCCTGGCGGGGAAGTTTGCGGGTACGCCGGCGTCAAGCCCCATCGACGGCTACGACGTGCGCGCTTTGGGCCAGGGCCGCGTCGCAGCGCCCACAAAAGAGTGGGACGACCCGTTTGTGCTCGCCGGCGACGCGCACATTCTGATGAGCCGGCGCTACGATCCCGTGCGCATCTTCAATGCCGGCTCGGTCTTTGTGAACTGCGCCGAACGCGAGCCCGGCGCGGTTATTCAATTGGTGAACTTCGCGCGCCGCGAGTCCGCAAACCAGATCTCGGTGGCGGTCTCGAAAGTTTACGCTCAGGCGCGTTTCCACACTTTGGCCGCCGATCCCGCGCCGCTCAAACCGGTCTCGGTCGCGCGCGGCGTCGAGTTCCATTTGCCGCCGTTCGCTCTGTACGCCGCCCTGGAGTTGGAAGGGGCGAAATGAATCGGAGAGGCTTCCTGGGCGCGGCCGCCGCGCTCCTGCCGCTTCCCGCGCGCGCGGCGGCCGGCGCCAAAGTCTCGGTGGCCCGGTGCCGTTCCTACGGCCCGGAATTGACGCCCGCGCTCGAAAAGATGTTCGACCAGTTGGGCGGGATGGCAAGTTTGGTCAAGGGCAAAACGGTGGCCATGAAGGTCAATCTGACCGGCGTGCCCACCACGCGCTTGGGCTACCTGCCCGCGGAACTGGCGCACTGGACCCACCCGGCCGTGATCGGCGCAACCGCGCATCTGCTCGCCAAAGCCGGCGCGCATCGCATTCGCATCCTCGAGAGCGCCTGGTCCACGGCGGACCCCGACGCGCCAACAACGTGACCCCATTTTTTGGATGTCACAGGCGAAGAGCCCAAACCCGCGCGCGATGCCGCCTGGGTCCTATGACCGCCTGAAAAATCTCTAAAGGAATCTTTCAAACGGTC
>JAUYBU010000463.1 GCA_030693045.1 Bryobacterales bacterium | reverse complement strand
AGATTTCGCGGCGATCTGCGCATCCTGAGCCTTACCTCACCAAACGTTAGGTAAGGCTCAGGATACCAAAATCGCTCCTGATGGCCGCCGCTTCGCCTCTTGGCCCACGTTTCGCGAGGGAGAATGCGCCGGATTCAGGTGACAGTCACCGCGCTACGCAGGGACGAACTCTGCGACCCGAAGCTGTGTCCCGATGCACCGGACGACGGTGGCCGGTGTGATCACTGCCCACTCGACCGCCTCGACGCCGCACAATCCTCCGAACCAGGTCAGTTGATTCGCCGGGCACTCGATCTTCGTGCAGCGATGAAGCTCGGCGTCACCGTGTGCCTCGACGAAGTGGCCGACGACGAGTCTTACACCATGATGCTCATCGAAGAAGAGCGGGACCTGCTGGAGCGGGAGAAGCGGCCAGGACAACACGCGAAATAAATGGACTCAGTCGCTCGGCTTACCGGCTTTGGTAGAGATAGACGACTTTGACCAGACTCGAACGATGGATGGGTTTCGATCGCTTTTCAGTGGTGATCATCTCGGCAGCGCCACCGACGTGCGCGGCTGCCAAGTGGAGAGCGTCCATGGCTCCCAGTCCGTGCTTCTCAGCCTCTGCGCGCGCGACCTCGTCGATTCGTTCGAGATCGCGCACCCATTTGGCATCACGGAAGAATCTGTCATAGAAGGCTGTTTCCACTCGTCGCTTGTGAAAAGTAGCTTTGGGCGCCACTTCGAGATAGAGGAATGAACTGGCAACAAACCTACGCTCGGAGTCTGCCAGAATCTCTAAGGCGCGTTCCCGATCCGCGTATTCGCCCCTGGCCCCCGCTATCAGAACTCCGGCATCAAGGAATGTCCAGAGAGCCACGGTCTACCGGGCCCCACGCCGTTCCGCGACTTCGCGCTCGATCTCACGCCGACTCAGAGGCTTCAGGCCCGACGCGGCGATCCGGTCGCTAATCTTTCGCAAGTCCCGACCCAGCTTTGAGACGGCCGGCTTGGATGGCCGCCTGTTTCGTTTCACCAAAGAACTGTCGCTTGTCCGCGCCATGACTCAATTGTAACGCCGATCCAACATGCCCGCCGATAACAAGCTCGAACTCGTCGTCGAAGTCGACGTGGCCAAGGGGAACGCGTCGATCAATAGCCTCAACCCCGGCCTGTCCAGCACAGAGCAGGCGGCTTCCAAGGCCGGCCGTGGCGCCTCGACCGGGATCGATAGCATCACGGTCAGCATGGCCAAGGAGGACAGTGCGCCCGAGTTCCGCGGCGAACTGGGCCGTCTGCGCCACGGCGGAGGCGGCAAAGACGAGTGTGAGGACCAGCCGGGTCATGCTCCGCATTATAGCCGTGGACGCCGGCCGGCTCGCCTTTCCCTCGAATACCTTATAATTCCCGAGGAGGTTCTCTTTTAAGAAAATGAACCGCGATACCCCGCTTTCCCGCAGAAGCCTGTTCGGCGCCGGCGCGTTCACCATCGTGAGCCCCGCCCTGGTGCGCGGCACCCAGGCGAATTCGAAGATCTCGCTCGGCCTGATCGGCTCGGGCAACCGCGGCACTTACGACGCCACCATCGTCCACAACGACCCCCGCGCGCGCGTCACCGCGTTGTGCGACCTGTTCGACGACCGCATCGAGGTGGCCAAGTCCAAACTGAAGCTCGAGAATCCGGCGGTCTTCAAGGACTACGAGAAGCTCCTCGCTTCGAGCGTGGACGCCGTGCTGATCGCGACGCCGCCGTTCGAACACCCCAAGCACCTGGAAGCGGCCATCCAGGCGCGCAAACACGTGTACTGCGAAAAGCCGATGGGCGTCGACGTGGCCGGCGTCAAGCGCGTCATCGCCGCCGCGAAGAAGGCCGACCCGGCCAAGTGCATCTCGGTCGGTTTCCAGCAGCGCTATGGCCCGGTGTACCTGGAAGCCTACAAGCGCATTCAGGCCGGACAGATCGGCGAGATGGCCACGGCGCGCGCCGCCTGGATCGCAAACGATCCGTTCAAACGCCAGCCCTACTCGGACCCCAAGGTCGAGAAATTGCGCAACTGGTTCTGTTACCGGGATTACTCGGGCGACTTCATCGTCGAACAGGACTGCCACAATTTCGACGTCCTGCACTGGTTTCTGGGCGGGTTGCCGATCCGCGCCGTGGGCTGGGGCGGCCGCAAGGTGCGCACCACGATGGAGATTCTGGATCACCTGAACCTGACCTTCGAGTTCCCCAACAACATTTTCGTCAACTTCGAGGCGAACCAACTGACGCCGCTGGGGTTCAACCGCATCGGCGAGGAGTTCACCGGGACCAAGGGATCGATTGCCACCTCGCGCGCGCGCATGATTCATTACAAGGGGCCGAACGATTCCGAGACCCTGGACTCCAAGCGCGACATCACCTACGACGGCATCGAGCAGTTCCTGGAACGGATCGTCACCAACAATCCTGAGAACGTGGCCGAACGCTCGGCCGAGAGCACGATGATTGCCCTGCTCGGCCGCACGGCCATTTACAGCAAAAGGGAGACGACATGGAAAACCGTCTTCGGAGCGTGACGCGCGCGGCGTGCGTTCTGCTGGCTCTTTGCGCCATGTCAGTGGCGCAGGACAAGCTTCGCGTAATTGCCATCGGCGCGCATCCGGACGATTGCGACCTGGGCGCCGGGGGCACGGCCATCCAATTCGCGAAACTCGGCCACGCGGTGAAGTTCGTCTCGGTGACCAACGGCGACGCGGGGCACCAGTCGGAGGGCGGCGGCGCGCTGGCCAAACGGCGGCGCGCCGAGGCTCAGGAGGCCGGCCGGCGGTTTGGCATTGCCGAATATGAAGTCCTCGACAACCACGATGGCGAGTTGGTGCCGTCGCTCGAGGTCCGCCAGCAGATTATTCGCCGCATCCGGCAATGGAACGCCGACATCGTCATTTCTCCGCGCCCGAACGACTACCACCCCGACCACCGCTATACCGGCGTTCTGGTGCAGGACGCGGCCTACATGGTGGTGGTGCCCAACGTCTGCCCCGACACGCCGCCGCTCAAGAAGAACCCTGCGTTCTTCTATTTCCAGGACGGCTTCCAGCGTCCCAATCCGTTCCGTCCCGACGTGGCCGTGGCCATCGACGACGTGTGGGAGCGCAAACTCGACGCCATGGACGCGCATGTCTCGCAGTTCTACGAGTGGTTGCCGTGGGTGGACGGGCGGTTGGCCCAGGTGCCCAAGGAGCCCGCGGCGCGGCGCAAGTGGCTCGGCCAGCAGAGCCAGCGGCGGCAACTGACGCCCGCCATCCGCCAGGCGCTGGTCCAATGGTACGGCGCCGAACGTGCCAACCAGGCCCGCCAGGCCGAGGCCTTCGAACTTTGCGAATACGGCCGCCGTCCCAACCAGCAGGAGCTCAAGCAGTTGTTCCCGCTGACCAAGTAGTCCGTAGCGCGATAATGAAACCATGGCGCGGACCGTGATCCAGGACAGTCTGCTGCCGGAGATCGTCCGCCGCATCGTCGAAGCGGTCGACCCGGACAAGATCATTCTGTTCGGCAGCCGCGCCCGCGGCGACAACCGTCCGGACAGCGACTTCGACCTGCTGGTGATCAAACCGTCACAAGAGGCCAAACATCGCCGCGCAGTGCCGATTCTTCGTTCTCTTTGGGGCTTACGTGTTCCGGTGGATGTAGTCTGGTACACACCCGAGGAGTTCGAGGACTGGTCGGGTATTCGAACTCATCTCGTAGGGAGAGTTCTCCGCGAGGGATTGGTGCTCCATGAAAAAGCCCGTTGACGCGGCGAAGGGTTCGTCAGGGAAAAACCGTTCCAGGCGAAATGTACCGCTTGCTGACGCGCGCGGCTCAGCAGAAGTTTCCGAGCCGCGACTGTCAGGGAGCGGCCACCGGCCCGCGGCTTTCGAGACCGTGACTCGACTGAGAGCCGCAATTCACGCCTTGCTCCCGCCCGAAGCCCGCCCATGAGCCCGAACCAACAGCTTCGCGAGTTGCCCTCGGTCGACCAGGTGCTTGCGCGCCTGGGCGAGGCGGTTGGCGTGTACCCGCGCGACTTGGTGGTGGGCGAAATCCGGCGCGCGCTCGAGGCCATGCGCGACGAAATCCGCGCCTGCGGCGCCTGCGGCGAACCCGCCGAGACCCGCGTCCTGGCAGCGCTGGGCGCGCTGGCGCGGCCCTCCCTCCGCCCGGTTATCAACGCCACCGGCGTCGTGCTGCACACCAATCTGGGCCGCGCGCCGCTGGGCGCCCTGGCGCCGATTCCGGGCTACTCGAACCTGGAGTACGACCTGGCGGCGGGCCGGCGCGGCAAACGCGACGTTCACGTCTCGGCGCTGATCGAGCGTCTGCTGGGCGCGTCCGCGATCATCGTCAACAACAACGCCGCGGCGGTCTACCTGGCGCTCCACGAACTCGCCGCCGGATACGAGGTGATCGTCTCGCGGGGCGAGTTGATCGAGATCGGCGACGGCTTCCGGATCCCGGACATCATGGCCCGTTCGGGCGCCGTGCTGCGTGAGGTCGGCTCCACCAACCGCACTCATCTGGACGACTACCGCGCCGCGTTCACCGAACGCACGCGGCTGATCCTGCGCGTTCACCGGTCCAATTTCCGCATCCACGGCTTCACCGCGCAGCCGGAACTCAAGGAACTCGCCGCCCTGGCGCGCGAGCGCGGCGTGCCGCTTTACGAAGACCTGGGCAGCGGTTGCCTGGCCGACCTGGCCGCCTTCTCCATCCACGAACCCGTCGCCCGGGCAAGCCTTGACGCCGGCGTGGACCTGGTCTCGTTCAGCGGCGACAAACTGCTGGGCGGGCCGCAGGCCGGGCTCCTGGCCGGCCGCCAGGACCTGGTCGCACGCCTGCGCCGCAACCCGATGTTCCGCGCGCTGAGAGCCGATAAGCTGATCTATCAGGCGCTCGAAGAGACCTTGCGGCGGTGGTTGCTCGAACGCTGGGACGAGATTCCGGCGCTGCGCATGATTCGCGCGGACGCCGATGAAATCCGCGAGCGCGCCGAGGCGCTGGCCTTCCGGCTCGACAAGTTCGACGCCGAGGCCGTGCCGGGCGAGTCCGTCATCGGCGGCGGTTCGACGCCCGACCAGCGGCTTCCCACCTGGCTGATCGTGATCCGCGTGGAAAAAGTGAGCGACTTCGAGCAACGGTTGCGCCAGGCCGAGCCGCCGGTCATCGCGCGGGTGGAAAACGACCACCTGCTGATCGACCTGCGGACCGTCTTGCCCGAAGAAGAGGCGGCGCTGGAGGCGGCCCTGAATCAGGCCCGCGCCTGATACGTTCCTTCGGCCGTGTTGACCAGGACCGATTCGCCCTCGCTGATGAACGCCGGCACCTGAACCACCAGCCCGGTTTCCATCTTCGCGGGCTTGGTGACGTTGGACACCGTGGCGCCCTTCAACCCGGGTTCGGTCTCCACCACCTTCATCGCGATTTGCGCCGGTATCTCGACGCTGATCGGCTTGCCTTCGTGAAATTCGACGCTCACCTTGAGCTGAGGAATCAGGTACAGCACCGCGTCGCCGAGCAGGTCCTTGGTCAGGTGCATCTGCTCGTAGTTCTCGATGTTCATGAAGTAGAAGTACTCGCCGTCGTCGTACATGTACTCCATTTCCTGCTGTTCCATCACCGCGCGCTCGACGCGGTCTTCCGAAGAGAAGCGGTGCTCGGTCATCGAGCCGCTGCGCAGGCTGCGCATCTTGGCCTGGACAAACCCGCGCAGGTTGCCCGGCGTGCGGTGAAAGACGCTGAAGATCGAGTACAGTTCGTTCTCGAACTTGATCACCATTCCCGGGCGCAATTGTGTCGATGAAACCATTTTCGAACCAGCTCTCTAGTCGTCAGGATTGGGCCCTACGGGCAAACTTCCATTGTACCAAAGGGGAGACCCCGGCCGTTCGCGAGAATTGTCCAATACAAGATGATCCTGAAACGCGACTTGATTCCAATACAAGATGATCCTGAAAATGGAGGTGGCGGGGTAGGCGTGCTGCAGCGGGGTGCACATGCAAATGCAGAATGCCGAGACGCTGAGTCCGGA
>JAUYBU010000452.1 GCA_030693045.1 Bryobacterales bacterium | reverse complement strand
CGCGTTCGCGGTCCACAACTACGCCATCCGGCGGTAGGGGTGCACGGCTGAGTCCGGCCCTCCGGTTTCGCGGTATTCTATGGACATGGGGAGTGCGACTCTGATTTCGGTCGCCGAGTACCTGACGACCGCCTACAGCCCAGACCGGGACTACGTCGACGGCGAAGTCGTGGAGCGGAACTTGGGAGAGCTAGATCACAGCAGCATTCAGATGGCGATCGCGGTGGCTCTGCATGGGCGCCGCCGTGAGTGGGGCATCCGTGTCTACCCGGAACAGCGGGTGCAGGTGAAGGCGACACGATTCCGAATTCCCGACGTGTGTGCCGTGAAGGGCGCCAAGCCCGACGAGCAGATATTCACGCGGCCGCCCTTCCTGTGCGTCGAGATCCTGTCCCAGGACGACCGCATGAGCCAGATGCAGGAACGCATTTCCGACTACCTGCAGATGGGCGTAGCCTATGTCTGGCTGGTGGATCCAAGCAGCCGCCGGGCCTGGATCTACACCGCCGATGCGATTAGCGAGGTCAAGGACGGCGTGCTCCGGACCCAGCAGCCCGACATCGAGGTTCCTCTGGCCGAGATCTTTGCCGAACTCTGAGGTGCCGCTGAAAATCCTGGTTTCGGCCGGCGAGGCGTCGGGCGACCTGTACGCCGCGAGCTTGGTGGAGGCTCTGCGCCGCCGCGAACCGGATGCGGAGTTCTTCGGCTGCGCGGGTCCTCGCATGCAGGCCGCCGGCGTCCAGCCAGTGGTGGATATGGCCAGCCTGGCGGTGGTTGGCCTGGTCGAGGTGATCAGCCACATCCCCCGTATTTACAGAGAGTTCCGCAAACTTTGCCGGGCCGCCGCCAGGCTGCGGCCGGACCTTGCCATCCTCACCGACAGCCCGGATTTCCACCTGCGCCTGGCGCCGAAACTCAAGCGGCTGGGCATTCCGGTAGTCTACCTGGTGGCGCCCCAAGCCTGGGCCTGGCGCCGCGGCCGTGTTCACACGTTAAAAAGGAACGTGGAGCGGCTTTTGTGCATCTTTCCATTTGAGGAGGAATTCTTCCGCGCGGAAGGTGTGCCGGCGGTCTACATTGGCCACCCGCTGGCCCGGATGGTCAAGCCATCGCTCGGCAGGGAGGAGTTCCGGCGCAAGCACGGCGTGCCCCCGGACCGGCCGCTGGTGGTTCTGCTGCCGGGAAGCCGTCCGGGCGAGGTGGCCCGGCATCTTCCGGATCTGGCCGGCGCGGTCGGGCGGATTCTCGCGAGGCGTCGCGCCGCGTTTGTCTTGGCGACGCCGGCGGGATTTGAGATCCCCCCGGGCCGACTGCCGGCGGGATCGGGGATCCAGGTCGTCGAAGGGGAGACGTGGGATGCGATTGCCGCCGCCGACGTGGCTTTGGCGGCAAGCGGAACCGTCACGGTGGAAACAGCGCTGCTCGGCACGCCGATGGTAACCTTCTATCGTGTGAGCGAGGCGACCTGGTGGTTGGGCCGGCCGCTGGTCCGGGTTCCGTTCTATTCGATGGTGAACCTGGTTGCCGGCCGGCGGATTGTCCCCGAATTGATCCAGCGGGACATGACGCCGGAACGGCTGGCCGCCGAAACTTTGGTATTGCTGGACAGCCCGGCGGCCCGGGAACGGATGCGAGAGGATCTGGGAGAGGTTGCCCGGCGGCTGGGCAGCTTCCACGATCCGATCGAGCGGGCGGCCGATGAAGTCGAAGGCGTGCGGAAGAGGAAATAGCTCATGTTCTCGAACCGAACCAAGGCGGCGGGGTTGGTGGTGGCGGCGCTGGCCGGGGCGATGGTTGCCCAGGCTCAGGAGCGGCGGCCGCGCATCGACGTCGAACACTATGCGATCAAGGCCGGAATCAACCCCAAGACACAGTCGATCGAGGCCACGGCCGAGGTCCGCTTCGTTGCGCTCGACGACAGCGTCGGCTCGGTCGTGTTCGAGCTGAACAATGCGCTCAACGTCTCCAGCGTCGTCGACGGGGAAGGGCGGCCCGTCCCGGCCACCCGCTCGCAACAGGACTTTACGGTTCGCCTGAGCCTTCCGGCTCCGGTGGCCAAGGGCCAGCAGGCCAGGCTCATCATCAACTACGCCGGCCAACTTTCGGGCGCCGAGGACTCGCCGGTTTACGGCATCAAGTTCGCCGCCATCCATAACGACTTTGCCTACCTGATGTACCCGGCGCGGTGGTTTCCGGTCAACGACTACACGGTGGACCGTTACACGGCCGACATCAACGTCATGGCGCCGGACGGCTTCAAGGTTCTGGGCGGAGGGCAGTTCACGCAATCGTCGTTTCCGGGCAGCATCGCCGTGGTCCGAGACCAGCCGGTTCGCTTTAGCGACGCGAGCCTTTACTTCCGGGGCGAGCAGACGCCGATGGCGCGGCCTTACGGCGAGGAACTCACCAAAGTGCTCGAGCAACTTACCAGCTTCTTCGGGCTGCCGCCGTATGCCAGCCTGACGGTGGTCGAGACCGAACCCGGAACGCCGAACGGCTATGCCGGCCCAGGGCTGCTGTTCCTTTCCCCGCGCGCCATCGGAAAGCAGGTGAACACGCGGCTGCTGGCCAATCAGATCTCGCGGCAGTGGTGGGGCATTCTGCTTTCCCCGAAGACGCGCAACGATCTTTGGATCGCCAACGGCCTGGCGCGGTATTCGGAAATGCTGTACCTGGAGCAAGTCAACGGCCCCGCGGCGCTCGAGGCCGAGGTCCGGGACACCTACGTCGAGGCCCTGACCGTGGACAACCCGGCGCTGGGACAAGCCAGCCGGCTGGAAGATTACTCGCCCGAGTATTGGGCGGCAACCGCCGGCAAGGGCGCCGCCGTGCTGCACATGCTGCGCTTCGTCGTCGGAGACCAGAACTTCCAGAAGCTGCTTAAGGCGGTGGCGGACAAGTTCGCCTGGAAGCCGGTTTCCACGGACGAGTTTCGCGGGGTCGCCGACACAGTCGCCGGCCAGAAGCTCGATTATTTCTTTTTGCAATGGATCGGTTCGACCGGGGCGCCCGAGTTCAAGCTGGAATACACCGTGTTCCGCACCCAGAAAGGGTTTCGCGTCAACGGCAAGGTAACCCAGGACCTGGACCTGTTCCGCATGCCGGTCGACCTGAGAATAGAGACCGAGGGGAACCCGGAAGAGAAGCGCATCGAGGTGGCCGGCCCATCGTCGGAATTCGTGGTAGAGACCTTCGGCAAGCCCAAGAGCATGGTTCTGGACCCGTCCAACCGGGTACTGCGTTTCAGCGATGCGGTGCGCGTCGCGGTGGCCATCCGGCGCGGCGAGCAGGGCGCCGAACTGGGCGAGTTCGGCGAGGCGCTGAAGGAGTACCAGCGGGCGCTGGAGGTCAACCGCAACAGTTCCCTGGCGCACTATCGCGTCGGCGAGGTCTTCTTCCTCCAGAACAACTACCAATCGGCGGCCAACGAGTTCCGCGAAGCGCTGAACGGCGATCTGGAGCCGAAGTGGACCGAAGTCTGGGCGCGCATCAACCTGGGCAAAATCTTCGACATCACCGGCCAGCGCGAACGCGCGGTCAATGAGTATAACCTCGCCATCCGGACCAAGGACAACACCCAGGGAGCGCAGGAAGAGGCCGCCCGGTATCTGAAGCAGCCCTTCGAACGCAAGACCTGAGAGTACAAACGCAATCCGGGGACACTCCGGGCTGACCTTACGCGACCTATCGCTTGACCCCGGACACAGGCGTGTCCCCCTCATTCCGGGCCGCTCAACCGGGAATGAGTACTCCGTCCCGGGTTTTCTGGCACAATGCGAGTGTGGGCTACCGAGCGACTTTGGTTCCTGGGGATGGCATCGGTCCCGAAGTGGCCGAAGCCACGGTTCGCGCGTTGGCGGCGACCGGTGTCGAGATCGAGTGGGAGCGGGTCGAACTGACGGGCGAACTGATCGTCGCCTCGCACGGCGAGTTGCCGCCGTGGGTGATCGAATCGCTCGAACGGACCAAACTGGGGCTGAAGGGGCCGGTGACCACGCCGATCGCCGGCGGCTATCAGAGCGTCAACGTGGTCTTGCGCAAGCGCCTGGACCTGTTCGCCAACGTACGCCCGGTGCGCAACATGCCGGGCCTCAAAACGCGCTACCAGGACGTGCCCATCGACATGGTGATCTTCCGCGAGAACACGGAAGATCTGTATGCCGGCCTGGAGCACGAAGTAGTCAAGGACGTCGTCACCAGCCTGAAGGTGATCACCCGTTTCGCCAGCGAGCGCATCGCGCGCTACGCCTTTCACTACACGCGCGCGGCGGGCCGCAGGAAGATCACGGCGGTACACAAGGCCAACATCATGAAGCTCAGCGACGGCATGTTCCTGCGCTGCTGCCGCGAGGTGGCCCGGGAATACCCCGAGATCGAGTACAAGGAGCTGATTGTCGACAACGCGTCGATGCAGTTGGTCATGCGCCCGGAGCAGTTCGACGTGCTGCTGATGCCGAACCTGTACGGCGACATCGTTTCGGACCTCGCCGCGGGCCTGGTGGGTGGGCTGGGCATGGTGCCGGGCGCGAACATGGGCGAAAAGCACGCGGTGTTCGAGGCCGTACACGGCTCGGCGCCCGACATCGCGGGCCGGGGCATCGCCAACCCCACGGCGCTGATGCTCTCCTCCGTGATGATGCTCGAACACCTGGGCGAGCGCGCGGCGGCCGAGCGGCTCCAGCGGGCCATCGAAGCGGTCTACACCGAGGGAACCAGACTGACGCGCGACGTCGGCGGCCAAGCGTCCACCAGCCAGTTCACCGACGCCGTGATTGCAAAACTATGACCATGGTTCAAGTCCGATACCGGCTGGCGCGTCCGCTTAACGACGCCCTCATGAACGCGATTGCGCGAGCGCACGCGATTTACGGGATCCATCGCGTGCAGCTCGCCCCGGCGCTGGATGCCCTGGTGGTCGAGTACGACGCTTCGCGCCTGACGCCCCAGCAGGTGGAGGCGGAGCTGGCCGCCGCCGGGATCGCGCTGTGGAGCGAAGCCTGAGCGCTTGACCGGCTACGCGATTTCGAGCTCGGGGAACGCCGAGGGCGGGTAGAGCGCCCAGCCGCTCGAGAACATCAGATAGCGCTTGCCCTGTTCGTTGCCGATGAAGCGGAGGTCGTCGCGGATGGCGAGCCAGCCGTTTTCGGGAAGCTGCCAGAGCGTGAGAAGGCACCGGCCGGATTCGGCGTCCCAGATGCGGATGGAGCCGTCGGCGGACGAACTGGCCAGGCGATTCGCACCCAGCCACGCGACCGACGTCACCACACCGAGGTGGCCTTCGAGCGTCTTCAGCACCCGCCCGCTGGCCGCCTCCCAGATGCGAATCGTGTTGTCACTGGACCCGCTGGCCAGATGCGCCCCATCCGGACTCCAGGCTGCCGACCAGACCCAATCCGTGTGTCCTTCCAGCGTCTTCAACACCCGCCCGCTGGCCGCCTCCCACACCCGTAGCGTGTGGTCATAGGACCCGCTGGCCAGCTTGGCCCCATCCGGACTCCAGGCCACCGAAGTCACTGCAAGCCAATGCCCTTCAAGGGTGCGAAGGGCATCGCCGCGACTGGCCTCCCACAGCCGCACGGTTTGGTCAGCAGAGCCCGATGCCAGTTGCCGCCCGTCCGGGCTCCAGGCCACCGACCAGACCGAATCCGTGTGTCCTTCCAACGTCTTCAGCGCCCGCCCGCTGGCCGCCTCCCACACCCGCAGCGTGTTGTCATCGGACCCGGTGACCAGATTCGCCCCCTCCGGACTCCAGGCCACCGACCTGACCCAATTCCAGTGTCCTTCCAGCGTCTTCAACGCCCGGCCGCTGGCCGCTTCCCACAACCGCAGCGTGTTGTCATCGGACCCGCTGGCCAGCTTCGAACCATCCTTGCTCCAGGCCACCGACCTAACCCAATCTGTGTGTCCTTCCAGCGTCTTCAG
>JAUYBU010000408.1 GCA_030693045.1 Bryobacterales bacterium | reverse complement strand
GCCCAAGCCAACTCGCCAGATCGATTACTCCATCCCGCGCTTGCTGGGCTACATGTCCGAACAGGCAATTTACATGGTGAACTCCTTCCAGTTCACAAGATCAGCCAGGCTTATCCTGGCACACCGACCGTCAGGGAGCGGTCGTCCCCGCTTCTTCCACGGCCTGGCGAGCCGTGTAGCCCATCGAAACCGCCACCAGGAACATCAGCAGAACCTCGCTGTCGCCCAGGTTGTATTCGAACAAGCCCGTGATCAGCACTCCGACAACCGCCGCGACCGCCCCGTGCAACAGAAACCGCCGGTTGTCGAGCCCCGGCGGAAGCTTCCGCAGCGCTCCCAGGAAGTCCCAAAGAATCTTGCCCATCAGCCACAGCAGGACCAGCAGCGTGGGCACGCCGCGCTCGGCCGCGTATTGCAGGTAGGTGTTGTGCAGGTGGCCGTACCAGCCCGACGGCAGCGGTTTGGGAGCGTCCGCCGGCAGGTAGTCCTTGAACTTCAGGTTCACTACCTCCGGGCCGAGGCCAAACCAGGGATGGGCCTGTATCATCCGCAAACCGGTGCGCCAGGTGACAACGCGGTGAAGGTTGGAATCCAGTTCGCCGCTCGGATGCAGGAACGAATCGAAGCGCGCGCGAACCGAGCCTGGCCCGAACCACACCGCCAGCGCCAGGGCGGCCGGCACGATCAGCACGAACGGCTTGCGCCAGAACCAGAGCAGATACAGGCCCGCGACGAAGCTGGCGAGCCAGATTCCGCGAGTGAAATTGAGAAACAGCGCCAGCCCGATCACCGCCGCGCACAGCAGCCAGAACCACAGCGCGCGCCGCCGCAAGGGCGAGAAGAACAGGAACGCCGCCAGCAGCGCGAGCACGATCATCATCTGGCCGCCGAAGGTCATCCAATGACTCATGAAGCCGGTGGTGCGGTCGGCGATGTAGTGCTGGTAGAAGTTCCAGCCCATGCTCCGGGATTCTTCCAGCTTGTCGTAGAACTGGAACAGGCTCTTGGCCGCCGAGACCATCGCCACGCCGGCCCACACCTGGATCAGCCGCGCGGCTTGCTCCACGCCGCGCAAGAGGCTGAACATCACGGGCAGCGCCAGAAAGACGAAGAACTTGCGGATCTGCGGACGGCCGGCGAACGGGTCGGACGACAGCGCCACCGACACCAGCGTCAGCGCCAGGAACAGGGCCAGGGGCAGCTTGATGGGCGGCAGGCGCAACGGCTCGCCCGACAGCAGCAACGCCGCCATCGACATCGCCAGTAAGATGTGGCAGACCGCGATCGAGAACAGCACCGCCACGGCCGAGCCGCAAGCCAGGTACAGGGCGGCGCGGCGCGAGAACTCTTGCTTGACCATAGGAGACTCCCCAGTATGCCAGAATGGGGATCGGCGGACCAGCCAATGACTATTTACTTACTTCGTCACGGGATCGCCGAGCCAGCCGGAGCGGGCTCCGACGACGCCGCGCGCGCCCTGACCGACGAGGGGCGGAAGAAACTGCGGGCCCTGCTGAAACTGGTGCGGGGGGCCGGCGTCAAACCCGAACGCATCCTCACCAGCCCGCTGGTGCGCGCCGTCCAGACGGCCGAACTGGCCGGCGAAGCGCTGGGCTGTCAGGCCCGGCCGATGCGAACCGAGGTCCTTGCCGGCGGCAGCATCGAGGATGTCTGGAGCGAAATTCGGGTCCACAAGGACGCCGGCTCGCTGCTGCTGGCGGGCCATGAGCCCCAGTTCAGCCAACTGGTGGCCTATCTGCTGGCAGCCCCGGAACTGGTGGTCGATTTCAAGAAGGGGGCGCTGGTCGCCATCGAAATGGAGCAGTTCGGCCCGCGCCCCCGCGGCGCGCTCCGCTGGATGTTGGTCCCCAAGCTGGCCGGCAAACCGGACTAAGAACCCGAAACCCCTGGTTCGCGTTACACCTTTTCCGGCACTGCGTACGGCGCGCGGGGCGGGCGCGTGAGCATGCGGTTGGCCGCGGCGTCCCCCGGGAAGGTCAGGGTCTTCGGATCGAAGGTCACCAGCTTGCCCAAGCGGTAGCTGATGTTGGCGATGTGAACCAGGCACGCCGACATGACGCCGATCTCGACGTCGGCGGTCAGTTCCTTCGGGTTGCGGCTTTTGACGGCCTGGAGGAAATTGCGGAAATGAGGCGCATCGCCGCCGCTGGACTTTTCGTCCATGATCTTCTCGCCCTTTTCCCCTTTGTAGACCTGGAAACTGCCGCCGCTGACGGCCATCCAGCCCTCGCTGCCGTAGAACAGATCGCCGATCACGTTGCCGCCGGTGCGGTCGGCCGCCAGGCCGCCTTCGCTGCCGGTCAAGATGCCGCGAACTTCGAAGACCAGTTCCGCGTCGCCGTAGTTGAAGGTGGCGATTTGGGTGTTCGGCGTCTCCTGGTCGTCCTCATAGACGTACTTGCCGCCGGTGGAGACCGCCGACGTGGGCAGTCCGGGTTTGCCGAGGCCCCAGCGGGCGATGTCCATTTCATGGATGCCCTGGTTGCCGATGTCGCCGTTGCCGGTATCCCAGAACCAGTGCCAGTTGTACTTGAAGCGAAGCGAATTGAACGGGCGCATCGGCGCGGGTCCGAGGAACTTATCCCAGTCCACGCCCAGCGGAATCGGGCCATTCTCGGCGTGGCCGATGGATTTGCGCCGCTTGTAGCACAGGCCCTTGGCCAGGTAGACCTTGCCGATCACTCCGTCGCGCAGCAATTGCATGGCCTTGATCTTGTGCGGCGAGCTTCGGCCCTGGGAGCCGATCTGGACGATGCGCTTGTATTTCCGGGCGGCGTCGATCATCCGCAGCCCCTCGAAAATGTTGTGGCAGGCCGGCTTTTCGACGTAAACGTCCTTGCCCGCCTGGCAGGCCCGGATGGTGGCCAGGGCGTGCCAATGGTTCGGCAGCGGCATGCTCACGGCATCCACGCTCTTGTCGGCGAAGACTTCCAGCATGTCGACGTAAGCCTGGGGCTTGCGCTGGGTGGCTTTCTCGACCATCGCGACGCCTCGCTCGCGCGCCGACTGGTCGACGTCGCACACGGCCGCGATGCTGCACTCGGAAAGCGAACCGAAGGTGCTCATGTGATTGCGGCCCCTTCCGCCGAGTCCGATGATGCCCATCTGGATCCGGTCGTTCGCGCCCATCACGCGGGTGGCTTGCGCGGCCGTCAGCGCCATTCCCGCGGAATAGAAGAAGTGCCGTCTGGTTGAAGTTGTCATCCTTGCTCCTGTTCCATAATCCCCACGATTGATTATGCTCCCGGCTGCGGCTCGCCGCAACATCGGTCTAGACTGTTAGGAGGTTGGGAACCCGAAGCGAGGATCGGAAATGAAACGCCGCGAGTTCATGAAAGTCCTGGCGGGAGGCGCCGCGCCAGGGGTCGAGTCGAAGCCGGAAGGTCCGGCCATCAGAATTGAGAGAGCCGAAGTCCAGCATTTCGAAGTCCCCATCCAGCGCGCCGTGAAAACCGCCTTCGGTACTATGACCGGAAGACATCTGGTATTGCTGGAACTGGCCGACGAACGCGGCAATACGGGCATTGGCGAGAGCTGGACGAACTTCCCCGCATGGGCGGCCGAGGAGCGCGTGGCGGCGTTCAAGACCGCCTTCCTGCCGTATCTCAGGGGCCGGCAGGTCGCCGGCATTCCCGTGTTCATCCGGAACATGGCGGCGGCCTTTCGCGGCCCGGCGCTGCAATCGGGAACCATGGGCCCGCTGGTGGCGGCTCTTTGCGCGGTCGAGATGGCGCTCATCGAGCTTGCGGCGAAGCGGAAGAAGATTCCGGTATGCAAACTGCTTTTCGACAACCCCGCCCGGCGCGTGAGAGTCTACGCCAGCGGCATCAATGCGCCCCTCCCATGGGAGGCGATCGATTCCCACCTGGCGCGCGGGGTTTCGCTTTTCAAGCTCAAACTGGGCTTCAACGACGGGGACGACCTGAAGAACCTCCGCGAGCTAAAGAAGTATCTGGGGAATCGCGCCGCGGTCGCCGTGGACGCGAATCGCAATTGGACCTTCCAACAGGCCGTGGAATGGCTCCCCAGACTTGCCGGCCTCGATGTTCAATGGCTCGAGGAACCGCTGCGCGCGGAAGAGGACCAGCGCACGCGAGAGCTTGGCTCGATGAGCCGTGTCCCGATCGCGGGAGGCGAGAACATTCTGGTCGAGCCGGGAAGCGACATGGCCGAGTTTGCCGGCGCGCCTCTGGCCATCCTTCAGCCCGACATGACCAAGTACTGCACCGCGCATGACTTCCTGCGTCTCGTTCCCGAAGCGTCCAAGAGGGGCCGGCGGGTCGTCCCTCACTTCCTTGGCTCGGCGCCCGGGCAGGCCTTTTCGCTGCACCTGGCGGCGGGTTGTGCGGGCGAGCCCCTGGTGGAATGGGACATCAACGCCAACCCGCTGCATACGGATTTCTTCGCCGAGCCCTTCAAAATCTCCAGCGGCGCAATCGAGATCCCCGACCGCCCCGGCCTGGGCTGTCCCCGAATTAGGGGACGCGGGGTGCGGATTCGCGCTACAGTGCTCTTGATGAAGACGCACTTCGGGTTTCTTACTTTGGCGGCCCTGGTTCTGGCGGGCGGCGCATGCAATCGGCCACGCACGGTCACGGTGGCCCAGTCGGGCGCGGCGGATGTGATTGGCAGCGACAGCGCCGCGCTACGCAAGGCCGCCGCGCTCCTGCGCCCCGGCGACACCCTGTCTATCGGACCGGGAACCTACCAGATGGACAACAGCCTGGTGGTGTCCTCCGGCGTGACGGTGCGCGGCGCGGCGGGCCGCACCATCTTGCGCAAGAGCCGCGGCGTCGAGAGCCCGCTGGCCGAGGACGGCGACTACGGCGAGACCTACTTGCGAGTGACGGAGCCCGAAAAGTTCCGCCCCGGCATGGGCGTCTCGATTCTGGACGACACGCTGAAAAGCGGATGGGACATCAGCGTCACGACTCTCACCGAGGTCAATCGCGACGGCGCCGTGCGCGTCGAGCCGATGACATTAAGGGACTACGATCAGGAGCGGCTGCGCGCCAAAATGCGGAACACCTTCCCGATACTGTGCGCCATGGACGCGGAAAACGTGGTCTTCGAAGACCTGATCGTGGACGGCAACAAGGAAGAGAACGCCTACCTGGACGGCTGCCGGGGCGGCGCCATCTACCTCTACCACGTGCGCAACGCCACGGTGCGCAATTGCACGGCCCGCAATTACAACGGCGACGGCATCTCGTTCCAGATCACCGACGGCGTGCAGATTTTGAACTGCGAGTCGCACGGGCACGCGGGCTACGGCGTTCATCCCGGCACCGGCAGCGCGCGTCCGGTGGTGAAGAACTGCCGCATGCACCACAACGGGGACGTGGGACTTTTTCTTTGCTGGCGGGTGCGGCACGGACAGTTCACCGACAATGTGATGGAGGACAACGGCCGCTACGGAATCTCGATCGGGCACAAGGACACGGACAACGAGTTCGTGAACAACACCATCGCGCGAAACGGTTTCAGCGGGGTCTATTTCCGCAACGAGAGTTTCCAGAACGCCGGGCACCGCAACACCTTTCGCAAGAATAAAGTGCTGGACAACGGCAGCGCGAAATCCGGCTACGGCTTCTACATCCTGCCGCTGGCGGGCGACATCCTGATCGAGGACAACCAGATCGCCGAAACGCGTTCGGACGCCCGCACGCAGCGCTACGGCATCTACAAAGTGACCGGCGCCGGCGCCGTGCGCCAGCAGAACAACGTCATGGCGGGGCACGCGGAAGGCGACTATCGCGAAGGGCCCGCGCCCCGCTGATTCAGACTTCCAGCTTCCAGGGGCCGCGGTAGGTCCGCTGCAGGTATGGACGCGCCTCGGTCTGCCGCGTGGTGTTGTTGGCGGAGTCCCAATCCAGGCGCATCTTCGCGCGCAGCGACAGGTTGCCCAGAATGCAGGCGGCCGAAGAGCGGAAACAATTCTCGATATCGCTGTTGGGCTTGCGGCGCGTGCGCACGCATTCCAGAAAATTGGCCCAGTGCAGCGGATGCGGATCGGTCACGCGCTTCATCTCGGCGGGTTCCAGATCCGATCCCTTCTCCGGCGTCAGCTTGTACATGGCGCGGTCCACGTAGAGCGTGCCACGGGAGCCGTGAAACGTGATCCCCATCAGGCGGCTGGTCAGTCCTTCGGTATTGTTGCAGCGGTGCTCCCAGGAGGCGATGCAGCCGGGATATTCGTAAGTGACCTGGAGCGTGTCGGGAGTTTCGCTGTCGTCGCGCAGCCAATACTTTCCGCCCAGCGCCACGACTGAGTCCGGCATGACGTCCCCGAGGGCCATGTGAACGATGTCCAGCATGTGGATGCCGGAATCGGTGAGGTGGCCGCCCGCATAGTCCCAGAAGTGCCGGAAGTAGGAGTAGGCCTTGGGATAAACGCCGAAGCGATTGGGATTGAACTGGCGCGCCGGCGCCGGCCCCAGCCAGAGGTCCCAATCCAGGCCCGCCGGCGGCTGGCTGTCGGCCGGATTGCCGATGCCCGCCTGGGGCATATTGTTGTAGATCCAGGTGCGGCAGAAGGCGATCTTGCCCAGGACGCCGCCGCGGACCATCTCGCAAGCCTTCTGAAAATGCGCGCCGGAACGCTGCCACGTGCCGCCCTGCACCACGCGATCGTACTTGCGCGCCGCCCGCACCATGGCCAGCCCTTCGTCCACCGCCACGCAGGCGGGCTTCTCGACGTAGACGTCCTTGCCCGCTTTGCAGGCCTCGACGGTGATGTAGGGATGCCAGTGATCGGGCGTCGAGATGCAGATGGCGTCGATGGAGCGGTCGGCCAGCACCTGGCGGAAGTCGCGCACTTCCTTGGGCTGATTCCCGCCCCTGCGCGCCAGCGCGCCGGCGCGTTCCAAGTGCGGCTGGTAAACATCGCAGACCGCCGCCACCGCCACGCCCGGCTGCTTCATGGCGGCTTGCAGATTCTCCGTGCCCATGACGCCCACGCCGATAAATCCCACCGCGATCCGATCGTTCGCGCCCCGCATTCTTTCGCCTAAGAGGGCCGTGCCTCCGGCGACCCGCAGGAAATCGCGCCTTCCGGTTGTATTGGCTCGCATATGCGACACTGTACCGCATGAGCGCTCGCTTCATCCTACTGGTCGCACTGGCCGCTTCGGCCCGCGCTGAAATCTCCGCACTGCATCCGCGCATTTATGTCCGCAACGATGCGGCGCGCGTTGGCAAGGGACTGACGGTGGGCCAGCTTCGCGCGCGAATTCCGGATGCGGCGTACGCCCGCTTCAGGCGTCCGGTGACCACCCGCGGCGCGGCCGGAACGGTCGAAATTGCTGCGCGCTATCTCGAGGAAGGCCGCCCTGAGGATCTCGCGACGGTTCGCGATTTTCTGACTTCGCGCACCTTCTCATACGAGAAGAACGACGTGGGCGGATTCCTGGCCGGCGCCGAAATGGCCACGGCCTTCGATTGGGTCTACGACGGACTCACCACCGCCGAGCGCGCCGCCGCGATGGCCAATATCGTGACCACCGCCGACAGTTCCCGGCGCTTCCTCCTCCGCGGGCAGCCGGACATCAATCACAACTACACCTACATGGCTTTGTGTACGGTTGCGGTGTGCGGGCTGGCGCTGGACCGGGAGCCGGAACCCTACGGCCAAAAGGCGGCCGAGTATCTGGAGCTGGCGCACCAGTTCATCGAGTCGCGCGGAAAGGTATTGGACACCTGGAACGCGCGCGAGGGGGCTTGGGGCGAGGGCAGTCACTATACTTTTCACGAAACGCTGCGCACGCTGGTGCTCACGCTGCACGCTTACCGCAGCGCCACCGACACCGATTACTTCCCCCGCATCCGCACGAGCCACGGCGACTTCGTGCGCAAAGCCGGCCGGTTTCTGATCGCCTCGACGCGGCCCGACATGACCTTCGAGCGGACCGGCGACACTTCCGCCAATCGCGCGGCCGCCGCCCTGACCGTGCCGCTGACCGTCGAGATGCTGGCGGCGGGAGTCGAGGACGCCCCGGAGCGCGCGCGCCTGCATTCGTTCACCCTGGCCCTTCTCGAAGCTCACGGCCAGAACGCGGTGCGGCCCGAATACAACTGGGGCATGCGCATCTTTTTCGACCCGCGCGCGCCGGCCACGCCTTCTTACAAAACACTGCCGCTGTTCATGCGCCTCGGCGCGGGCACTTACGAGCAGATCCTGTTCCGCAACGGATGGGGCCCGGACAGCACCGCCATCACCATCCTGGCGGGAGATCATTTCACCGACCATCAGCATTTCGACAAAGGGCAATTTCTGATCTACCACCGCGGCGGACTAGCGGTGGACAGCGGCGCCTACGATCGCATGTACCAGCCCGATCGCCACGCCAATGAATACGCGCCCAGAACCTTGGCTCACAACTGCGTGCTGGTGTACGATCCCCAACAAGTCCTCCCAAAGGGTTACACCAACGACGGTGGGCAGAATATCATTCGCGGCAAGCAGCATCACGCTGACTGGCCGGCCTTCCTTGCGCATCGCGACGCCGAGGGACTGCACGCGGCCCAGGTGCTGGCCTGCGATTTCGACGAGAGCCGCTACGGCTACCTTCGCGTGGACCTCGGCAAGGCCTACGGCGACAAGGTCACGCATTACGACCGGCAGTTCGTGTATCTTCCCGGCTCCGATTTTCTGGTGGTCTACGACCGCGTGAGCGCCGCCAGTCCGGACTTTCAGAAACGCTGGCTGCTGCATTTTCAGGACCAGCCGAAGGTGGATGGACAGGCGCCGCGCACGGGCGTCCAGAGCTTCGCCGGGGCGCAGCTTACCAGCGTGCGCCGATATGACGGAGCGCTGTTCGTTCAGACTCTGTTGCCCGCGGAACGCACCGTGACCACCATCGGCGGCCCCGGGTACGAGTTCTTCAACGCCTTCACGGGCCGGAACTATCCGGTTTCGACGCCCGCGGTCGCGGCGGACATACGGGAGGCCGGCAACTGGCGCATCGAAGTCGCTCCGCAACAGCCCGCCAAGGACGATGAGTTCCTGCACGCCATCCAGATTGGCGATGGCGCGACGGCTGGGCCGCTGGAATCCAGACTGGTGCGCGATCTGGAGAAGCGCGCGTCCGGCGTGCACCTGCTCGACCCGCGGCGCAACCAGGTGGTCCTGTTCTCAGCCGGGCTGCCGCTTCGATACCGAATCGTGTCCAATACGAGGGCGGATCACCTGATCACTCAACTGCCCGCGCTCGAGAATCTGACCGTGAAGGTGAACGGAAAGACCGTTGCGCGGACCAGGGCCAACGCCGGCGGCGTGCTGCGCTTCGACGACCGGGCGACCGGGACGCGCACGATAACGATCGAGAGGCGCCGCGGCCCGAGAAGCCCGGGGACACTCGGGGCTAGCTTTACGCAAACCGCCGCTTCAACCACCCCACAGGCGTGTCCCCCATTTCCACCTATTTCGGGATTTCGTAGCCTGTCCCCGAAATAGGTTGGGAGTTCTGCTACAGCTTGAAGAAGATCTTTCGTTTGTAGAGCCAGTAACACATGTACCACATCACCAGAAAGACGGTGCAGGACTGGGCCACGGGCGCGAAGTTTCCGATCCACTCGAAACCGAACGTGAAGGTGCCTACCGCCCGGTTCAGCCATGACCGCAAAACCATTTCCAGCGAGTAGATGAAGATCGAATTCGCACCCACTACGACCAGCGGGAAGGCCCACTTACGGTAACCCAGCACCTCGATCACCCAGTAGAACGCGAGTAGCATCAGAAGGACCCAGCCGCTGCTGTACAGTGTGAATGAAGTTGTGCAGATGCGCTTGATGATCGGATTCCAGGGGTGGATGGCCAGCCCCAGGGCCAGACAGGCCGCGGCCCAGATGGCGACGATCCGCATCTTCTCCCCGTGCGTTCTCGAGCTTCGAATCAGTTGGCCGGTCCACACGCCGAACAACGTGGTCACGGTGCTGGTAATGAAGTTGATGGTGGCCCAGTAACCCGAGTTCACCTTGCCGAAGACGAACTTATCGATGAGCGACCCGATGTTAGTCGCCTGCGACATAAATGGCCCTTCGGTTCCCGGAAACGCTACGAACAGCGCCCAGTGCCCGGCCAGGAGCAGGGCCGCAATCACGGCCTGCCAGCGGAACTTAAGCTGGATAATCAAGTAACAGAGGAAGTAAGTGATCCCGATCTGCGCCAGCACGTTGATGAGCTGAAAGCTGGGCTTGCCGCGCC
This sequence comes from Bryobacterales bacterium, assembly GCA_030693045.1. Taxonomy (GTDB): domain Bacteria; phylum Acidobacteriota; class Terriglobia; order Bryobacterales; family Bryobacteraceae; genus JACQZT01. The sequence continues at coordinate 1,625 of JAUYBU010000408.1, read as the reverse complement.
CGATCGAGATCAGGATCTGACTCATCAGAATCAGCCGGAAACTCCGCACGGCGATGTGCCGGAACAGTTGCCGCCCAGTGGCGCCTTGCTCCATGCGCCGGGCCAGCGCGAACGGCAGCGCCACGCCCACCATGAACATGAAGGCCGGCTGGATGAGGTCCCAGAAGGTGATCCACTGCCAGGACATGTGCTCGAACTGGTCGGCGACGGCGGTGAATGCCGGATTGCGCTTGGCCAGACCGGCCAAGCCGAACCCTCCCGACGCCAGGACCAGCATGATGAAACCGCGATAGGCATCCAGCGCCAGATAGCGCTGCGGCGCGGGAGACTCGGGGGACGTTTGAGTTGCCTGCATCGGCAGAAGTTTAGCACACGGGGCGCGCCGATCTGTTAGAAACTGGAAAGGAGCATGACTGCCATGAAGAGACTCGCCATTGTTGGACTCGCGCTGGGCATCGGCGTCGCGGCCTGGTTGGCGCGCCGGGGCGGTGCGCCCGCCGTTCACGCCGCCGAACCGGTCCGGCTTGCGTTCCTGGTTCGCTTCGGCCTGGACGGCCAGCCGGACGTGGACTGGAGCGGCGATGTCACCGCGCCCGGGGCCCGCATTTCGCCCTGGCAGTTCGATTCGAAAACGGACCAGATCGACGGCACCACGTGGAAGTGCGCCACGCGCCGCCAAACTTACTGGGATACGCCCTACGAGCGCTCGATGGGTCCGACCTCGCGGCGCGACAAAGTCACCGGCAAGGGCGTGGTGGTGGAACTCAGCGCGCCCGTGCCGGCGGGGATCTCGACGCGGCAGGGCGATTTCACGTTCGACCCCGGCCTGGCCCCCGGCGACGCGCCGCTCCTGTTCCTGAACGGCCGCGCCTCGATTCAGGCGCTGCCCGCCGCCGAGTGGATCACGCGCGACGGGAATGCCGAGGACTTCCCGTCGATGGTGGAAGCGCGCGACGGAACGCTGTGGACGGCGTATCAATCTTATGACGGCAAAGCGGACCGGGTCTACGCGCGCCGCGGGCGATCGAATCCCGAGCCGGTTTCCGACGCCGGCGGCGATGTGTTTCGCACCGCCATCGCGCAGGATCGCGACGGCCGCATCTGGGTCGTGTGGTCCGCGCAATTGGATGGCAACTTCGACCTCTACGCGCGCGCCTTCGACGGCCGGCGATGGTCGTCGATTGAACGCCTCACCACCGCCGGGGACGCGGATATCTATCACGCGCTGGCCGCCGACGGCGCGGGCAACCTGTACCTGGCCTGGCAGAGCGCGCGCAGCGGCAACTTCGACATCCGGATGCGCGTATTCGACGGCGCGAAATGGGGTCCCGAGATCCAGGTCTCGACGGCGCCGGCCAACGATTGGGAACCCGCGCTCGCCGTCGCGCCCAACGGCGCGGTCACCGTGGTTTGGGACAGTTACGCAAAGGGCAACTACGATGTCGTGGCGCGGACTTACAGGAACGGTCAACTGGGGCCGGCGTTCCCCATCGCCGAAAGCGGCGCTTTCGAAACCCGCGCCGCGGCTCAATACGATCGGCAGGGGCGCCTGTGGATCGCCTGGGACGAAGGCGACTGGAACTGGGGCAAGGACTACGGCTACCAGATCGGGGACCGCGGCCGCG
>JAUYBU010000387.1 GCA_030693045.1 Bryobacterales bacterium | reverse complement strand
GCTTGGGTCTTCTGCCGCCGCGACGTCTGACATGCCGGCTTCCCGCAGGCATGTTGGCGGCTCCCTACTCGCGCATCAGGCCGGAACCACCGGCGGCAGATCGAACACGGTCTCTTCCGGGCCTCTGGCATGGTGACCCTTTATGGTCACCACCCGTCAGCGCGGACGCCCTGGGGCTCAGATCAGAATGCCTGGGTCAGTTTTGGAAAGCAGAGGTGGGTAAATTCTCGTGAGCGCCGAAGAGCTGTCGATCCGCTTCGGCAGCAGCAACCGCCGCCGAAGCAGCCTTCTCATGGTCCCACAACACATGCCCCACCCAGGGCGGCATCGATGATCAGTCGAACGTCGTTCACAGTGCACCGACCGTCACCGTCCAAATCTGCGGTGCTGCACGGCAGGTATCCTCCTCGCCCATTAGCCGGTAAACGTCACACTCGCCACGTCTAAATAATTCCCTTCTTATCAACACCGTAGCGAAAACTTTCCCAAGTCCCGCCCCATACGGCCGCTACAATGTGGTCAGAGACGTACTTCATGCGACATCCCGCTCAACCAGCCGCAGGCCACTCCTCCATGAATGCGCTCTCTCTCCACCTGCTCGCCCAAGCCACCGTCCTCAAGAACAAATCGCACCGAGGCTTCCAGGAGTTAGTCCGCCGGCACAGGCTATGCATCGCCCCGCGCAACGCCATCGGCCTCGAATGCCTGGCCCATGCCTGCGGCGCTCTGCCCGGCAAAAAACCCCGCATCCAGGCCCTGCGCCAGCCCTGCGAAAAGAAAATGTGCGGATTCGAACCCGAGGAGTCACGCCCCGGTTCAGTCGCCCGCCGGGCCGGCGAGCGGCGCGCACTATGCGCCGGAGCCTTTATCCATGCGCCTTCGGCCACATCCCGGCCCCGCGGACTTCGGCCCGCGTACCCCGAGAACCTCCGCCTCCGCCATCCCACGGAAACCCGAGAAAGACTCGCCACACCAGGGCAGCCCCCGCTTCCAGCGGATCGTATGTGCCCGGTGATGCGCCGGGGGAACGCCGCAACCGCCTCTTGCCGCGCCGATGGAAGCGAACATCCAGGCCCCGCCGCAATCCCGCCATCCATCCCCGGGAATATGGCCGCACGCAAGCAGTTGCACCCCATCCGGCAGGGCCCCTTGCCCCACCCCTCACCGATTTCCGACAATAGGACCAACATGGCAAGAGAGTACGATCTAACCCCCAAGCGCGTCCCTCGCGTGGAAACCGCGCTACGCCGCATTGTGACCGACATCCCCGCGCCGGCCACGATTCCGATCCTCGAGAAGCTGCAAGACATGGAGCCGGTGGCCATGCGCGGCCAGCCGCCCATACTTTGGGACCGCGCCGAGGGATTCCAGGTTTGGGACATGGCGGGCAACTGCTGGATCGACTGGTCCAGCGGCGTGCTCATCGCCAACGCCGGCCACGGCCGGCCCGAGATCATCGCTGCGGTGGTGAAGCAGGCGACCGGAAAACTGCTCACCAGCTACTGCTTCCCCACCGAAATCCGTTACCAGTTGGTCGAAAAACTGGCCGCCATTCTGCCCGAGCCGTTGAAGAAGGTGTTCCTGCTGACCACCGGGTCCGAGGCCGTCGAGTGCGCCATCAAGCTGTGCCGCACCCACGGCGTCAGGGCCGGCGGCCGCTCGAAGAACGTGATCGTGTCGTTCGACAGGGCGTTCCACGGCCGGACCCTGGGCGCGCAGCAGGCGGGCGGCATCCCGGCGCTCAAAGAGTGGATCGTCAACTTCGATCCCGGCTTCGTCCAGGTCCCCTTCCCGGACGGCTTCCATACCGAAGACACCTCCTTCGACTACTTCCTCAAGTGCCTGGCCGATCAGGGCATCGAGCCCTCCAACGTCGCCGGAGTCATGCTCGAAACCTACCAGGGCGGCTCGGGTGCGTTCGCGCCGCCAGCGTACATGAAGGCGTTGCGCGAATGGACGGCGGGTCACAAGATCCTGCTGGTGTGCGACGAGGTGCAGGCGGGGTTCGGCCGCACCGGCACGCTGTTCGGTTTCGAGAACTACGGCGTGGTCCCCGACCTGGCGCTGTTCGGAAAGGGGATTTCCAGTTCCCTGCCGCTGGCGGTGGTGGCCGGGCGTCCGGATGTCATGGATCTGCACCCGGCGGGAAGCATGACCTCGACGCACACGGGCAATCCGGTCTGCTGCGCGGCGGCGCTGGCCTCGGTCGAGGTGGTGCTGAAGGATGACCTCGCCGCGAAGGCCGCGCGCGCCGGCGCGTTGATGCACCGGCGGTTGAACGAGCTGAGGTCGCGCTTGCGCCAGATCGGCTGGGTGCATGGCAAGGGGCTGGTCGCCGGCGTGATCTGCGTGAAGCCCGGAACGAAAGAGCCGGATGGCGATCTGGCCTGGGACGTGGTGAGGCTGTGCATCGAGAAGGGCGTACTGATGTTCAGCCCGGTGGGCCTGGGCGGCGGCACGGTGAAGATCTGCCCGCCGCTGGTGATCACCGAAGAGGCGGTGGAAGAGAGCGCGGCAGTGCTGGCGGAAGCGTTTGCGGAGGTGATTGGACAATGAATCGGCCCGAAGTGGTCCTGGTCGGCGGCGGGATGATCGCCCTGGACCAGATTCTGCCCTCGCTGTACCAGATGCAGCGCCAGGGCGCGATCGGCCCGATCTCGGTCTCCGCGTTGAACGTGCGCACGCTCAAGACGCTGGCCGAGTCCGACGCCATGCTGGACGCCTTTCCGGGCCAGACCTTCCGGCCGTTCCCGAACCTGGCCGGCGATCTCGACCAGCCGCACCCGCACCTGTTCCGCGACGTCATCGCCTCGATGCCGCCGCGCAACCTGGTCATCGTGGGGGTGCCCGATCAACTCCACTACGACGTGATCATGACCGCGCTGGCCGCCAATCAGCACGTCTGCACCGTCAAGCCGCTGGTGCTCAGCTCCGCCGAAGCCGAACACATCGAGCGGGAAGCCTTCGAGCGCGGCCTGTTGGTCGGCATCGAATACCACAAGCGTTTCGACGACCGCAGCCAGATGGCCCGCCGTCGCTACCGCGCCGGGCAGTTCGGCGAATTCCGCCTGGGCACCGCCTGCCTGCTCGAAAAGTGGTACTACCGCCACTCGAACTTCCAGAACTGGTGTACTTGGGAAAATTCCGACGCCTTCACCTACATCGGCTGCCACTACGTCGATCTGGTGCACTTCATCACCGGCCTGCTGCCGGTGGCGGTCAGCGTTTACGGCATCCGCGACAAGTACCCGAACGGCAAGGAGGGCTTCCTCTGGACCGACGCGCGCATTATCTGGAACAACGGCGCGTGCCTGAACGTGCAGAACGCGCTGGGCTTTCCCGACGACGCCCCCGGCACCAACACGCAGGGGATCACGATGTACTGCGCGGGCGCCGAGTGTGGAGCGTGGCTGGCGCACTCGGACCAGTATCGCGGCCTCCAGTATTGTTACACCCAACGGCCCGCGGGGCCGGGCGCCACGATTTACGCCGAGCCCAGTCCCGACTACCTGCAATACGTCGACCTGGGCGGCAAGGGACTGGTTCCGGTGGGCTACGGTTACCGCTCCGTGGAGTTCATCGTCAAAGCGGCGATTCAGATCGAGCGGGAGACCGAGGGGCTTCCAGCCGAGGCCGCCCTGGCGCGCCGGCGCGAACTGCTGAAGGAAATCGACGCGGCCGGCGTGATGGCCACGCCCGCCAACAGCCGCTTCAATGAACTGGTGATCGAGGCGGGCCGGCTTTCCATCCTGAACGGCGGCCGCGAGGCGCTCATCGGCTACGACCCGCCGTCGGTGAAACTGCGGGAGTACTGAGAACCCTACCCAAACAGCCATGCAAACCGACGCCGAAGTCGAAGCCTACCTCCGCGAAAACGGGTACCCGGAGCAGGTGTGCATCTCCGGCCGCGCCGGACTGATTGCGCAGTGGGGCGAATTTGTCGGGAAAGTGGAGCGCGGTTACACAATGAGCCTGGAAGCCTATCGCAAGCATCTCGATCTGCGCGCGATTCTGGCCCTGGCCGGCCTGGACGGCCAGGTACAGGAATTGGATGGCCGGTTTGAGCGGATGCTGACCGCCCGCCACACTCGCGTGTGGGAAAGCGGGCCAGCCAATGCATTCTGGGATTTCGGATATCCGAGGAACGCCTCGGGAAATCTCCTAAAAGATCTGAAGGTTGAAGGACTTGCCTGATCGGACCGGGCAAGGCGGGCGGGACTGGCGCCCGGGTCAAGCGTCTGGGTCGGGCATCCGGATCAGGCGGCCAGGCCAGGCGACCGGGCGAGGCGTCTTTTTTTTGGCGGCGGGGAACATTTCACCCCAAGCGGTCGTCTTTGCTTTGTTGACTGGCGCTGCGCCTGACGTATATCTTCAAGTGAGGGCTGGGTGTGCGAGGTTGCGCCCGGCCGATGAGGAGTGTTCCGCGATGCGGCGCAGTCTCCTTTAGTTTGGATTGATGAAGACTCTCAACGGCTCTCAAAGTTAAGTTTCAGGAGGACTACCCTTGCGTCTGAGACCTGTGGTTGCGCTTGCCCTGGCGGGGGCGCTGGTGCTGCCGGCGCCGATCCTGGCGCAGGCTGCCGGCCCCGCGGCCCAAAATCTGGTGGCCCAGTCGGGGAATCTCAAAATAGTGGTGCTCGAAGGCGAGGGCGCCAAGAACAACGTGCGCGCGAAAAGCGCGACCGCGCCGGCAGTCGAGGTGCGGGACGAAGCCGATAAACCAGTAGCCGGCGCCGAAGTGATTTACCAATTGCCGGCAACCGGGCCGGGCGGGGTGTTCCATGGCTGGATGCGCACCCAGACGGTCCGAACCGATGCCCAGGGCCGAGCCGGCGCCACCGGTTACGTGCCCAACGACGAAGAGGGCCGGTTCAACATCAAAGTCACCGCGACTTCGGGCGCGAAGACCGGCGCGGCGGTGATCGCCCAAAGCAACGTGCGGGGAGCGGCCGGAGCCGGCTCCGTGTCGGCCAAACGCCGCTGGCTGGTTCCGGTGGTTGTGATTGCGGGCCTGGCGATTGCCGGCGGCGCGGTCGCCGCGACGCGTGGCGACGGCACGACGACGACCACGGCGACAACCGCGGTGACCATCACTCCGGGTGCCATCACGGTTAGCGGCCCGCGCTAAGTTCCCTCAGCCACTCTCGGGAGAAAGTTCACGATATGCGGAATGCGAAACGATTGAGTTTGTTGCTGTGCCTGGCGGCGCTGGTTCTGGCCGCGCAGGAGACACGACTGGCCGGACCTGTTTCCGGCGTTCTCTTTGACCCGCAGGCCCGCGCGTTGCGCCCCATGGTGGGCGTGCCGGGCGCTTCCTATCTCGGCGACGCCCTGGTCGCCAACCTGGATTTCGCCTCCGTCTCGCCCAACGGCAAGTTCGCCATTGCCATCGGCCAGGACGGCGTGCTGCTGCTGCGCGGCCTGGATGAGCAACCGCTGTACTTGCAGAGCCTGGCGGCCGCCGCCGGCGTGACTCGCGCCGCCTGGAGCGCCGACTCCACCGCCGTCGCCCTTTGGGGCGAGGCCGGACACGTCGAGTTGTGGAGCGACCTGGCCACCTCGGCCAAGCTGGCTTTCGCCGCCGATCTCGAAAGGATCTCCGCGGTCGCCGTGGCGTCCCAGGGCCGCAACCTGGTGGCCGCCTCCGAGTCGGGGGCGATTTTTGTCGTCACCGGCGGGGCCGCCGTTCGCCGCATCCTCGATCTGGAACAGCCCGCGGCGCTGGCCTTGGCCGGCAACCGGTTGTATGTCGCCGATGCCGCTCGCAACCAGATCCTGGCGCTCGGCAACTACACCGAAGCGGCCGACGCCCAGTTGTTCGCCAACGCCGCCCGCGGCGTCGACGATCCGGCCGCCCTGGCCGTTTCGCCGGACCAGAAAACGCTGCTGGTCGCCAGCCGCGGCGCGCGCAGCCTGACGGCGTTCGACCTGGCCACTTCCGAAATCTCGGGCGTCGCGGCACTGGACTTCGAGCCCACGCGCCTGGAGCGGTTTTCCGCTTCGCTGTTCGCGCTGACCAACGGCGGCGACGCCGGGCCGCTCCAGATTCTGGACAGCGCCCGCTCGCTGGCCGTTTATTTCGTGCCGGCCGAGCCGGCTTCGGTGATGGAGGACTAACGTCGTGACCCGCTACCACTCACTCTTCATTCTCGGATTGATCGCCCTCTGCGCTCTGGCGCCGGTGGCCTCGGCGCAAGCCCCGTTCTCCATCAAGGTGCAGACGGCCCAGGCGACGACGATCCTCGCCGACGGCGCCACGTTGGCCATGCAGGCCGACTCCCTTAGCGCGCCGGTTGCCGCAACGGTGACGATTTCCTACACCGGCACGAATCCGACGTTCCTCGTGAACGCGGTTGACCTGACCGGCGCAACCGATTTCTCGATGAGCGGCGCGCCCGATCTTTCGCAGGGCGCGCTGACGTACCCCGCCCGTACCCAGACCCTGGTCCTTGGCGTGCGCTATGCGCCCCGATCCAGCGTCAAGGCCGTCGGCAAAATCAGCATCGCCTATGGCATCGTCACCCCCGCCGGCACCCTTAGTTTGAACCTGACGGGCGTGGCGCCGGAGTTCACCTTCAGCTACATCGCGCAGGGCGGCAACCCGATTCAGGTGGCGCCGGGCGACACCATGACCATGGCCCTGACCGCGATTGCCGCGACCTCGAACACTGTGGTGGTGGTCACCAACAAAGGCAGCGGCCCCGGCGTGATCAATGGCGTCAGCGGCTCCGGATCGGCCTTCTCTCTGGTCGGCCTGCCCCTGCCGCAGACCATCGTGGACGCCGGCAAGGAATTGCGCTTTACGGTGGCGTTCACGCCGGCGCAACTGGATCCGTCGGCCGGCACCTTGCAGATCGCGCTGTTCGACAAGACCGTGGCGTTCAACCTGGTGGGCGAAGGGTCGGGTCCCGAGTGGGCCTACGAGACCATCCAGGAGTCGACCATCTCGGCGATTCTCTCCGGGCAGCCGATTTCACTGCCCGACGCGGTGATCGGCGAGAAGAGCGCCATCACGGTACGCGTGACCAACGTCGGCAACGCCGACGGCCGCATCACGGCGATCAACGTCTCCGGCGCGGGCTTCACCCTGACCGACCAGCCCTTCGTTCCGCTCACGTTGCAGGCCGGTATGTCGGCCACGGTAACCGTCACCTTCACGCCCACCCAGGCGGGCCGCGTCAGCGGACGCCTGCGGATCGGGCCGGACTCGTTCGAGATCAGCGGGAACGGCCTGGGCTCGGTTTTGCAGTACGCCTATGCCATCGGTTCGGCCAGCATCACGGTCCAGAACAACGGCCAGGTGGCCTTCACCCCAGTTGCGGTGGGCCGCACATCCAATGTTCGTTTCACGGTGAATAATACCGGCACCGCGCCCACCACCATCGGCTCGATCGGCATCGTGCAGACGGGTACCGTGTTCGCGCTGACCCAACTGGCCGAGCTGCCGGTCACCATTCAGCCGGGTAGCTCGTTCTCGTTCCAGCTCGGCTTTACGCCGATCACCATGGGCGCCGCGACCGCGACCCTCAAGCTCGACAACACCCAGACCTTTACGCTGTCCGGAACCGGCAACCCGCCGGCGGCTCTGCCGGACTACAGATTCGAGGGACCGTCGGGACCGCAGGAGCCTCTGGCTCAGCCCGCCGTCGGCTTTTCGCTCGCGCAGGCCTATCCGCTGGCCCTCAACGGCACCCTGACGCTGAACTTCTACTCCGAAGTCGCCGCCAGTGATCCGGCCGTGCAGTTCGCCACCGGAGGCCGGACCACGACGTTCATCATTCCGGCCAACTCGACGCGGGCCGTCTTCCCCAACAACGCCACCCAGATCCGCGTGCAGACCGGATCGGTCGCCGGCGCCATCACGCTGACGCCGACGTTCCAGACCTCCGAAGGCAAGATCGACCTGACCCCGCTCAATCCTCCGTCGTTCAGCATTGCCGTGCCGCAGTTGGCGCCGCGCCTGCTGGGAGTTTCCATTACCGGCAAGACCGCCAGCGGTTTCACGCTGTTGGTGACCGGCATGGCGACGGGCCGCTCGGTCACCCAGATCGAGGTCCAGTTCACGCCCACGGCCAACGAAACCGTGGCCACCTCGAAGGTCACGCTCCCGGTGGAATCCAGCTTCCTGGCCTGGTATTCCACGGCCGCGTCGCAGGCCTACGGCAGCCTGTTCACCGCTTCGATTCCGTTCACCATGCAAGGCGACGTGAACAAGGTGACCAACGTGATCGATACCCTCCAGTCTCTTTCGGTGACCATTTCTAACCGGCAGGGAACCACGGCGGCGCAAAGCGTCAACCTGAAGTAGATCCAGCAACCGCTTCCTGACGGTCGCGGCTCAGTAACCGCCTGCGAACGCGCACGTTCGTAACCGAGCCGCGACCGTCTTCCTAACTGAGCCGCGACCGTCTTCCTAACTGAGCCGGTAGAGTAGGAGAGAGAGCGACGCGAATAGCGCGACCCGCTCTCCCCTCGTCGAACCGGAGATGCAGATTTCCCGCGTCCGGCTCTCCTGAAAACTCTCGCCTCAGGCATGCACAAGTTCCGAAAGACGGCGCAACCCCAGCCGCGCCAGATGCCGCAACCAGGACTCTCCTTGCG
>JAUYBU010000313.1 GCA_030693045.1 Bryobacterales bacterium | reverse complement strand
TCCACTTTCAGGCTGGCCCAGTAATTGGCCCACTCCTCGACATTCAACTCGACCGGGTCGCGTTCGGTCATGTTCACCTGACCGACGCGGCGGATCTTCTGGTGCCACGGAACGCCCGGCGCGCCGGCGCCCAACAGCGATGTCGCCGCGGCAGCGCCCGGCAAACCGAGAAACTCCCGACGATTGGTCTTCATGATAAATGCGTCAGCCTGGTATGGCCCCTTTTTGAAAAAGGGGCCATACCAGGCTGACGCATTTATTCGGGGGCGTCTGTCAGAACGAGAAGCGGAGGGCGAGCTGAATCTGCCGCGGCATGTTGCTCTGGCCGTTATCCCGCAGGATCTTCCCGAAGTTCGTCGAGGTCGGATCCAGGTTGGGATTCATCGCGAAGATCGGGGTGTTGAAGATGTTGAACACCTCGGCGCGGAACTGGGCGTTCATTCCTTCCCGAATGCGCGTGTTCTTCACAAACGAGATGTTGTATTCCCGGCCCCACAAATCGCGAAGGTTGCCGTAATACAGGGGCGTCGTGCGGAGCGTGAAGGGCGACCGGATCTGGTACACGGGACTCTCGCCGGAAGCCACGTTGCGAACCGTGCCATCGGCGTCGATGACCCCGGTCTTGAACATGCGGCCCCAGGTCGGATTGTCGAGCCGCGGGTCGCCCAGCAGGTACACGTTGCCGGCCGTTCTCATCGGGATGCCGGACTGGAACATGGTGTTCATGACCATCTGCCAGCCGCCCACCAGCCGGCTGACCACGCCCTGGTTGCTGGTGAGGAACGGCTTGCCAGGCCCGAAGGGCAACTCGTAAATGGGCGCCACCGTCAGCCGCTGCGGACGGTCCCAACCCACCAGGGTGCGGGTGGGGGCGGCGTCCTGGGCGTTCAGGTAAGTCAGCGCTTCAATGTTTTTCGAGAGGGTGTAGGAGACGGTGACGCTCAGCCCGTGCGAGTAGCGCTTCTGCGCCGACACTTGCAGGGAGTTGTACCAGATCTTGCCGCCGCTGACATCTTGAATGTTGAAACCGGTGAATTGGGGATACGGGCGCAGCAGTTGCTGGCGCGTAACGGTCGCGTTGTTCAGGGAGGTGCCGGGCATCAGGCCCTGGAACGGATTCGGCACCGCGGCATTGAGGTAGTTCGGATTGCCGCCCTTGGAGGAATCTCCCAGCGCCAGGTTCTGAAGCGACATCTCGTTGAAGCCTCTGGATGTGGCCACCTTGTGGGTTCGCGATCCGACGTAGGAAACATCCAGGCCGATCTGGCCGGGCAGTTGTTTCTGGAACCCGAACGAAAACACGTGGGCGTAGCCCGTCAGGCCGGCGGTATCGGAGAAGGTGGGCCCTTGGCCGAGCATGGTTTTCATCCCTCCCGCCGCGCCGGCCGGCTGGAGAATTCCGCTCGGGAACGGGTTCGAGATCAGGCTCTCCGGAGTTCTTCCGGCGTCCAGCGTCGATACGAACGGCGTGCTCAAACTGAAACCGAGCAGGCTGCCTTGCGAGACCTGGTTGATGAACGAAAGGCCGTAGCCGCCGCGCAGCACCAGGGTCGGGCGAAGCTGAAACGCCGCGCCCACGCGAGGCTGGAAATTGTTCTTGTCCGGATTGAACGGCGAGCGGGACAGGCCGTCCTTGCCGGCGAAACCGATGCCGCCGTTGACCTTGTATCCCGGGAACTTGGTCTGGTCGATCTGCGACGAGATGGGGTTCACCTGGCCGGCCAGGAAGTCGCGGTTCATCCGATCGTAGCGTTCGGTCACCGGCTTCGTGTAGTCCCACCGCAACCCCAGGTTGACGGTCAGCTTGCGGGTGAGCTTGATGTCGTCCTGCAAATAAGGCGCGTAGTACATCCAGTTGTAGTAGGGCCGGACCATCGAGTCCACTTGGCCGGAGGCGCCATAGCCCAACAGCATGGAGGCGATCGAGTTCCCGCTCAAGGTGTCCTGGGTCAGGTAGTCCCTGCGGGTGAAGCCGCGGTCGAAACCGAGCTGACCGGCGGTATAGCCGGCCGGGTAGGTGGCGTAACCGGTCCGGCGCATGTCGATGCCGGTCTTCAAGGAATGCCGGCCGCGCATCACGGTGATGACCGGCTGGAAAGCCAGCGTGGTGGTAATGAACAGTTGGATATTGCCGGAGCCGGAGCCCAGCGACCTATAGCTGGCCGGACTGAAGTAGGGGAACCGCTGAGCGTCCGGAAACCGGTCCGTCAGGCTCTTCGGCCAGCCGATGAGACTGGCGTCGACGGTGCCCCAGTCTCTGGGCTTGTAGTCCTGAAGCCAGCGGGAAACCGAGACCCGCAGGTCGAGCGTGGCGGTGGGCCCCAGGACGGTGATCGAGTCGAACACGCCGGCGTTGTTGATCTTGTGGCCGTAACGCTGGTCGGCGGCCGGATAAGTGGGCATGCCGTTGGAGACCTGCCACATGAGCTGGTCGTTCCAGGCATAGCGCGCATAGACCCGCTGCCTCTCGCTGAAATTGTGATCCACGCGGGTGACGAAGTTCTTGAAGTGATACCAGACGATGTTGTCCTTCAGGAAGAAATTGTTCTGCCAGTCCGGCGAACCGGGGGTGCGGAGGTTCGGCTCGGGGTACAGATTGGCGATCTTCGCCGCCACCGGGTTGATCCGGTTGCCGGGGATCTTGTTGTCCGGAAACAGGTCGCGCACCCACCGGTTGGTGGCGTCCATGCGCCCGGTCTGGGGATCGTAGATGGGCATGAGCTGACCCAGGTTGTTGAAGGTCTTCGAAAAATCGCCGTTGCGCTGCGCCACCGTCGGAATCGACGAAGTGTCGTTGGCCGGAAACAGGATGTTCTGGCGGAAGCCCTCCCAGGCCACGAAGAAGAAGGTGCGGTCCCGGCCGTTGTACACCTTCGGGATGCGGACCGGGCCGCCGATGGTGAAGCCGTATTGGTCCAGCAGGTTGCTGTCGCGCCCCAGGCCCTTGGCATTGTTCGAGAACAGGTTGGCATTGAATCGGGGGCGCTTGAGAAATTCGTAAACCGACCCGTGGAACGAGTTGGTTCCGCTCTTGAGCATGGCGTTGATGACGCCGCCGCCGTTGCGCCCGTATTGCGCGTCATAGGGACCCGTGTTGACCTTGAACTCCTGCACCGCATCCACCGGCGGGACGTAGGCGATCAGGGCCTGGGCCCCGGAAATCATGTCGTTGGGCGCGCCGTCCACCATGAACGAGGTGGTGCGCGCGGCGCTGCCGTTGATGGACCAGTTGGAGAGGCCGGAATTGGAGAACGGCACCAGGTCGTAGCGGATTTCGGTTTGCGAGACGCCCGGCACCAGGGTGACCAGCAGAATCGGGTTGCGGCTGTTCATGGGCAACTCGGTGAGTTGTCTCTGGTCCACCAACATGCCGCGGTCGCCTTTTTCGGCTTCGATCAGGGGCGCCTCGGCGCCTACCGTCACGGTGTCGGCCTGGGTTCCCAGTTGCAGCGCGATATCGACGGTCGCCGACTGGCCCACGCTCAAGGCGATCTTTTCCCGCACGAAGGTGCGGAAGCCGCTCATTTCGGCGCTCACCCGGTACGTCCCGGGGTTAAGAAAGAGGAAACGGTACTGGCCCGCCATGTTGGAATCGGCCGAGAAATCGACTCCCGTGTCCGCGTTGACCAGGTGCAGTTTTGCGCCCGCCACCGCGGCTCCGGACGGGTCGGGGAGGGTGCCGCTGAGCGTGGCTCGCGTTTCCTGGCCCACCGCGGAGGAGGTGCGCAAAAGCGCCAGTGCCAGCAAAGCGACAAAAGTGGTTCGACCTCTGAGTTGCATGGACCAGTTATAATCCCGCGCCCCTGGCAGTGTCAACCGAGACGCCACCGGCGCCTGGTGTAGTATGGCTTACATGACTGAACAACGCACCTCCCGCCGCAGTTGGCTTTCCGGCGCCGCCGCCGGGGCCTCCGGACTGCTGGCCGGCAGCGCCCAGGCCGCTGTCCCGCCCGGCACTCCGAAACTCAAAATCACGGATGTCAAGACCTATCGTTTGAAGACCGGCCAGATTTTGGTCGAGGTGTTCACGGACGGCGGGATCACGGGAATGGGCGAATGCAGCCCCACGGTGAACATCAACGCGCTCAGCGCCATCGTCGAGAATCAGATCAAGCGGATCGCGGTCGGCCGCAGCGCCTTCGACGCCGAGTTCATCTGGAAGAAGGTCTACGAAGCCCATTACAAGAGCGGGCACCAGGGGTTCCTGATGTTCGCGCTGGCGGGGTTCGACATCGCATTGTGGGACGTCATGGGTAAGGCGCTGGGCGTGCCCTGTTACATGATGATGGGCGGCAAGGTGCGCGACAAGGTGCCGATTTACGCCAGCGCGATGCGCCAGCACCGCACGCCCGCCGACGAAGTGAAACACCTGGAGCCGTGGGTCAAGCGCGGGTTCACCGCGGCCAAGATCCACCCGTACGAGTTTTATGCCTTCGACCAGGGCACGGACGACACGCTGGACGTGGTTCGGGCGATTCGCTCGGCGTTCGGGCCGAAATTCCGTCTCATCGTCGATATGAACCACGCCTACACCGTGCACCGGGCCATTCAGATTGGGAGGGAACTGGAGAAGTTGGGCGTGGTGATGTTCGAAGAGCCCATCGCGCCGGAAGACTACGAGGGTTACGCGCGGCTGTGCGACGCTTTGGACATGCCGGTGAGCGCCGGCGAAGAAAGCTGCACCCGATGGCAGCACCGGGATCTGATCGTGTACGGCAAGATCGACGTCATCCAACCCGACGTGAGCAAGTGCGGCGGTCTGACCGAAATCCGGAAGATCGGCGTGCTGGCGGGCATCTACAACCGGCCGGTGGTGACTCACAACACCCAGCCGACTTTCTGCACCGCCGCGCACTACCACTTCTGGGTCTCCGAGCCCATGTGCCTGTACGAACAGGAGTACAACTGCGAGTTTCACGCCCTGCGCGACAAGTACCCGCTGCTGAAGGAGCCGATCGGGATCGAAGGCGGCTTTGTCACGTTGCCCGACAAGCCGGGTCTGGGGATCGAAGTCGACCGCAAAGTTCTGAGCGAACTGACGGCGTAAATGATTTCTGTCCGCTCCCCCGCCCAGAGGGCACCCGGTCGCGGCTCAGTAACCGCCTGCAAACACGCACGTTCGCAACTGAGCCGCGACCGTAAGGAAGCGGTTTTGTCAGTAGGCCCAGCGCCAGAGGTTGGCGCCGAACGTGAAACCCGCACCGACCGCGGCGATCAGCACCAGGTCTCCGCGTTTGAGTTTGCCTTGGAGGATCGCGTCCTCGGCGGCCAGCGGAATGGTCGCCGCCGTGGTGTTGCCGTAACGTTGGATGTTGATCATGACCTTGTCGGGGCTCAGCCCGAGGCGGTCCGACACGGCGGTGATGATCCGGATGTTGGCCTGGTGGGGCACGAACAGCGCGATGTCGTCGCCGGTCAGGCCGTGTTTGGCCAACAGGTCCCGGCACGCTTCGTACATCTTGCGGACCGCGTACTTGAAGACCTGCTGCCCCTCCTGGTGCACGAAGTGCATCTTCTTGTCGATGGTCTCGTGCGACGGCGGAATGCGGCTCCCTCCGGCGGGCATGTTCAGAAACGGCGCGCCGGAGCCGTCGATCTGGTTGCTGAAATCGATGAACCCGGCGTCCTCGCCTTCCCCGGCCGGCTCGACGATCATGGCGCCGGCGCCGTCGCCGAACAGCACGCAGGTGGCGCGGTCGGTGTAGTCGATGATGCGCGACATGGTGTCGGCGCCGATCACCATTACCCTCTGGTGCGTGCCCGCCCCCACCAGGTGCGCGGCCGTCGTCAGCCCGTAGACGAAACCCGAGCAGGCGGCGCTCAGGTCGAAGCCCCAGGCGCGCGGCGCTCCCAGACGGTGCTGCACCAGACATGCCGTCGAGGGGAAGAACATGTCCGGCGTCACGGTGCAAACGATAATGGCATCCAACCCGGCGGGGTCGATGCCGCGGCGCTCGAGTGCCACCTTCGCCGCTTCATAGGCCATGTCCGAAGTCGCCTGGCCGGGTTCGACAATGTGGCGTTCGGCTATGCCGGTGCGGTCGAGGATCCATTGGCTGCTGGTCTCGACCATCTTCTCGAGGTCCTGGTTGGTCAGCAGCCGCGGCGGCACATAGCAGCCGACGGCGCTGATTTTCGCTCTGCGCAAGAATTCTTTCTCCTTAGATGAAGTGCGGCCGGCCGGGACGGCGCAAAAAGCCGGCCAACTTCCTTTGATATGTTAAAACGGAAGGAAATGCAAGTTTCGAGCGGATCGCCCCTGGAATCCCCGCAAGAGATTTTCGCGCGCGTATTCCACGAATGGAAGCCTCGCACGCCGCTGGGGGAGGTGCGCGTCGAGTTCCGGCGATTCGCCAACGCCAACAGCTTCATCGGTCTGGAACAGGGCCGCCTGGGCGTGCGTTTGCCGGACGTGCTGGAAGGCGCTCCGGCGCGGATACTGGAAGCGCTGGCCAACATTCTGATCGCGAAATTGTACCGGCGCCCGGTCCCGGCGGTCTTCAACGACCGCTACCGGCGCTACCTGAACCGGCGCGATATGCGCCGCAGTCTGCACCTGCTGCGGCAGATCCGCGGACACAAGTTCGTCTCCGGCCCCCAGGGAGACGTTTACAACCTGGAAGAGATGTTCGAGCAGCTCAACGCCGCCCATTTCGACGGTCTGATGGCGCGGCCGGCGCTGGGCTGGAGCCGCCGCCCGGCGCGCTCGACGCTGGGTCACTACGACCTTTCCCACAACACCATCATTCTGAGCAAGCTGCTGGATCGCGCGCAGGCGCCGCGCCTGGCCGTCGAGTACGTGCTGTACCACGAGATGCTCCACCTGCGATACCCGGCCGATCACAGCGGCGTCCGGCGCCGGGTGCACACACGGGAGTTTCAAGAAGCGGAAAAGAACTTCCCGCGCCTCAAGGAAGCCAAGGAGTCGCTGAAGAAACTATAGGGGCCGGATGTGTCCGGCCCCACTTTCAGGCGGCCGCCGGCATGGTCGCCAGCGCCCGAACCTGGGCGTTCATGGTCTCCAGAGCGCTCACCAGTCCGCTGACGTCCACGGCCGCGCCGCTCGCCCAATTCACGAGCAACCGCCATTGGACCAGCAGCATGGTCCGCTCAAATAGCAACCGTTGACGGACCAGCGCAGCGGCGAAGTCCGGGCGGTCTTGAGGGGCGCAAAGCATCAGCATCCGAGCGGCGCGATGCAATCGCCCAAAATCCCGCGCCAGATTCCGCAAATAGGCCCGGAATATCTTCCGGCGCCCGGCGCGGAACCGGCGTGCCATGGCTCGCGTGAAACCCGGCTGAGCGGCCAGGAACGCGAGATCTTCAGCCCCCAGCAGGCGCTCCATCGGCCGGTACCGTGCTGGTGAAATCGTGGGAAGCCACAGTGGTTCGTCATGCGTTGAATGCCCGCTCCGGAACAGACGGAGGAGGACAAACACGAAAGTCCCCAAAAGACCCGCGGCAACCACGCCTCCGACAACAAGAATCAGGTTCATGTCAGAAAGCTCATTCCCCCATCCCCAAGATTAACCGGGAAACTCAAGCGAGTAAATAGGGAACCAGCAAAAAGATAAAGAAATATTAAACAGGCCCCCGGCGTGTTGATTCCGGGGCGCGTTCGGCGGCCGAACGCGTGAGGCTCGCGTTCAGGGCGGAGAGTTGGTCCAGCAGGTGACGTTCGGTCTCCGGACGCCAGTGCGGACGCATTCCGGCCGGGCGGTGCTCTCCGGCTCGAGTGAGGCCCAGCCATCCGGCCACACAGAGTCCGTTCGCAGCCAGCAGCGCCGTACTGACCTGCGGGATCACGCTGGGGCCCAGGACGTTGCGAACAAACAGCATCGCGGTCTCCGACAACGAAAGCAGAGACAGCAACACCGCGTGCAACAACAAGTTACGGGTC
>JAUYBU010000254.1 GCA_030693045.1 Bryobacterales bacterium | reverse complement strand
TGAGGCACTCCCAAAGGAAACGGGGAGCAATGGATAGGCCGGACCTACGGAATCATGGCGCCAGTCCTCGACCCTACCCAGGCTGACGCATTTTTCGGTTCTGATAGGATGGGTTGGTTATGAGACTCGCGTGTCTTGCTCTGGTGGTCTGTTCTCCGCTGTTGGCCCAGCTTCCTCCCAAGGAGGCCGCCGACGGCTGGATTCAATTGTTTGACGGCGAATCGCTGTTCGGCTGGAGCCAGGAAGGCGCCGGCCAGTGGAAGGTGGAAGGCGGCGCGCTGACCTTCGACGCCGGCCAGGTGGGCTGGCTGCGTTCCAACAGCGTCTTCGCCGACTATGTCCTTAAGCTCGACTTCAGGGCCAGGAAGGGCGGCAACAGCGGGCTGTTCGTGCGCTCGGCCAAGACCGGCCTGCCGCACGAGACCGGCTACGAGGTCCAGATCTGGGACGATAATCCGAAGTTTCCCACCGGCAGCCTGGTGAACCACGTCCGCGCCAAGAAGGCGAAAATCAAGGCGGACCAGTGGAACGCCTACGAGATCCGCATCGAGGGCGACCGCTTCCAGGTAACCCTCAACGGCAAGAAGATTCTCGACGCGCGCGATGCCAAGAGCAAGGCCGGCCACATCGGCTTGCAGGCCAACAAGGACCGCATCGAGTTCCGTAACATCAAGCTGAAGCCGCTCGGCATGAAGGCGCTGTTCGACGGCAAGACGCTGGCCGGCTGGAAGGTGATCCAACCGCCCAAGCCGCCCAAGGAGCCCGCCGAGTGGAGCGTGAAGGACGGCGCCATCCACGTGGTCAAGGGCGGCGGACAACTGGAGACCGAAGCGACCTACGCCAACTTCGTGCTTCAGCTCGACGTCCGCACCAATCCCCGGGACGCCAACCACCACCCCAACAGCGGCGTCTTCCTGCGCGGCGAACCGAACACCTACTGGAACGGGTACGAGGTGCAGATCCGCAACGAATACAAGGACGGCGACCGCACCAAGCCGGTGGACTGGGGCACCGGCGCCATGTACAATCGCGTGGCCACCCGCAAGGTGGTCAGCGACGACGGCGTGTTTTATGCCAAGACCATCGCCGCCAATGGAAAGCATTTCGCCGTGTGGCTGAACGGGTACCCGGTGACGGACTGGGACGATCCGCGTCCGGAGGGCAACAACGCCCGGCAGAACGCGCGCCTGGGGGCCGGCGCCATCAGCCTGCAAGCGCACGACCCGACCACCAACCTGGATTTCAGAAACGTTAGGCTGGGTGTGCTGCCGTAGGGGCGAGGTTTGCGGCCCGAACAGTTACAATTGAAGAAAGAGGTTTACAAAATGGATTCTCGCCGGAATTTCATCGGTAAAGTAGCGACCGGTATCGCCGGTACGCTGGCTGCGCCAGGCACGGTGCTGGGCGCCAGCGATCGCATTCGCGTCGGCATCATCGGCCCCGGCTCGCGCGGTCAGGAGATCATGCGCGAAGCCGTCGCCTGCCCGAATACGGAGTTCGTGGCCGCCGCCGACATCTACACGCGGCGCCTGGAAGAGGCCAAGAAGATCGCCCCGGACATCAAGACGTACATGAATTACCGGGACCTGCTGGACGACAAGTCGATCGACGCCGTGCTCATCGCGACGCCCCAGCACCTGCATTGCGAGTGCTTCGTGGCGGCGCTGGAAGCGGGCAAGCACGTCTACCAGGAAAAGACCATGGCGTTCACGGTGGACCACGCCAAGCGCATGCGCGCCGCGTACAAGAAAGCCGGCAAGCGCACGGTGCAGATCGGGCACCAGAGTTGCTCGTCGGGCCAGATGAAGGACGCCATCCAATTCCTCAAGGCCGGCAAGATGGGCAAGATCACGGCCATCCACGCCCACATGTACCGGAACACGCCGCACGGCAAGCCGCAGTGGTCTCGCCCCACCTACCCGGACATGACGCCGGAGAACATCCTGTGGAGTTCCTTCCTGGGCGAGGCGCCCAAGCGCGAGTTCGACGCCAACCGCTACATCAACTGGCGGTTCTTCTGGGATTACTCGGGCGGCAACGTGTACGAGAACATGTGTCACCAGATTTCGTTCTGGTATCGCGCGCTGGATCTCAAGATCCCCACGGCCGTGACCATGGTCGGCGGCGTGTACCTGTGGAAGGACGGCCGCGAAGTCCCCGACACCATGAACGTAGCCATGGAGCACCCGGAGGAGATGCTGTTCTCCTGGGATTCCGGCTTCGGCAACAACCAGCTTGGCTCGAACGAGGACGTGCTCGGCACCGACGGCACGCTCTCCAAGTCGCAGCAGATCCGCTACCTGCCGCAGAAGATCAACAACAAGGAAGGCAACGAGATGCTCGGGCAAACCCGGAGCGGGCCGGCCGCGCACATGCAGAACTTCTTCGACTGCATCCGCTCGGGCAACGAAACCAATTGTCCGTTCGACGTGGGCTTCCGCGTTTCGATCGCCTGCCGCATGTCGGTGGAGAGCTACCGGCAGGGCCGCACCGTGCGCTGGGACCCGGCGAAGGAAGAGATGGTCTAGCCGCGCCGGCCATTTCCGAGGAGCTGAACCTTGAACCCCCGTATCGGAATCATCGGCGGAAGCGGGCTGTATTCGATGCCCGGATTTGAAGCGCAGGAGGAGATTCGCATCGACACGCCCTGGGGCGCGCCGTCGGACGCCTACGTCGCCGGAACCCTGGCCGGCAAGCCGGTCGCATTTCTGGCGCGCCACGGCCGCGGGCACCGCCTGCTGCCCTCGGAGCTGAACTTCCGCGCCAATATCTGGGGCATGAAGAAGCTGGGCGTCGAGCGGATCGTCTCGATGAGCGCCGTCGGATCGCTCAAGGAAGAGCACCGCCCGCTGGACTTCGTCATCCCGGACCAGTTCTTCGATCGCACGCGCGGGCGCGTGTCCACGTTCTTCGGCGAAGGCCTGGCGGCCCACATCAGCTTCGCCGACCCCATCTGCCCGCACCTGGCCGGCATCCTGCACGAGGCGTGCGTGGCGGCGGGCGTGCACGCCAAGCGGGGCGGCACGTACTTGTGCATGGAAGGTCCGGCCTTCTCGACCAAAGCCGAATCGAACGTCTACCGCAGTTGGGGCATGGACGTGATTGGCATGACCAATTTGCAGGAGGCCAAGCTGGCCCGCGAGGCCGAGTTGTGCTACGTCACGGTGGCGATGGTCACCGATTACGATTGCTGGCGCCATGCGCACGACGCCGTCACGGTGGACGAAATTATCGCGAACCTGATGAAGAACGCAGCGAACGCCGCGCGGGTGGTGCGGGAGGCAATCGAGCGAATGCCCGCCGCGCGCGAATGCCGCTGCGGCTCGGCGCTCTCGCAGGCGCTCATCACCGACCGCAAGGCGGTGCCGGAAGCCACCCGGAAGAAGCTGGAGCTGCTGGTTGGAAAGTATCTCCCGGATTGAGCTGGACGCGCTGCTGGACGAGGCCACCCACCCCGACCCGGCGCGCGCCCAGGCGGGCAGCCGCGCGCTGTTCGCAGGCGTGGTGGAACCCCTGGCGGACCGGTTCGAACCGTTGCTGTGTCCGGTTTACGCGGAGTTGTTCTCGCGGGCCATCGAACGCGTGATCCCGCAATTGAAGGCCGCCACGTTGATGGAACGGTACCGGCGAATCCGGCGGCCGCGCCCGTGCCTGGGCGATGCGGCGTTGGTGTTCGTGCTCTCGCGCGTCACCCTGGGCGCCGACGTGGCCATCACCAGCGTAATACTGGACGCCGTCAAGCGGCGGTTCCCGGACGCCCGGATCGTTTTCGCCGGCCCGCAAAAAGCCTGGGAATTGTTCGAAACCGACCCGCGGCTCACCTGGCTGCCGGTCGATTACGGCCGCGATCAAACGCTGGCCGGCCGCCTGGGAGTCTGGCCCGCGCTCGAGCGAGAATTGTCGCAACCGCATTCCATCGTCGTCGATCCCGACTCGCGGCTGACCCAACTCGGATTGCTCCCGGTGTGTCCCGAGGCGTCCTATCACTTCTTCGAAAGCCGTTCCTATGGTGGCGACGGCGGCGAATCGCTTCCCGCGCTCACCCGGCGATGGGTGGGCGAAGTATTCGGCGTTGACGACGCCCGCCCTTATATCGCTCCGCGCGAGGCGCCCGAGCAGGGGCCGCGGATCGCGATCAGCCTGGGGGTCGGTGAAAACTCCGCCAAGCGCGTGGCGGACCCCTTCGAGGAGGAACTGGTGCGCGGATTGCTTGGCCTAGGCGCGGCTTTGCTCATCGACCGCGGAGCGGGCGGCGAGGAGCGCGAACGCGTGGACCGCGCCATCGCCCGCTCGGGTGCGGCACCGGGCCGGATCGAAACCTGGGACGGCGCCTTCGCGCCGTTTGCCGCCAGGATCGCGCGCAGCCGCCTGTACGTGGGTTACGATTCGGCCGGCCAACACGTCGCCGCCGCTTGCGGCGTCCCGCTGCTGAGCGTGTTCCGGGGATTCGTTTCCGAGCGGATGTTCGCGCGCTGGCGGCCTGCCGGGCGGGGGCCCATCCAGGTCGTGCGCGCCGACCGCGGGGAACCCCGCGCACTGCTCGCCGGCGTGCTTTCGGCGGCCGGCCGGTTGGGCGCGAGCCCTACTCGTCAACCGTCAGTTTGACGGGCTGTTCGATCAGCTTCGGTTCCTTGCCGGGCGTCAGAACCATCAGCGCCCAACGGCCGGCCGTGGCCTTTGCGGGAATCTTGAACTTGACCGCCGTGGGGGTCTGTTCGGAAATGACCACCTTCAGATCGATCGTGCCGTCGGTCAGAAACACGTCGGAAACGTTCTTCTTTTCCAGATTCTCGCCGGTCACCGTGATCTCGGCTCCCACTTTGCCGTTTGCCGGCTCGACAGATGTCATGCGTGGCATGGCCGCCTGCGGCAACAGCGGCTGAGCGAAAAGCACAATCAGGATCACAGGCAAGATAAAAGACAGTTTCATCTGGTAACGTCCCTTCAACACAAATCGTATTCCCATCGCAACTTAAATGCAAGCAGGTAGAACCGGGAGGGAGCAGCCACGGCCGCCCAGATCCACGGAAACGCCCGCCGCGGATTGGCTGTGCCGCCCCAATGGTCGCGCCGGCCGGCCCCCGCCGCGGACTGGCTCGTGTCGTGTCTGTGAAATTCGTCGAAGAATTGGAGGGCGACCTTATAGGTGACATTATGTCTTGTGCTGGCTGGGCGAGAGGCCTACAATTTGGTTTTGGGACTTGAAAGCATGAGGACAATGCAAACAACCCGGTGTCTGAGTCTGCTGTCTCTGATGGCCTTCGCGGGCGCCTCGACTGCCGGCGCCGCCCAGGTTCAGAGGTACATCATGACCAAGCCCAAGCCGCCGGCGTGCGAAGAGGCGCTGCGTAATCCGCCGCAGGCCTACGCGGCTTTTTCCGTGGGTGAACCGGAAGCCTATTTGTGGTTCCACGTCACCGACCTCAAAGCGGGCGACGTGCTGGCCTCGGAGTACTACAAACCCACCGGAGGGCTTCCCGAGGCCCCGAGCGGCCCGTTCGAACCGTTGCCGAGCGCCGGCAACTTCTGTTTCACGGACATGAGGCTAAGGATCAACGGCGGTGTGCCGGCGGCGTATCCGGGCGAGTGGAGCGTGAAAGTGACTCTGAACGGCGCGCCTCTGTTCACGCTGAAGTTCACCGTCGGCAACGCCACGGTTCCCTTGCCCTATAGTGGACCGCAGCCCGGCGGCGGGGGGACCACGCCGGTGGCCGCGCCCAACCTCATCCGAAACGGCGACGCCGAAGCGGGTGCGGTGTCCAGCGACTGCTCCGGCCTGGAGAGCATTTCCGGTTGGATCGCCGACAGTAAGGCCAGCGTGTGCCGCTACGGCAGCAGCGGATTTCTGTCGGCGAATGCGCCCGGTCCGAGCGACCGGGGCTCGAACTTCTTCGCCGGCGGCTCCAGTGAACGCTCGATGATCTACCAGGTGATCGACGTGTCCTCCTCGGCCGCGCAAATCGATGCCGGCACATTGCCTTATACGTTGTCCGGCTGGCTCGGCGGCCTGGCCGAGCAGGACGACAGCGCCAAACTGACGGCGACGTTCCAGAGCGCAAGCGGCGAACCTCTGGCGTACCCATCGATCGGCCCGGTGCTGGCAGCCGACAGGAATCGCGTGTCCGGGCTGGTGCTGAAATCGACCTCCGGCATAGTGCCTCGCAACGCGCGAAGGATTGTTGTGGACCTCACGTTCAGCCGCGCCTCGGGGACGAACAACGACGGCTATGCCGACAACCTGTCGCTGGCTTTCACCTCGGCGGCGCCGGTTGCGCCAGGCGGCGGAGGCGGACCGGCCGGCGCCTACCGGTTGTCGATTGACCAGGTGGACACGTCGGCCTGTCCCAGCGTTCGCATGAGCGTGACGGTGACGGATGCGGCGGGCGCGATGGTCAGCGGGCTCACGGCGTCGAACTTCACTCTGAAGGATGGCGGCCAAAGCCGCATAATCACGGTGACGCCGACGCAGACGTCGCCCTTCAACCCCGCCCCCCGCTACGTGATTTCCTACACCGCCGCCAACCCCTCGGCGGACGCTTCGGTCGAGATCTCGGTGACGGTGAGCGGGCAGACCGCCAGCGCCACGCGCACGGTGGCCCGGTGCAGTACCGGCCCTGTGACGCCCACGCCTACGCCGTCGTGCACGTACAAGCTCAGTGCGACGTCGGCGTCCGTGCCCGCCGCGGGTGGCACGGTCGCGGTGGTGGTGAGTTCCGCGTCCGGCTGCACATGGCCGGTCTCGATCCCGGTTTCATGGATCACCAACCAGTCCGGCAGCCAGGGCTCCGGCAACGCGACGGTCACGCTGAAAGTGGATGCAAACAGCACGCCGAATGCGCGCAGCGCGGTCGTGACCATCGCGGGAATTTCTTTTACCGTCAACCAGGCCGGACAACCGCAGGCCGGCGCGCCGGCGATTAACAAGGGTGGCGTGGTGAACGCGGCCAGCTACATCTCGGCCGCGCTACCCGCCGGCGCCATCGCGCGCGGGTCGATCTTCACCGTGCTCGGCGCCGGCATGGGCCCGGCGGAGGGCGTGAAGGCGGATTATCCGCTCCCGGAGGCGCTGGCCGAAGTTTCCGTGCGCATCACCCAGGGATCGAAGATCGTGAATGCCTGGCCGGCCTTCGTTTCGGCCGCGAAGATCGATGCGGTGATGCCGTCGACCGCCGTCGATGGCGATGCGCAGGTCACCGTCACCTACCGCGGCCGAACCAGCGCTCCGGCGCCCATTCGCATCACCAGCTCGAACTTCGGCGCGTTCTCGAACGCCAACGGCAAGGGCCCCGGCGTCATCCGGAACGTCAACTCGCTCGACGACCAGCCCTTGAACACGCGTCTCGCCACGGCCAAGCCGGGCCAGTCCGCCGTCCTGTCGGGCACCGGCCTGGGCCCCATCGATGCTCCGGACAACGTGGCGCCGCCCGCGGTCCAGTTGCCGGCCGAGGTTTTCGTCGGCGGCAAGCCGGCGAAGGTCGCCTACGCCGGACGCGATACCTGTTGCGCGGGCAGGGACTTGATCGAGTTCGAAGTGCCGCCGGACGCGCCGGTGGGCTGCAATATCCCGGTGCAGGTAAAAGCGGGGTCGTCGTACAGCAACGTGGTGACGATGGCCGTCGAGGCAAACGGCCAGCAGTGCCAGGGGACGGACAATCCGGTTTTGGGCCTCGCCGAGCAGGGCGGCAAGGTGGGAGTCGTGCTGCTGGTTCGCGCCAGCGCATCGCTGGAACTTGAGGCCGGGAAGCCGCCGACCGACTTGACGCTGGACCTTGGCGCGGGCCTGTTCCAGGAGTTCGTTGCGGGCGGCGAAATGGCCTACAACCCGCTGTTGTCCTACCCGCCGCGTGGAACCTGCATGAACTATTCGGGTGACCTGGATCTGGGCGCGATGCTGGGCGCCGGAACCAAGGCTGAAGACACGACCGGGCTCACCGGGCGCGCTCTGGACGCGGGCTCGCAGTTGACCGTCACCGGGCCGAAGGGCGCCCCCATCCCGCTCCCGAGAGCCAACCAAGAGGCGACCACCGGACCCTATGCCGCCTTGCTTGGCGGGACGTTGCCGATTGGCGACGGACCATCACTGCCACCTTTCCTCGACGGCGGCCAGTACACCGTGAAAGGCACGGGCGGCAAGGATGTGGGCTCGTTCTCGGTCTCGCTGAACGTTCCGCAAGGCGTGACCTGGACCGACCGAAACCGGATCAAGCAGGTAGACCGCAACTCCGGCCTGACCTTTAGCTGGAGCGGCGGCGGCAGTTCGCAGATTGTCCTGGTGGGCGGCGCCAGCACCGACCAGAAGAACCAGGTCGCGGCGGGATTCTTCTGCTCCGCTCCGGCCGCGCAAGGCAGCTTCACGGTTCCGCCGAACGTGCTCGCCAACCTGCCGGCGAGCCTTGGCGAGGACGCCGAGCAGACGCTCGGGGCGCTGATGGTCGCCACCATGCCCGATGCCCCATTCCAGACCTTCACGGCCAACGGGCTGGACACGGGCCTGGCGCTGTATTTCCTGGTCAACGCCACCACCGTGCCTTACAAGTGAGGCGCTATGAGCTTTAGCCGGCGTGCCGCGCTGTGGCTGCTGATTGCCGCCGGGGCGGCCACGGCCGGCGAGCGCCGGCGCGCGCTGATCGTCGTTTTGGACGGCGTGCGCCGCGATACGTTCGAGCAGACCTACGCCGGCGGCGCGCTGCCCGGTTTCTCGCGCATTCTCGGCTCGGCGCTGTGGTACGACCGCGCGGAGTCGGTCCTCCCCTCGGTGACCATGGCCGGGCAGTCGTCCATCTTCACCGGAACGCCGCCGGCGCGCCACGGCATCCTGGGCAACCAGTGGTTCGATCGCGCCACCGGCCGCGCCTACGACTACGTGAGCGCGGGCACGGCGCCCTGCCTCTATGCGTTCACCTGGTTCGGGAGCGAGTGCCGCGACGGGCTGCTGAACCGGCACCTGCTCGCGCCGACGCTGTATGAGGCCGCTACGGCGGCCGGGCTTTCGAGCGCGGTGGTGTTCCACCCGGTCTGGCGTGGAGCGACGCGAGCCGTGCTGCCCGGCATCCTGGATGCGTTGACGTTTCTTCAGGGCGCCGACGTGGACTTCGAGGCCTTCGACCGCCGGATGGCGCAGCACGCCATTTCCCTGGTGACCAGCGACGGACAGCCCGACCTGCTCACCCTCTACTTCGCCGGGGCCGACTCGATCGCGCACGGCCACGGGATCGCCTCCCAACCGCCGTACCTGGCCAGTGTGATCGACCCGCTCATTGACCGGATGGCCAATGCGCTCGAAGCCCAAGACCCGGATTGGCGCGCCTCGACCATGATCGTCGTCACCGCCGACCACGGCCGCACCGACGCCGTCGCAAACCCGGAGGACCGCACGCTCGTCCGGGATCTCACCGCGGCCATCGCGCGAGCCGGGTACGCCGGCGATCAGATCCGCCTGGCCATCAACGGCGGCATGGCTTACGTGTATCTCAAGAACGGCGATTCCTGGGCCCAGTTGCCGCCGCCGGAGAAGGCGGCCGCGGTGGTGCGTGAAATCGGCGCGGACGCCGTGCTGGCCAATTCCGTCGCTTACGCGCGCCTCCGCCAGGAGAGCG
Organism: Bryobacterales bacterium; assembly: GCA_030693045.1. Classification (GTDB taxonomy): domain Bacteria; phylum Acidobacteriota; class Terriglobia; order Bryobacterales; family Bryobacteraceae; genus JACQZT01. The sequence continues at coordinate 3,524 of JAUYBU010000254.1, read as the reverse complement.
ATTCGCCGCGCGCGGGAGACCTGGTCGTTTTCCTGAAGCCAGGCCATTACTTCGGCAACACCGGCCTGGGATCGCACCACGGCAACGCGGACGCGCTGGATCTCGCCGTGCCCCTGGTGATCGCGCGGCCGGGAGGCCCCGCCGGCCACACCGCCCTGGATGCCGGCATTACGCGGATCGCGGCCACAGTAGCCGCGTTTCTCGGGTTTGCCGCCGATGGCGCCGACCCGGCGCTCGAAATCCCGCCGCCTTGACAGGTCTACGGCTCGCCATGAACTAACCGGGATCGCGTATGCGGCGCCGGGGCGCCCGCCGTGTTGCTGATCTCCGCGGGCTTCTGCGCCACATGCCAAGCCTTCGCCTTCCGGGCCACGAAAGAACCACCCGGTTGGCGCCAGTTTGCTGTAACGTTGAAGGTATGAGACCGGAACTCCTTCGCCGATTGGAGGAAGTTGTTTGGGTCGACCCGGATCGACTTTCGGGAGCGCCCTGCTTCAGAGGAACCCGGATTCCGGTGCAAATGCTGATCGACCACCTGACGGCGGGCTTCTCGCTGAACGAATTCCTGGAGACTGTGCCGTCCCTGGAGCGACGCCAGGCTCAGCGCTTTCTGGAGTTGACCGGTGAGCAGATGAATGAATGCGCATCCTCCTTGACGAGTGTGTGAATCCGCGGCTTCGATTAGCCTTCCCCGGCGACGACGTGAGGACGGTTGCGGAAATGGGCTGGCGTGCGCTCACCAACGGCGCACTGATGCCGGTTTCAGAACCAGACCGGGAAGCACGCCCTGGGAATTGTTGTCCTGATCACTCAGTTCAACCATGTGGCAGCGTACCGGCCACAGTTTGCGGAGATCCGGGATTTGGTCAGGCAGACGAAACCTGGACAGGTCAACGTTGTTCAGATCCGATAGCTTGTTGATTCAGCGCCGACCGCCCGCGTAATCGGCCACTCGTGGAAGTGCAGTTGGTTCCCCGAATGTGGGAAGTGGCCGTCGTCACGTCCGAACCGCCACGGTCAGACCGGAGCCAGCATTGAGGGACGCGCCCGCCTTGATTCTTTTCAGAAATCTTAAATCGTTAATTCTGGGAGACGGCAGAACGGCCAAAAAGGGTAGAAGTGCAGCGCCGTAGCACATTCTTGGCACACACCGGAGAAACGGGGAAGCCCGGCTCACCGAAGTGCCATGACAAGCCGTTCCACGCACCGGCTGAATTCCGGCGCCACCCACCGTGGCGGACTTCGCTGGATGCTCGTGTTGCCGTCGAAGTCCCCGAACACTTCTTGCATTTCCGGCGCCAGCCTGTGGAGCGGGCGGCCGTTCCTGTCCGTTCCCACCGAACTGATCCTGACGGCCTTCTTCAGCAATCGGCTATTCGCATTGCCCTTGACTAGAACGAGGCGATCCTTCTGGTCCTCGAAGACGTCGCCGTGCATGACATGGAAGTTGTTATGGAACATCCCCGTCAATTCCGCCTGGCTGAAGAAAGCAGCCAAGCCTGCCCGCGCCACCTCGAAGTAGCCGATGATATACAGGGCTGCCGGGCAATCGAAATCCCAACCCCTGAGGCCTGCATAGAACACCAACAGGCTGCCTTCGCTCAGCCGTCGCAGTGACGCCTTCGGGCGCGTCGGATCACCGTACGTGAACGTCTCAAACTCAGGGTCGAAGTGGACGGACTGGTCGAAGATCCTTTCGCGGCGAGCCTCAGGGAAATAGTCAACCAACCTTCGACCCGCTCTGCCGCGAGTGTTCCCGTACGTCCTCTTGTCAGCTCCTGTGCCTCTGAAACTGTCCGGAATTGGGATGTATTCAAATGAACCGTCGCTGAACAGCGGGCCGTGGATCCCCCCAGAACCAGTGTCTATTCCGACTCTCAGCAAGACGACTTGCATGTCTTGCCTCCTCTCGGCTTATCAACACGCTTCTGGCACGGTTCGCCGTGTTTCCCCGGCTTGTGTCCCTTCTCCAGCCATTCGACAAATCGGCGGATATCCGCTGGAGCAAAATCGCTTCGGAACCCAGGCCGCTCTTCTCCAGCTTGCGGAACGGGATGGTAATGGCCTTCGCTCCAAAGTAGTAGAAGTGCCGCGAGATGAGAACGAATTGCCCGTGTCTCTCAGAATCGCCCTTTGGTGGTTCGTTATCCTCCCGTGCTTTGAATCGAGGGCAGGTGTAGTACTCCTCACGCGTCAGCTTCTTGTCGACGCGCATTGCGTAAACGAGCTTCCCGTGCCCGGCGCTCTTCTTCTTGTCCGCCCCACCCGTACCTTCGACCCAGTCTCCGACCTCCGCCAATTCGACAATGTTCCTCGGTTTCGTGGGACACTTTCGGTATTTGCACCGACAAAGCGTGCACACGCCGAAATGCGGATTGGGCGCAAGTCCGGTGTCATGGTCAACCACATAAGAGTAAAGCTTCATGAAATGCTCGTCCGGAGCACCTCAGTATCCTCCCTTCTGGCCTGCCGCGACAAGCGCCACGCCACTTCGACACCCGATCCGACTTCCGGCTTTTCTTCGGCGGCCGGCCGCAGCCGGGTCCGCGGGACTTGGCGCGTAAGAGTGGATTCCGGTCTCGGCGAGCATCCTGTAGACTGTAAGGTGAGTGGACTTATGCTGCAGAGCCTTATCACTTCCGATCCCAAGGTCATGATGGGGAAGCCGGTGGTTGCCGGCACGCGGATCACCGTCGAACTGGTGCTCGAAAAACTGGCCGCGGGCGAGACCATCGAGCAGATCCTGTCGGAACACCCCCGGCTCACGGCGGAGGGCATTCGGGCGGCAATCGCCTTTGCCGCAGAGGCCTTGCGCGCTGACGTCGTGTATCCGTTGGAGACGCTTGCCGGGTGAGGATCGTCGCCGACGAGAGCATCGATAGGCAGATTGTCGACCGGCTGCGGGCCGGCGGCCACGCGGTTGTGTTCATAGCGGAGTTGGAACCCGGCATCGACGACGAAACCGTTCTCGCTCGCAGCCGGGAGCAGGACGCGATCCTGCTCACAGCGGACAAGGATTTCGGCGAGCTGGTATTCCGGCAGCATCTGCTTCACTGCGGCATACTGCTAGTTCGGCTGGCGGGACTCGACCCCGACGCGAAAGCCCGCCTGGTCGCGTCCGCGGTCGGCCATCATTCCGAAGCGTTGAGGCTTGGGTTCGCCGTGCTCACGCAACGCGCCTTTCGCATTCGCAAACCGGTCTGACCCGGCCTTGATCGCCGGCGTTTACCGCGCGGCAGTTTCATGGCCTATCCCCGAAATAGGACCGGAGCGCCGGGAGCGCGTCCAAGTAGCGGCGGTCGAAGAAGTAAAAGAAACCGTCTTCGGCGCCGATCAGCAGATCCAGCCGGCCGTCGCCGTTCCAGTCGGCCGCAACCGGAGTTGGGTTGTGCCCGGGCAGCAGGCGGCCGGTCAGGTTGCCGCGAAACGTGAACACGGGCTTTTGCTGGGAGCCGGTGTTCTCGTACCAGACCGCGGTTTCGCCGTCGGTGATCAGATCCAGGTCGCCGTCGCCGTCCCAGTCC
>JAUYBU010000229.1 GCA_030693045.1 Bryobacterales bacterium | reverse complement strand
GTTTTAGGGCTGCGGGCGGCAAGAATAAGGAATCGGGCACGCCGCGGCGCCAGCGTAGGCCGGAAGGCTGGTTGGGATTTGAGGGGTTGGGGAAGTTGGCGAGTCGAACGGGCGGATCAAGGCGACAGAGCGCAGGGGATGAAGTCTTGGTAGATTTCCGCCGCCATTACTTTGGCCCAGAAATCTTTGGACTTGCCCTGACGAAGGGCTGGCTTCAGGTTGAGATAAAGAAAAGCGTGAAAAAGGATGAACGCGAGAAAGGTCATGAGCAGGAAGCATTCGATCGCGGCGGGGTCGTGCTTCAATACATGATCGGCGTGCCAACCCTCGACCAATTCATTGAAGCCGTGGTTTTCGATGTCCCATCGCTGGTGCCCAAAACCGACGGCGCGCGCCACGGGAACTTGCGCCGCCGGCAGCGTGGTTACCCACATCCAATCGCTGATTTGGGGCTCGTCCTTTTTGTCGAGTTGGCGCCGCACCGAATAGGTTTCCAAGGAACGAATCACCCGTATGGGCGCCTTCACCTCCGGCCAAGAGCCCAAGTCGGGAAAGTCCCACCAGAGGCAATCGCGTGAGCGAAAGGTCCCCTGAATTGGCGGCACCAATTTGAACAGCCCGGCGGCATCTTGATAGAGATTCCGGCGTTCATCCTTGAGGACGACCAAGGCGTGTTTGTGGTGTGCCAGCAAGAAATTGAAGAAGGGAGCCTGAGCGTAGAGCGCGTCGGCCAACACCAAGTCGAAGGCGCGTGGATACCGGACCAACACGCGCTTCAGTAAACGGGTGGCGGCGGCGACTTCGTCTTCCAAGGGGAGTTGTGGCTCATGATCCAATGGCAACCGCAGGGGCGGGCGTCCGTGAGGCGCGCCAGTCACCAGCAGCAAGGTCACTTGCCGGTGGTAATACTGAATGCGGTCTCCCTGTTGGGAATGAATGATCCGCGCTAAGCACCCTGAGCAATGACGGCGATAGCTGGCATGGCTTTCATGGCCGTCCACGATGGCCACGGAGATGCCGCGATCGTCCGGCAAGGCCTTGTTGCGTTTCAGGCCGCCGTAGACTTGATGAATCGCTTCCCGCACCGTGTCCGCATCCATCTTGGTGTGCACGTTGCCCATGGTTTCGGCGCTGGGCATCGGATGGCCCAGCCAAAGCTTCCAGAACCTGGAGGCGCCCGACATCTCCAAAGCGTTGAGGCTTCCCAGCCGCGCCCAAAACAAGACCATGGCGGCTTTGGCGACCGTAGCCGTGGAAATCCGCGGCTCCGGCCTGCGGTCGGTAATGGAGGCAATGAGTGCGTCCGAGAACCGGAACACTTTGTCGGCGTATGCGATCAGGCGGCGGAGAATGGTCGGCCTTTTCTTGCCAGGAAGCGTTTCCACTCCAGTTCGGAAACTTCATGCAAGAGACGTTGCATCTGCTGGAACTCGCCGACTGCTTGGCGAACCGGGTCCTGCAACAGCTTCGGAATGCAGAGCTGGCGTACTGTACCGGCATGGCCCTGCACAAGATACAGCGAAGCGTGCCGCTCGCCGTCGACGCACCGGCAGTTGGGCTTGCCGCACTTGCTAGAGCGCTCCGACAACGTCCCGCGCAGAAACCGCTCATTGGAGGCGATTTGCGCGATGCGGGAACGGAGTCCACGTTCGGAAGCGGAGAGTTCGGCGCGGCTGAGGCGGGAGGTCATGTCTTGTATTAACAATATACAAGATAGAACGACAAAGCAAGAGCCGAAACACAATGCGAATATGCTCGTGAAGCGGACCTAGCCTAAAACAACAGTGGAATCAAATGTTTGGACTAGCCCAAAAACTTTGGTTGTGGAATCGCTGGACACGGTGCCATGGACCAAACTGACCCCTTTTGGGGGGCGGGTTGCTAAGATGGACTGGCGTATGCGCGCGGCGACTCTTCTCGCACTGGCGGCCCTGTCGCCGCAGGCCGGCGTGCGGCCGCTGCGCTACCAGGAAGTTCCGGAGGCGATTCGGGCCTCAATCGCACCCAACGCCGCCAGCTTCGGCGGGCTGCTGGAAAAGATCGAAGGCTGGACCTTGGAACGTCTTGCGCGCGGCGAGGAGGAGCACCTGGTCTATTACGTGCTCCAGTCGAGCGCCTTTACGCGCCGGGCGCGCATCGAGCCGGCGCTCAGCGCCAAGGAGGCGATCGAATCCGGCCGCGTCCCGGAGGCCGCGCAAGCTCGCATGAGAGACTTTCTCGCGGCGTTGAAGCGTCCCTCGCAAGATCCGCGGCTGGCCCACTATCGGGACCACTTCCGGGGAACCGGCGAGCGCCTGCAGGCCGCCTACCGCGAAGCCATGCGCTTCCTCTACAGCAAGGAGTTCGGAGCCGGCGGCCCGGGCGTCTACCAAACCCGCGGACACTCGTCCGACACCTCGCTCGCGCCCTGCTTCACGGTTTGGAACGCGCTGGCCGTGTTGCGATCGCTTGCGCCCGGCGCGCGGCTCAACCGCGTTCTGGTTGTCGGGCCGGGCCTGGATTTCGCGCCCCGCACGGGCCTGCGCGACGACGTCCCGCCGCAGAGCTACCAGCCCTATCTGACGGCGCGCGCGCTGTTGGAATGGAAGCTGGCCGATGCCAGCCGCCTGGAGGTCGATTGCGTGGACATCAATCCGCGCGTGGTGCGGTTCATCGGCAAGAGAAACACTCTCCTGGCGCTGCCGCGCGAAACCGGCAACGCGGACTTTCTGGAGTATGTCCGCGGTCTCGGTCCCCGCATCGAAGTCCCGGCCGTCCCGGTGCGCGCCGTGCAATTCAATATCCTCACCCAGCGCTTCGACCCTCCGCGGCGGTTCGATCTGGTGATCGCCACCAACGTCCTGGTGTATTTCGACGCCCTCGAGCTCAAGCTGGCGCTGGCCAATATCGACGCGATGCTGAAACCGGGCGGCTGGCTGATTCACAATGAGCTTCGGCCGGAACTGGAGGAGATTTCGGCGGCCCTGGGAATGCCGCCGGTCCAGGGACGGACGCTGGAGATCGCCAAAGGCGCGAAGGCGCCCCTGATGGACGCCTTCGCCATTCACGGAAAGAACTGACGGCTAGAAGATGAACTTGACCGCGAACTGGACCTGCCGCGGGAAGTTGGCGTTGCCCTGCGACACGGTGCCCTTGATTATGGAACCGAAGGTGGTGTTTTCCGGGTTATTGTCGAACTGCCCCTTCGGGAAATAGAAGGTGTTCATGATGTTGAACGCCTCGGCGCGGAACTGAACGCTCAGGCCCTCTTTGATCTGCGTGGTCTTGTTGATGGACATGTCAAACTGCGGCGCCGCGTGCAGCCGCACCCGGCCGTCGCGGAACGAAGTCTCGCGCGGGGCGTAGCGCGGCAGAATCAGGAAGTTGTAGGTCGATACATCCGAACCGCAGCCGTAAGCCACCGAAAAGGCCTGCGGCGTGATGCTGCCGTCGGTGTTGTAACGCGCAACGCAAGGCTTCACGCCGCGAATCTGGGAAGCCGACCAGTCGGCCTCCAGTTTCGCCTCCTTGAGGTAGCGCACGCCGCTGGGCAGGTCCCATGGCTGACCGGAGCTGTAGGTAAAGATCAGGGTGTGCTGCCACCCGCTCGCCAGCCGGCTCCACAAGCCGTGCGGCGTGTTGAACAGGCGCTTGCCCTTGCCGAACGGAAGCTCCCAAACGCTGCCGAGCTTTACCACGTGCGGCCGGTCGTACTGGTAGATGCCGCGCTGGATGATCATGCGCTGGTTGTCCAGGAAAGAGTTGTTCCCACTGCCGTCGGTGAAGTTGCGCCCCTGCTCGATCATCTTCGACAGCGTGTAGGCCAGGTTCAGGTTGAGACCGCCTATGCCGCGCAACTGGTAGGTCACCTGCATCGAGTTGTACCAGGCCTTGCCGTCGTTGCGGCCCCGCTGCGTCAGGCCGCCAAAGGCCGGATAGGGTCGCGCCAGGGAGTTGCGGGATACGGTCGGGCTGGTGCCGGAACCGGTCCCGGCAAACGGCTCCAGGTTGTAAAACGGGTTCGGTACCAGAGCGTCGCAGTAGTTCGGGTCGCCTCCCTCGAGCGGGTTGCACTTGGTGCGCCATTCCAGGTTCGGGTCGTTGTACTGCCAGTTCGTCTCCAGCTTGTGGGCGCGGTTGCCGGCGTAGGAGACTTCGATGGCGGAGCGCAACGGCAACTCGTACTGGAAGCCGAAGGAGAACTGGTTCACGTAGGGAACCCTGAACGCCGGCTCGAAGAAGCTGAATCCCCTGCCCAGGAACGTCAGCGCGCCCAGAGAGGAACCCGTGGGAATCTCCACGCCGTTCGGGAACGGGTTGTTCAACAGATTCGAAAGGTTCGTCCGCCCGCCGTCCAGCGAGGGAATGAGCGACGTGGTTCGGTCATAACCGTTGAACTGCAGGTAATCGTTGTTGGGGTTCATGTAGTACCTGCCCCAACCGCCGCGCAACACCAACTTCTGCATCGCGGAATAGGCAAAACCCGCGCGTGGCTGAAAGGTTGCCGTGTCGAGGTCGGCCGCGCGGCGCGGCGCGCCCCCCACGTTGGCAAACAGCAACTGTCCCGTTACCGCCGGATAGCCGGGAAACTTGGCGCGGTCAATCAGCTTGTCGACCGGATTCGGCGCCTTCGCGTCGAAGGAGCGGTTCAGCCGGTCATGCCGCTCAAAGGGCGGTGTGTTGAAATCCATCCGGACGCCCAGATTCACCGTCAGCTTTCGCGTCAGCTTCCAGTCGTCCTGGATGTAGGGAGCGAAGTAGCGCTGCACGGTGGCCGGGTTGACGTTGTAGTCGATGTTGCCGCCGGTGGGCGTTCCAAGCAGGAAGGTGGCAATGGAGTTGCCGCTCAGCGCGTCGGCGCGATTGTACTCCTTCTGTGTGTACGCCTTGCTGTTGGTGAAGCGCCATGGGTTGCCCGGACGCTGCTGGTTGTAGACGATGGTCCGGAAATCGAGACCGGCCTTGATCGAGTGCGATCCCCGGATCTTGGTGATCGTCGGATGGATCGCGAAGTTGTTCGTGTAGTTGAAGCCGTAGTACCGGCCCAGGGCCTGGTAGTTGTCCCACTCGTATCGCCCGAACCAGTCCGGGATGGGCAACTGGTTGATCAGAGAGGCCGCGAAACCGAGCTGCGTCGGGCTGAATCCCCGGTTCCCCCAGCCGGCCGATCCCTCGATGTAACGGTTCCACGAAACGCGAGCGTTGGCAATAAAGGTCGGGGTGATCGTACCCACCCAGTCGATCACGTAGGCGTCGTTGACGCGCTTCAGCGGCGCCGGTCCGTCCTCGCCCGGACCGATCACGCCGTTGGTGTTGCGCATCTCGGTGCGGTCGTTGGAGGCATGGCGGAAGAACAGGTGATGCATCTGGCTGATGTTCTGGTCGAACTTGATCACCATGTTGTAGAAGGCGTCCGCGTCGAGGTTGTCGCCGCCGGCGACGAACCGGTTCTGCTGCGAGTAGAACGCCGCGCCCGGTGTCGTCGTGTTGGGTTTCGCGGAGTAGCCGAGGATTTTTTTCGCGATCGGGTTGAGACGCGAGGCGGGAATCCTGTTGCCCGGGAACGCAGTGCGCGTCCAGGTGCCGCTCACGTCGCGGCCCGTGGTGGGGTCGTAGATGGCGATCAACTGGTTCTGGGCCGTCTTGAGGTTGCTGAAGTCGCCGTCCAGGAACTCCGGCGCCGGCACCGACAAGTTCAGCGGCGTGGGCGTGCCTTCGCGGTAGCCTTCGTAGTTGAAGAAGAAGAAACTCCTGTCCTTGCCGTTGTACAGCTTCGGCACGACGATGGGGCCGCCGACGGCGCCGCCGTACTGATCCAGGAAGTGCTCCGTCTTGTCCGCGCCGCGCGCATTGTTCTGGAACGAGTTGGCGTCCCAGGCGTTGCGGCGCGCGAACTCGTAAAGCGTGCCGTGGAAGCTGTTGGTTCCGCTCTTGAGCGACACGTTGACGATGCCGCCCGCCGACTTGCCATACTGCGCGTCGTAGGAGTTGGTCTGGATCTTGAATTCCTCGACCGAGTCCACCGGCGGAACCAGCGCGATGTTGTTGTTGCCGGCCTGGGCGTTGTTCGGCGCGCCGTCGAGCAGGAATTCGTTGTTCCGGTTCAAACCGCCGCTGATGTTCCAGTCCGCGATAGCGCCGTTGTCGAACGGACGCTGGTAGATGATGTTGCCGTTGAAGTTCACGCCGGCCGACAGAATCGCCAGCATGAAGGGATTGCGCGCGTTGAGCGGGAACTCGCGCACGCGCTGAGAGTCGATGACCTGGCCGCGGTCGGCCTTGGCCGTCTCCAGCAGCGGCGTCTCGGCCGTAACCGTGACCTGTTCGCTGACCTGGCCGACTTCAAGCTGGATGTTGATGCCCGCCGTCTGGCCGACGTTAAGGGTCAAGCCTTCGCGGACGGACTTCTTAAAGCCGGTGGCTTCGATGGTGATGGCGTAACTGCCGGGCCTTAGAAACGGAGCCGTGTAGTTGCCGGCGCCGTCGGTCACGGCCGTGGCGACGGCATTGGTGTCGACATTTCGAACCTGAACCGCCACGCCGGGCACTGCCGCGCCGGACTGGTCCGTCACCAGCCCCGTGATCGTAGCACGGAACTCTTGCGCCGCGGCCGTCGCGACAAGCAGAGCCAATAGCGCTAAAGCTCCAATTACAAAACGATGTCGCATCGGCCTTCCTCCCTGGCGCCGAAACTCACCCCTGATCCGTAACGTCTCGGCTTTGAGCATTCTATCTCGCTGCCAGGAGGGAAGGCAAGGCACTCACGCCCACTCACGCCCGCGGCCGGTGGTTCTCATCCCGCCCGCGTGTCAAGGCACTCACGCCCGCGGCCGGTGGTTCTCATCCCACCCGCGTGTGCGGGCTCGCGCGGCGGTGTTAGAATGAAGAACTTCAGCCCTGGAACCGAAGGACTTGAATTTTGTCATTGACGCATTCCTCGCTCAACCGTGCCGGCCGCTGGTTTCTGGAGTCCGGAATTCAGGAAGCCTCGGGCGGCGTGGCGCGCTACTACCGGTCCGATGCGGGCCGGAATGCCGGTGTTTCCACCGAGATCACCGGCTACGCGGTGAGCGCGCTGGCCTGCCTTTACCGGCGCACCGGCCGCGGCGACTACCTGGACGCCGCTTCGCGCGCCGCCGATTTCCTGGCCGACCAGGCCTGGGACCGCGCCCTGAATATTTTCCCGTTCGAACATTCGCCCAACGGCGCGCCGGCGGCGGCGCTGGCCTACTTCTTCGATTCCGGCATCATCGCGCGCGGATTGCTCGCCATCTGGCGTGTGAAGGGAAAGGCGAAGCACCGCGACGCGGCCATCCAATGCGGGCGGTCGATGACCCGCGACTTCACCTGCGACACGGCGTTTCATCCGATCCTGTCGCTGCCCGGAAAGAATCCGCTGGCGTACGAGCAGCGCTGGTCTCGCCGTCCGGGATGCTACCAGCTCAAGGCGGCCATGGCGTGGCACGAGTTGTTTGTCGAGACCGGCGAAACGGTTTTTGAACGGCATTATGAACGCGCGGTGGCCGAGGGTCTGGCCACGCACGCCGCGTTTCTTTCCGGCGAACCGGACCGCGAGAAGGTGATGGACCGGCTGCACGCGTACTCGTATTTTCTGGAGGGCCTGCTTCCGGTGGCCGGGCGCGCCGAGTGCGCCGCTGTGCTGGGGGAAGGCATCTCGCGCGCGGCCGGGGAGTTGCACGCCATCGCGCCGATTTTCGAGCGCTCCGACGTGTATGCGCAACTGCTGCGCGCGCGGCTGTACGCGGCCGCGCTGGGCGCCGTGGCGCTGGACCGCAACGCGGCGGGCGAGGAGGCGTCCAAAGCCGCCGAGTTCCAGTTTGAACACACCGACCCGCGGATTCGCGACGGCTTCTGGTTTGGCCGCAAGCAGGGGCAACTACTTCCATACGTGAATCCGGTCTCGACGGCCTTCTGCGCGCAGGCGCTCGACATGTGGCGGCAGTATGAGACGGGCGAGTTCCGCCCGCTGATCGAGAGTCTGATCTGACCGTGGCCGGGGGCGGCGACAATCGTGTTCTGGTAGCGTTCGCGTCGGGCTCGGAAGACCTGATTCCCACACTGATCGAGCGGTTGAAGGAACTCGAGCCCCAATTACCGCTGTACGTGGTGAGCGAATTCGCTCCGCCCGAGGGCCGCTGGATTCCCTACCATCCCGCGCGCAGCCTGGGGGAGAACTACGCGCGCGTGCGCGCCGCGTTGCGAGGCCGGCGGGTGCGCTTTTCCGGCATCATCCTTCAGCCGCGCATGCCGTACTGGCGCCTGCGGCTGATCGGCCTGCTCATCAGCCCCGCCGGATTCATCGCCTACAACGAAAACCTGGACCACTTCATGCTGCGTCCGCGCTCGGCGTGGACCATGGCGCGGCACTTCTGGTGGCGCACCGGGAACTTCTTCCGCTGGCAGCGGCGGCCGGGCGGGCACGCCTACACCTTCGTCTGGCGGCTGTGCCATCCACGGGCGCTTCGCCGGCCGCTGCTTTATGTGGCCGCGATGGCGGCCGGATGGGTGACGGCGTTAGCGAAGTCGCTGCTGCCGCAGACGCCGCCGGGGCGCGCGGGCGCGCGGATGACGGAGGGCGTCTCGGTGGTGGTCCCGTCGCGAAACGGAAAACATCTGCTGGCCACGCTGCTGCCCGGGCTGCGGCGGGAACTGAGCGGAATCCCGTCGGAGATCCTGGTGGTGGACAACGGATCGGGCGACGGGACGGCGGAGTCGTATCCGGATGTCGTGATCGAATCCCATCCCCAGCCGCTGGCCTTCGCCGAAGCGGCCAACCGCGGAATTGCCCGCGCGCGCTTTTCGCGAGTGTGCCTGCTGAACAACGACATGCTGCTGGGCGAGGGTTTTTTCGCCCCGATACGGTACGCATTCGAGAAGGTCCCGGACCTGTTTTGCGCTACCGCGCAGATCTTTTTCCCGGAAGGCGAGAGGCGTCAGGAGA
>JAUYBU010000173.1 GCA_030693045.1 Bryobacterales bacterium | reverse complement strand
GCCCGCGCCCGCCGCGCCGTCTCACCCCGCCGCCCCGGGCCCGCCGCCGGCCGCGGTCACACCGGCCACACCCACACCCGCCCCCGGATTCAAGTTCCCCTCCCTCGGCCAGACCGGCAGACTAGCTGCCATCACCGGCGGATTCTCCGGCGATCACTCCCTAACCGAAGGGCGGATTGGCGGAAAGGAGATGGACATCCGCGCGATTTCGCCGCGCAAACTAGTTTTTAGCAACCGGCGCGACGTCATCGGCCCCACCCAGATCGAACTGAAAGAGAAGGGGCAAGTGATCCGCAGTCCCTATCGCAGCGTGGACCTCGCCCTGCGCGCCACCAAGACTCGGATGAAGCCCAGCGAAACGGCCACCCTGTATACCGACCTCCGGGGCCTGGCCGGTCTGGCCACTCCCCTCACCATCGCTCACCAAAACCTCAGCCCGGCGGTGGTGCGTTTGCCAGGTGGAACCCACCCCAAGGTCACGCTGCTTCCCAGCCAGGTCGGCCCCGGCGGCGTCGCCACCATCCCTCTCACTCTGGTCGCGGTCAGAACCGGCGGCTTCACCATCCGCGTCAGTTGCACCGGCGAGACGGACGACGATTGCGACAAGTTGTATCAAGAAATGGAGGAAAAGAAAGCGGAGGCTACAAAGCGACGCGTCGAGGCCGAGGCAAAGAAGGCCCTCGCCGCCAAGGCTGACAAGGGAGGGCCTGGCAGCTACCGGGATGCGGCGCGGGGCAAGCAGGCCGAGGCGGACCGGAAGAAAGCGGTCGCCGTGAAGGCCGACGGCAACGCCGCGAGGGCCGAGGCGGTTAACGACAGCCGTCAGGCTGCCCGGAGTCGTGCCAACGCCCGGACTATCAACGCAGAGGCTACGAAATTAGAAGGGGAGGCCAAGGAGGCAAACGACACCGCCGACGCACTCGAGAAGGAAGGCGTCCCCGACGACCTGCGCGGCCGCAGCGCCGCCGCCAAACGGCTCAAGGCCGAAGCCAAGGACGCCGAAGACCGGGCGAAGGATCTCGAGCAGGACGTGGGGAAGTTGCGCGAAGCCTACGACAAGTGCCGGAAGGGGATATAGCGCCCGCTCACAGCATTTTCCTCGCCCTCGCCCCGCGTTATACAATGGGCAGATTATGGAGCCTAAGTTCCCAATCGCCGCAATCACCGACGAATACTCTCCCGATCTTGAAAAAGCCCTCGAACCGATGGTCGCCACCGGCATGACCGGCGCCGAACTTCGCGTCGTCTGGGGCAAGAACATCATGAACCTCACCGGCGACGAGCTGGCCCGGGCGCGCGACCTGGTCGCCGCCAAGGGTCTCAAAGTCGTTTCCATCGCCTCGCCGCTGCTCAAGTGCGTGCTGCCCAATTCGCCGCCCGTCGACGCCCGCCTCCAGCAGGACGTGTTCGCCTCCACGGCCACCTTCGAAGATCAGCCGCGCCTGGCCGACCACGCCTTCGCCATCGCGAAAATGATGGACTGCAAAATCATTCGCGTGTTCACCTTCTGGCGCACCGTCGAACCCCGGAAGTGCTTCGACGGCGTCGTGAAGGCGCTGTCCGAACTGGCTGAAAAGGCCGCCCGCGAGGGCCTGATCATCGGCCTCGAAAACGAGCACGCCTGCAACGTCGCGACCGCCGCCGAGACCGCCGCGGTGCTCAAGGCTGTCGCCAACCCCAACCTGCAAGTGGTTTGGGACCCAGCCAATGCGCTCTGTGCCGGGGAAGAACCGTTCCCGTACGGCTACCGCCTGCTTCCACCAGATCGCATCGCGCACGTGCACGCCAAGGATTGCCACATCGAAAACCACAAGCCGGTCTGGGGCCCGCTCGGCACGCGCTCGGTGGATTGGAAAGGTCAGATCGCCGCGCTGTTGGCCGACGGCTACAAGGGATACCTGAGCCTGGAGACCCACTGGCCCGGGCCCGCCGGCAACAAGTTCGAAGCCAGCGTCATTTGCGGCTGGAATCTGCGCGGGCTGGCCGCGGCCTAACTCGATGAAGCGATCCATCTTCGTTCTGACGGCCGCCACCGCCTTCGCTCAACTGGCGCCGCCCAACGCCGCCGGGGTTGCCCATGGACACCTGCACCTGCGTGTGCGCGATACCGCGGCGCAGGTCAGGTTCTGGACCGGCGGCCTGGGCGCGGCCGCCATCAAGGTGGGCAACTTCGACGTGATCAAGATGCCCGGCACGCTTATCCTGATCCAGCCCGGCGATTCGTCGGGCGGGACCGTCGGTTCCGTTATCGGGCATCTTGCTTTCAAGGTCCGCGACATGCGGGCCACCCTGGACCGCCTGCGCGCTCTCGGAATTACGGTTCCCGAAAAGGCCGGCCGGCAGGCTATGCTCATGGCGCCGGAGGACGTCCAGGTCGAACTCACCGAAGACCCCGCCCTGACCGCGCCCATCGCGCACCACCACATTCATTGGTACGATAGCGACCCGAAGGCGACCCAGGCCTGGTATGCCAAGACGTTCGGCGCCGTCGCCGGCAAGCGCGGCAATTTCGACGCCGCCGACATCCCCGGCGCGAACCTGACCTTTTCGGAAGCAACCGCCGCCGTGGCGCCCACCAAGGGCCGCGCGCTCGACCACATCGGCTTCGAGGTCAAGAATCTCGAAGCCTTCTGCAAGAAGCTCGAAGCCTCCGGCGTGAAGCTCGACGTGGCCTATCGCAAAATTGCGTCGCTCAAGATCGGGCTCGCGTTCCTGACCGACCCGTGGGGCGCCTACATCGAGCTGACCGAGGACCTCGACAAATGGTGAGGTGCAATGCTTGAAATCGGCTTCCATACCGATGCGTTCAATTCGGCTTACTGGAGTTTCGAGCAGTGCCTGGGATGGGCCCAGCGCAATGGCCTGCACTATATCGAGTGCGGCGCAATCGACGGGGTGAGCTGGATCCACGGCCTGGGCTACCAGCCCCACGTGGCGCTCTGGGAAGACCCGGTGTTGCTGCGGAAGAAGATGGATAATTTCGAGGTCCGGTTCTCGCAACTCGACGCCGCGTTCCCGCTTTCCAGGCCCGAAGGCATCACCCTCGGCGTCGAGTACATCCTGCATTCCATCCGCTGGGCGAAACTGGCCGGCTGCCCTCGCATCGACACCACCGACGACCGCTTCCCGCCCGCCGGCATGAGCGAGCGGGAGGCCATCGAGCACATGCGCCGCATCTACATGCAGGTGCTGCCGGTCGCCGAAGCCTACGACATCATCATAAACATAGAGCCGCACGGGCACTTCACCACCAAGCCCGAGTACATGGCTGAGATGCTGAACTTTTCCGACTCGCCATACCTGCGGCTGAACATGGACACCGGCAACACGTTCATCGCGGGCCAGGACCCGGTGGCGTTCTTGTCGCGCTTCGAGAACGAGGTCAGTCACGTTCACATCAAGGACGTCAGTCCGTCGCTGGCCGCCGTTGCGCGCGGCGAGCTGACCGGCATCGCCGTCAGTAATTGCGCCGTCGGCGACGGCGTCAACGCCGAAAATATTCGCCGCTGCGTCGAGATCCTGGTCGACGGCGTCTTCGAAGGCGTGCTCTCGATCGAGTGCGAAGGCCAGGGCGGCCCGATGATCGAGCGCTCGCTGGCCTGGGTTCGCCAGACCCTGGCCCAGGCCCAAGCCCGCTCCGCCCCGAAATCGGGGATGGAGCCTGATTGAGCACCCCGTCACAAGCGATTGCGGGCGGGCTTCACATCGGAGCCGGGGATTCGGGAACCCCGGAGTTTCGAGGTTACGTAGCCTGTCCCCGAAATAGGTGGAGCGGGCATGTCACAATGGTTTGGTGACCGGTGATAAAATACGACAGAAGTTCCTGGACTACTTTTCCGAGCGTGGGCACCGCGCGGTTGCCAGCTCCTCTCTTGTGCCCGCCAACGACCCGACGTTGTTGTTCGCCAACGCCGGGATGAACCAGTTCAAAGACACTTTTCTAGGCCAGGAGAAGCGCGACTATTCGCGCGCCTGCTCGTCGCAGAAGTGCGTGCGGGCCGGGGGCAAACACAACGACCTGGAAAACGTCGGCTACACCCGGCGGCATCACACGTTCTTCGAGATGCTGGGCAACTTTTCCTTCGGCGACTACTTCAAGAAGGACGCCATCGACTTCGCCTGGGACCTGGTGACCCGGGAATACGGGCTCGAAAAGGACCGGCTGTACATCACCGTTTTCCGCGAGGACGACGAAGCCGAGGAACTCTGGCAGAAAGTGGCCGGCGTGCCCCGAAGCCGCATTTTCCGGCTGGACGAAAAGGACAATTTCTGGCAGATGGGCGAGACCGGGCCGTGCGGTCCGTGTTCCGAACTGCACTACGATCTGGGGCCGGAAGCGGCCGACGCGGGGCGCGAGCAGGAGCAGTTTCCCTCCGACGCCGGCGGGCGGTTCGTTGAAATCTGGAACCTGGTGTTCATGCAATTCGACCGCTCGGCCGACGGAATACTTTCGCCGCTGCCGCGGCCTTCCATCGACACCGGCATGGGCCTGGAGCGCGTGGCGGCGGTGATGCAGGGCAAGCTGTCGAATTACGAAACCGACCTGATCGCGCCCATCGTCCTGCGCGCGGCCGAACTGTTCGGCGTCGCGTTTGGCGCGGATGCCAGGGTGGACACCGCTCTGCGCATCGCCTCCGATCACGGGCGCGCGGCGGCGTTCCTGATTCACGATGGCGTAGTGCCATCCAATGAGGGCCGCGGCTACGTGCTGCGCAAGATCATGCGGCGCGCCATGCGGAACGCGCGCATGGTGGGCGTGCAGAATCCTTTTCTGTATCAGTTGACGGGCTTCGTCGCCGAGCTGATGCGGCCGGCCTATCCGGAACTGATGGAGAGCGTCGCGCGCGTGGCGCGCATCGTCAAGGAAGAAGAGCATCGCTATGCTACCACGTTCCAGGTGGCCGAGCGATTTTTCCACGACGAAGCCAAGGCCGCCGCGGGCGGCAGGCTGGCGGGCTCGGCGGCGTTCAAGCTCTACGATACTTACGGCCTGGCGCTGGACGAACAGGAAGAGATGGCGCGCGAGTTGGGCCTGGCGATCGACACCGATGGTTTCAACCAGGCCATGGACCGCCAGCGCGAGCGCGCCCGTGCAAGCTGGAAAGGGGCCGAAAAAGGGCAAGTCGCCCCGGTGTATCAGGAATTGCTCGAACAGGGCCGCACCGAGTTTCTGGGCTACCAGACGCTGGAGGCCGAGGCGAGGGTGATCGGAGTGGTCGCGGGGACCGAGATCGTACTGGATCGCACGCCGTTCTACGCCGAGTCGGGCGGCCAGGTGGGCGACCAGGGCGCGCTGTATCGCGCCAGCGGCGAGAAGGTCGCCGAAGTGGAGTCGGCCTACCCGCCGGTGCCGGGCCTGACGGCGCACAAGGTGAAGCTGCTGGCGCCGGTGGAGGCGGGCGAGACGCTGGTGGCGCGCGTGAGCGGCGAGCCGCGGCGCGCGACCATGCGCAATCACACGGCCACGCACCTGCTGCACGCGGCGCTGCGAGCGGTGCTCGGCAAGCACGTCAAACAGGCGGGCAGCGTGGTCGATCCGGCGCGGCTGCGATTCGACTTCACGCACTATGCGGCGGTGGACGCCGAGGAGATCGCGGCGGTCGAGCGGCTGGCGAACCAGGAGATTCTGCGGAACTCCCCGGTCGAGACCAACCTGATGGACATCGATCAGGCGCTGGAGACCGGCGCGATGGCGCTGTTCGACGAGAAGTACGGCGAGAAGGTGCGCGTGGTTTCCACTCCCGGATTCAGCCGCGAGCTGTGCGGCGGTACGCACGTGGCGCGCACGGGCGACATCGGCGTCTGCAAGATCGTTTACGAAGGCTCGATCGCGGCCGGCGTGCGGCGCATCGAGGCGGTGACTGGCGAGGAGGCGCTGCGGCGCTTCCAGCAGGCGCAATCGGCGCTGGGGCGGCTGGGGCAGTTGACGCGCGCGGGAGAGCCGGAGCTGGTGGATGCGGTCGAGAAGCTGCTGGCCGCCCAGCGCACGCTCGAAAAGCAGATCGCCGAGATGAAGCAGAAGATGGCGCAGGCCGAAGCCGCGTCGCTCGCGGATTCCGCGCGGCTGATAAACGGCGTCCAGGTTCTGGCCGCACGCGTGGACGGTTTCGACCGCCTGCAACTGCGCGCGCTCGCCGATTCGCTGCGCAACCGGTGGAAGAGCGCCGTGGTGGTGCTGGCCGCGGCCGATGAAAACGGCGTGGCGATCGTGGCCGGCGTCACCAAGGATTTGACGGCCAAGGTGCACGCGGGCAAGCTGGCCGGAGCGGTGGCGGCGGCCGTGGGCGGCAAGGGCGGCGGCCGTCCGGACATGGCCGAAGCCGGCGGCAAGGACGCCTCGAAGCTCGACGCCGCGCTGGCCGCGGTCTACCCGAGCGTCGAGGCAATGCTCTGATCGCGCGCGGTTCAGTACACCGTCAGTTCCGCGGGCGCGCCGACTCCCACGCCCAGCAGGCGCGCGGCGGAGCCTTGATTGACCGCCACCTCAAGGTAGCCTGAGCTGCCCACCACCAGCACCGGTTCGCCGGCCGGGCCTTCGGCGAACGTGGCGACCAATTGCGTCAGCCGGCGTGTCCCGATGGCGAGCTGAAGCGGGCGCGAAGCGATGGCCGGGAATTCGTCGATGTGGAAGTTGGTGATCAGGTTGCCGAAGCGGTCGATTTTGAGCACCGCGCCGGTCCAGAAACGCCTTCCCGTGCGCACGGGTTGGTGGAAGTCGAGACGCAGGTAGTCGCGGACGATCTTGCCGCAACGCGCGGGCGCAAGGCCTTTGGCCAGATGAGCGGCGACGGGCGCGAAGATGTCGCGGCCGTGGAAGGTGCTGCTGACAGGTTTCCTGTACAGCTTGTCGTTGGTGAGCGCGCGGACCTTGTGCTTCGCGCGCGCGAACAGCATCGACAGCACGCCGTTATCGGGGGCCAGAAAGAACTGTCCGGCGGCCTCGACCAGAATCGGCCGGCGCGCCGTGCCCACGCCCGGGTCCACCACCACCACGTGGACCGTGCCGCGGGGAAACCAGCGCGAGGCTTCCGCCACGACGAAGGCTCCCTCGGTGATTTCGAACGCGCCCACGTCATGGGTGATATCGACAATGCGCGCCGCGGGGTGGATGCCGAGAATGACGCCCTTCATGACGCCCACGAAATGATCCGAAAGGCCGAAATCGGTGGTCAGAGTAATGATCGAACCAGCCATAAGTTAAAATGTGGGTAGTTCCCCGTGGATCGCTTCTACTTCGACCATAACGCCACGACACCGGTGTCGCCGGAAGTGCTGGAGGCTTTATCCGGCGTCCTGGGGGAGGTCTACGGCAACGCTTCCAGTATCCATCATTACGGTCAGGCCGCGAAGCAACGGCTAGAACAGGCGCGGCGCGAAGTGGCGGCGTTGCTCAACGCCGACGCGGGCGAGATCGTCTTTGTGAGCGGCGGCACCGAGGCCGACAACCTGGCGGTGCTGGGCGTCGTGCGGGCGTCAGGCAAGCCGCGCAAGCACGTCGTCACGACCGCCATCGAGCATCCGGCGGTGCTGAATGCGTGCGCGCAATTGGAGCGCGAAGGGGTCGAGGTGAGCTACGCCGCTCCGGACCAGGTGCTGCGCGCGATCCGGCCCGAGACGGTGCTGGTCTCGGTCATGCACGCCAATAACGAGCTGGGCACTTTGCAGCCGGTGGCCGAAATCGCCCGCATCGCGCGCCAGGCCGGCGTTCTCATGCATTCCGACGGTGTGCAGGCGGCGGGACGCATTGGAGTGGATGTCAAGGCACTGGGCGTCGATCTGTATTCCATCAGCGGGCACAAGATGTACGCACCGAAAGGCATCGGTGCGCTGTACGTGCGCAAGGGCGTCGAACTGGCTCCGCTTATGTACGGCGGACATCACGAGCGCGGCCTGCGCGCCGGCACGGAGAACGTACCCGGCGCGGTGGGGCTGGGGCGCGCGGCCGCCTGGGCGCGCGAGAATCCCGCTACCGGCCTGGCCGCTCTGCGGGATCGTCTGGAGCGCGGCATCCTGGAGCGCGTGCCGGACACGGCGGTCAATGGCACGGGCGCGCCGCGCGTACCCAACACGACCAACATCCGGTTTGACGGCATCGACGGCGAGGCCATGGCAATCGCGCTCGACCTGCGGGGCTTCGCGGTCTCGGGCGGCGCGGCCTGTTCCAGCGGCGCGGTCGAGCCGTCGCACGTTTTAACCGCCATCGGGCTCACGAAAGAGCAGGCGCGCTCGAGCCTGCGCTTCTCGCTCGGGCGCGGAAACGACCAGTCGCAGGTGGACGCCCTCATTGAGGCCGTGGCCGCGGCGGCGGCTCACCTGCGGCGTCTGTCGCCGACTTATCATGCCTGAGGCGATTGCAGTCGCGATGAGCGGCGGTGTGGATTCGTCCACCGTCGCCGCGTTGCTGCAGCGCAGCGGCGAGAGCGTAGTCGGTCTCACCATGCAGCTCTGGAACCAGCGGCGGCTGCCCGAACTCGCATCGGCGACCGCATCCGGCCGCTGCTGTTCGCTCGACGACGTCTACGACGCGCGGCGCGTAGCCGAGCGGCTGGCGATCCCCTACTACGTCGTGAACTTCGAGCGGGACTTCGAACAGCAGGTGGTCCGGCCGTTCATCGACGAGTACCTGGCCGGGCGCACGCCAATCCCGTGCACGCTGTGCAACAACTTCCTCAAGTTCGACCGATTTCTGGATTTCGCCGCGGGCGTGGGGGCCACGCGCATCGCCACCGGCCACTACGCGCGTATTGGATGGCACGCCAATGCGGGCCGCCACCAGTTGCTGCGCGGCGTCGATTCGGCCAAGGATCAAACTTACTTTCTGTTCGGACTTACGCAGGCGCAACTGGCGCGGACGATGTTTCCGCTGGGCGAATACACCAAGCCGCGGGTCCGCGAACTGGCGCGGGAACTCGGACTCGAGGTGGCCGAAAAGAGCGACAGTCAGGAAATCTGTTTCGTTCCCAACGGCGATTACGCGGCCTTCATGAGCGCCTACTTTCGAGAGCAGGGCATCGAACCGCCGGGCGCGCGCGGCGAAATCGTCACCGCCGATGGCCGCGTTCTCGGCCGTCATGAGGGCATCCACAACTTCACGGTCGGCCAGCGCAAGGGGCTGGGCATCGCCACCGGCGAGCCGCTGTATGTGATCGCGACCGACGCGGCGACGCAGCGCGTGGTGGTCGGGCGCGACCCGGATCTGCTGCGCCGGCGCCTGTCGGCGCGCCAGGTGAACTGGATCTCGATCGCGCCGCCCGCGGGGCCTCTGCGCGCCCAGGTCAAGATCCGCAACAAGCACACCGCCGCGGCGGCGACGGTCTATCCGGCGCCGGATGCCGACGGAGTTGAGATCGAGTTCGACCAGCCGCAGCGGGCCGTGACGCCGGGACAGGCGGCGGTGATGTATGCCGGAGACGTGGTGCTGGGCGGCGGCTGGATCGAATAGGTAGTACGATCAGGACTTGGCCCGGCGTCGATCTGAGCTTCGGAACTGGCTGGAATATGCCTTGGCGCGCGCCAGCGTGGCGAAGCTCGCCTGGAGCCCGCGTCCGCTTGCCGAATTGATAGCGCGGATTTCCACGCGCCTGCTGGACCTGGCGCTTCCGCGCCTGCGCCGCACGGCGCTGCGGAATCTCGAGTTCGCCATGCCGGAACTCGATGGCGCGGCGCGCGAACGTATCGCGGATGGCGTCTTTCGTTCCATCGCGCGCGTGCTGGTAAGCTTCGTGCGCTTTCCCCGTCTGCGGCGCGAGAACCTCGGCGAGTGGATCCGCTACGAAGGCTTCGAACATTTCCAAGAGGCCAAGCGGCGGGGCAAGGGAGTTCTGTTCGCCACCGCGCACCTGGGCAACTGGGAGTTGAGCGCGTTCGCGCACGGCATTCTCACCGAGCCGATGCACATCGTGGTGCGCCCGCTCGACAACCCGCGCATCGACGCGCTGGTGGAGCGCTACCGCACGCTGGCGGGCAACCGCGCGATCGAGAAGAAGGACTTCGCCCGCGGAATTCTTAAGGCGCTGGCGCAGAACCAGGCGGTGGGGATTCTCATCGATCAGAACGCCACGCCCGACAACGGCGCATTCGTCGATTTCTTCGGCACGCCGGCCTGCGCCACCACCGGCCTGGCGAAACTGGCGGCGCACAGCGGAGCCACGGTTATCCCCGGGTTCGCGCTTTGGATCGAGACCGAGCGGCGCTACGTCCTGCGCTTCTATCCGCCGCTGGAGATTTCGGGCGATCCGGTGGAAGACACCGCGCGGCTGCAGAAGCAACTGGAGACCGTGATCCGCCAGCATCCGGACCAGTGGCTGTGGATCCACCGGCGGTGGAAAACGCGCCCGCCCGGCGAGCCGTCGCTTTACTGACCGCTCCCCGCCCCGCCCCGAGGGCGCCCGGTCTTTACGGCAGCCGGAGATCGCCGCAAGTCAGGCGGCGGATGAAATCCAGATCGCCGTCCAGGAAGTCGTAAGAGTGCAGCGAGGACAGCGTCTCCCACTTGATCTGCTCGAAGATGGCGTTGGCGGGCTCACCCTGGAAAGCGGTGACCATGTGGAAAATGAGCAGGATGTCGATGCGCTTGGGGTAGTGCACCTCATAGCGGACGATCTCCGGGCCGATGCGGGCGTGAATGCGGAGTTCCTCGGTCAGTTCGCGTTCCAAGGCCTGGCGCGGGGTCTCGCCGGGTTCCACCTTGCCCCCGGGGAACTCCCATTTCAGGCCGTGACGGTCGTCGCCGCGGCGCTGGCAAATTAGGAGCTTGCCATCGCGCTGGATCAGCGCGGCCACTACCATGATCTGTCGCCGGCGGGCTTGCACGTCGTATTCTTAACGAGGATATCGCAACCGGGAGATATATGTTCAGCGAACGTGTTTTGGACCACTTTCAAAACCCGCGGAATGCCGGGAGTCTGGCTCCGCCGGCGATTTCCGTCGAGGTGTCGAACCCGGCCTGCGGGGACATCCTGCGGCTGGCGGCGCGGTTCGAGCGGGATGTGGCCGTCGAGGTCCGATTCCTGGCCCGGGGCTGCGCGGCGTCGGTGGCGGCCGGGAGCGCCCTTACGGAATTGGCGCGCGGGAAAAAGCGGCAGGAACTTGCCGCCCTCGACGCCGACGCAGTCGAGTCCGCCCTGGGGGGATTGCCGCCGGCTTCCCGTCATGCGGCGGCGCTGGCCATCGACGCCCTTCGCGCCCTTCTGGGAGCCGGGCCGGGTGTGCCCGACTCGTTCCAAAATCGATGATTCGTCTAAAGGAACAGGGCCGCCATGCCGATAAGGTGAGATTAGTTGGAGACGATCTTCGATATTTTCTGAAACCGGAGGCTCGCGGTTGCGTCATATACCTGCAAGAAGCGGATTTTTCTGGGCGCAACCTCCGGCCGGGACTGGGGTTAGAGGTTTCTCACGGTTCGGGTTGCGGACTGTTGACGGCAGACAAAAAAAACTTTGACCGATTTTCGGTTGGCCCTTGAATTGCTAATAGCTTGTGTTATCATGACATGGTGCCCAGTGAGCTTACCGGCCACCGGGTGGAGACTTATTGATGTGACAGTTCTTTTGCAATGAAATCTGAGCAGGATTCGCTAAGATCCGTATCAGGATTCTGGAACTTTTTGGTAATCCTTGCGTCTAACGGATTTCGGGTTTGAATAAAATAGCAGGCCCGCCTTCGAGACAACTTGAGAAGGTGGGTCGAAACGAAACACTAGAAGGGAGAAGTGGCCATGACGAAGACCGAACTCAACAAGTTCAGGCAGATCCTCGAGGCCAGATTTACCGAACTGGCTCGAGTGGTCCGCAACCGGGAAGGCATCGTAATCGAGAAGAGCGCGGACGCGCTGGATGAAGTCCAGAACGCGGCCGAGCGCGAATTGGCCATCCGAAACCTGGACCGCGATTCCCACCTGCTACGGAATGTGAGAGCGGCTCTGCGGCGGATTGACGAAGCCAATTTCGGCACCTGCCTGCATTGCGAGGAAGAGATTAGCCCCAAGCGGCTGGCGGCGGTGCCGTGGACTCCGTACTGTATCCAATGCCAGGAGATGGCGGATCGTCACCAGGAGTCTTCCGAGAGCGAATCGCTGGAAGAACTGCTAGTGAACGCGGCCTAGAATCGGCATCCCTAAAGTGAGGCGCGGGCTGGGTGGCCCGCGCCTCCGGTGTTTTCAAGCCCGGATTCCAACCACCGAAAGCATCCGTCCCGCCGACGTCCCCTCGCGCCGCCAGGAGTGGAACTCTTCGACTCCGCAGCAGGTGCACGGAGCGCCGCCATGGATGTGTTTCAAACTGAGGCCGGCCGCCGCCAGCAGACGCCGGTTGGCTTCCGCCAGGTCCACTCGGGTTTTGCGGTCCAGGTCATTTCGTTCCGGTAAAAGATTCCGAAACTGGGCCGCGACTTCCGGCCCCACCTCGAAGCAGCAGGCGTTGATGCCGGGGCCAATGGCGGCGTGAAGCGAGCCGGGGCGGCTTCCGTACAGGCGATTCATCGCCTCGGCGGCGCGCACGGCGACACCCAGAAGCGTGCCGCGCCAGCCGGCGTGGACCGCGGCGATGGCGCGCCGCTCGGGATCGGCCAGCAGGATCGGGAGGCAGTCGGCGGTGCGAACGCCGATGCGGACGCCGGGTTGGCCGGCGACCAGCGCGTCGCCTGGTCCGATGCGGCCGGTCCGGGCGTCGGCGCACACCACAACCGCGGAATGGATCTGATCGAGCGTCGCCAGAGGGTGGGCGGGCGGATTGGCGTGGCGGCCGCCGAAACCGTGTTCCAGCCACTGGAAGGCGTCCAGCGGCGCCGCGCGCCAGATCCCGGATTCGGATTTGTAAAACAATTCTAACCGGCCACGGGCAGGTCGCCGGCCGGGTGCGGCGTCTGGCCGATCGTGACGCGGCGCCTGAATTCCTCCAGCATCGACTCGTCCAGGCGCACCTCGGTGGGCCGCTTTACCAGCGTGGTCATCCGTTCGATCTTATCCTGCAACTTGAGCAGCCCGTAGAACAGGTTCTCCGGCCGCGGCGGACAGCCGGTGATGTAGACGTCGACCGGAACGATCTTGTCCACGCCCTGCAAGGTGGAGTAGGTGTTGAAGGGTCCGCCGACGCTCGAGCAGGCGCCCATCGAGATGCACCATTTCGGGTCGGGCATCTGGTCCCAGATGCGTTTGAGCGCCGGGGCCATTTTGAGCGTCACCGTGCCGGCGACAATCATCAGGTCCGATTGCCGCGGGCTGGGGCGGAACACTTCGGCGCCGAAGCGCGCGATGTCGAAGCGCGCCGCGCTGCCGGCGATCATCTCGATGGCGCAGCAGGCCAGACCGAACGTGAGCGGCCAGATGGAAGACTCGCGCGCCCAGTTAAAAACATAAT
>JAUYBU010000149.1 GCA_030693045.1 Bryobacterales bacterium | reverse complement strand
CCCGTCCGGCCTCGCGTCCGCCCGGTATTGCCGGAAGGCGCCGACGACAGGGCTTTCGAGGTCTCCTCGAGTCTCCCGGAGCCAAGCCCCGCGGGAGCCCGCCCTCCCTCCGACAAATAATTTTCGTCCCTCCCTCATTTTCTTGAAAAAACATCTTGACAGCTTTATGTTTTTATGATATATAACATACAGAAGGAGAACTGTCTTTGACCCCTCGCGCGGATCGCGCCAGCCGTTTGCGACTGGCCCTCAAATCCCTGCTGGCCGACTCTCAGCGGCAGCTCGATGAGATGCTCCCGCTACGACAGCTCGTCAAGGGTTCCGTCTATGAACTGAAGACCCGCTGCGGCAAGCCTTCCTGCCACTGCGCCTCCGAGGAGGAACCGCTCCACTCCTCCACCGTGCTGTCTTGGTCCGAGCACGGCAAGACGCGCTTGCGAACCCTCCCGCCCGGCGAGCGAGTTCGCTTCCAGCAGTTGACCGAGGACTATCGCCGCTTCCGCCAAGCCCGCACCGCGCTGGTCAAGCTCCAGCGGCGCATGCTGGCCACCATCGACCAGTTGGAAAAGACACTCCGGCTGCCACCTCCCAAGCCGGCTGCGCGCAGGCGCAAATCGTAATGGACTTGATCGGCCTCCAGTTCGACCGCCCCTTCGTGCTGGACGCCTTATTGCGCGGCGAGATCGATTTCTTGGAAAACGTCTCCGAGGCCGCCGAGGCCGACTTCTTCCGCCACCTCATTCGCCGCGATGTGTTGAACCGTCTGGCCGAGCATTACCCCACCCCGCGGAAAAAGCGGGAAGTCCCCGTCTGGCTCTACCTGGCCAGCGAACTCACCCTTAAGCTGCACGGCTCCCAGAGCTATCACGCCTTCCCGCGCCTGCTGCGCTCGGGCGGCCTCATCGACGCGCTGGGGCCGGAACTGGGCGGCCGCAAAACCACTCACCCGGAAACCCACGACGTCACGCTTTCCTGTCCCGGCTTCAACCACAAAAACGATTACGACCGCCAGACTCCCTGCGACCAGGACTTCCTGCGCAAGTTCGCCCGCGACACCCAGGTCGACCGGCTGCACGCCTGGTTCAACCGGGAACTGCCGCGCTGCTTGCGCTCGTTGCGACTGTTGGACGAGGAAGGCCTGTTCATCGGCGACGGCTCCTACCTGTTCGTTCCCGACAACGAACACTACGAGGGTTCGGACCTGCTGTGGTTCGACGAGCACAACCATCCGGTGGATTCCGAGAAGGTGGATCCGCGGGACAAGCGCTACCAGCAGCACCGCTGCTACAAGCTGGTGAGTCTGATCCACATCAACCGGCAACTGGACTACTTCTTTACCGTGGCGGCGCGGGTGGTTCCCGGCCGGCGGCACGAGTGCCCCATCCTTTATGAGTTGGTGGATGAGGTGGTCCGCGCGGTGGGCCGCGACGTGATCAAGGTTCTCATCCTGGATCGCGGTTTCATCGACGGAGCCCAGATGGGACGGCTGCAGCAGGACTACCGGATCGAGACGATCCTGCCGGTGCGCTCCAATATGGACCTGCACGCCGACGCGCTGGGGCTGACCCGGCTGCGCGACTTCCACTGGGAACCCTATGTCCCGCCGGCCCCACCGGAACCAGCCCCGCCTCCAACGCCCAAGCCACCCCGGGTCGAAAAGCGGGAAGCCAAGCGCCAGCAGACGCTGGCCCAGCGCAAAGCCGAACTGCAAGCCGAGACGCGCGGCATGACGGCAACCACGCCGGCGGGTCGCCCCCAGACCCTGCTGGGCACCGGGCGCGGCCTGCTGAGCTGGACCCAGTGCCCGGTGCCGCTGACGGCGGTGGTCAATCGCGAGCGGGATGAGCACGGTGAAGTGCGGGACTGGGTGCTGGTGAGCACCTCGCCGCATCGGACGGCAGCCCAGATCCGTTCCACCTACGAGCTGCGTCCGGCCATCGAAGAGCGGCACCGGCAGTACAAGTGCTTCTGGGATCTTACCCGGATGCACTCCTGCGCTTTCTCCCTGGTGGTCAACCAGGTGCTGTTCGTGCTGCTGGCCTACACTCTGGTCCAGGCGCACCTGGTCTTGCGCCGGCGTCAGGAGCTGAATGGGAGCGTTTGGGGGAGCGCCTGGCAACTGCTGTCGCCGACCCTGGAAGTGGTGGCGGTGTACTATCGCCAGCGGTTCTGTCTTCTCACGCTGGCCGAATACGGCCGCATCCTGCTGGAGGTTGCCGAGCCGGTGCGCGCCAAACTGCGAGACCGGCTCCGCCAAATCGAGCGAGATCAATACTCGCTCCTGCAAAACGCGCGGCCGCCCTAGCCGCCCACAGACCGCCCTACAATCCGTCCGCCCCAGATTCGCC
>JAUYBU010000101.1 GCA_030693045.1 Bryobacterales bacterium | reverse complement strand
CGCAAGGCAAACTGCCGAACCGGACCCGCCGGCGATCCTATCCCCGAGAAGTCTGGGGCAAAGGCGGCACATTCCCCCGACACAAGTGCCAGGGGTCGGGTTCGGCTCTCGATGAGAAAGAAGCAATGTAAGTGGCATTGGGCTGGTAGCCAGTCCCCCGGACACACTGGCCTGTCCCAGAAAAGGGGCCATACCAGGCTGACGCATTTTTCGGGGGTAAACTCGTTTGAGAGGCTGTCCGATGCCCGATCAACTCTACGTCTCTTACTGGCTGCGCGGTTTCACGGAGCCGAATATGCTGCGGCATCTCGACAAAGCCCTGCGGCGGTTTCCCTTTTCCCGGCTGAAACCCGGCGTGGCGCTGACTGTGTATGCCGTGGAGATCTCGGAGCCGGCCATCTTCGAGCGCGCGTTCCCGGAAACGCCCGAAGTCTCCGATCTCGTGGCAGCGGCCAAGGACTTCCACGCCGGCGACTGCGCCATCGAGGTGGAAGCCGCCTGGGATTTGTGGCAGTACGACGAGGAGTGGAAGCTCCGGCCGGCGCGCGTGCGCCTGACCTGTTATGGCCCGCGGTTCGAGCGCGAGTCGGACGAGAACCTGCGCCTCGATTTCGGTCTGGAAGATCTGTTCCTGCCTCAACCAGAGCTGCCGGACCACCTGGTCATGGTGCGCTCGAACATCCGCAGCCTGCTGCACCTGGTGCACGAGATCGACGGCAATCTCCCGGTCGAGCGACGGCTTCTGTGGTCGGAGTCCGGCGGGAATTTCTCCGAGCGCCTACAGACCGCGCTGGGCGGGTGAGCCGGGAACCAACCCGGCTTGTATTGCGGTTCGAATGCGATTGACGCGCTCAAGCCCGCGAATTTGCGGATGAGCGACCCCAGCATTTTCGACAAGCCACTCAAGTATTTCCCCGAGAGCCGGCTTTTCGATCAGGTCCGGGAGGGAAAGGCCGGGGAAGAGGGATGCGTTGAGAAGGAGCCTGCCGGGAAGAATCCGGCATAGGGTCGTGACCATGGGCCGGTAGGAAAGCGCGATTGGGTAGTCTGGGTCCCCTCAGCGCGGCGTGATTTTCGGCCAGGCGATTTCGATGCCCTGGGCCTGGATCTTCGCCTGAAACTCGCTCAGCAGTTTTGGGGTGTTGCGCACCGCGCGCGGCGTGGTCCGCTTTTCGATCGCATAGGCCGCCAGCGCGCCGGCCGACTCGCCGATGTTCCATTCCACCGGGTGCAGCCGGTAGCAGCCGTTGGTGATGTGCGTGACGCCCAGGTTCTTCGCGCCGGCCAGCAGGTTATCCACGCGTTTGGGAATCAGCGCGCCCATCGGAATCTGAAACGGCAGCGAGCTGACGTCGATGTAATTGTCGCCGCCCGAACTGGGATGAAGGTCGATGCGGTAGCTGCCGACGCCGACCGAGTCGGAAAACGATTCGGCGGCCGGCTGTTTTCTGGCGTCGGTTCCGACGTGCTGCTCCAGGACCGTGAATTCGGCCTGAATGCGCCGCGACTCGCGGATGTAAGGGTACTTCGCCAGGCCGTCTTCGGTGCCCATGATGTCGGGGCGCAGGCGCAGGCCGCGCCAGCCCTGGCCGCCATCGGGCCGCGGCGCTTCGGTCTGCATCCAATAAAGCAACGAGAGGCTCAATTGTTTGGCGCGCTGGAGGTGGCGCTCCGCCTGATCCTGGCTGACTTCGTGGATGTTTCCGAGCCAGTAGTCGTTCTGTGGCCAGTTGATGAGCGAGATGTCGCCCGCGTAGGCGCCGGGCGTGAAATTGCGCTGGTTGGCGATGCGGCGATACAGCCACAGGTTCAGCGCGCCGGGTGTCGCGGCGGCGGCGGGATCGAAGGTCACCTTGCGCTCTTCCAGGGTGATCGGGTGGCTCATCGACCAGCTCAGCAGCCTCCCCGGCCAGGGCGGCGTCATCTTCGGAACATAGTCGCGCCAGAAAGAATACTCGCCGGGCCGGTCGATGGTATGATCCTCGCCGGCAACGTAGTCGATCGCAAAGCACATGGTGAAGGCCTGGATGTTGGCCGGCTGGGGGTCGGCGGGAGCGTGCGGTTCGCCGGTTTGCCGGCGCGATTCGAATCCCGTGACATACTCGGCCTTGGTGAGCGGCAGCAGGTCGCCCTGCTCGGTGGCGTCGATGAAACAGGAAGCCTCGATCGCGCGCGTCGCGCCGCTCTCCAGGCTGTTGACGGCGACCGTGCGGACTTTGTCGCCGCTGACCGCCGCCGCGACCGGCCGGTGTTTCAACAGCAGGGTGAGCCTGCCGCCGGCGACCCACGGCGCGAGCATCGCCTCGATCACCGCCAGCGACACGCGCGGCTCGTGCGTCAGGCGCGAGACGCTGCCGTCGCCGGGGTTAAGTTGGGCGCGCGCCCGCGCCTGTTCGGTGAGCGGATAGTGCCGGCGGTAAAATTGGCGCACCGAGTTCCGATAGCCGCGATAGAGCCGGGTGGCGCCGAAAGATTCGATCCAGGGATGCTCATCCGGCGGGACGCCCTGCGAGGTGAGTTGGCCTCCTATCCAATCCGTCTCCTCGGTCATCACCACGCGCATGCCGTCTCTCAGCGCGGCCAGCGCCGCCGCACAGCCGCCGGTCGAGCCGCCGATGACGGCGACATCGGCGCGCACCTCGCGCGGCGCGGCGTGTGAGGCCGACGCCAGCAGCGCGCCGCCGGCTTGAACCATGAAGCTCCTGCGGT
>JAUYBU010000063.1 GCA_030693045.1 Bryobacterales bacterium | reverse complement strand
GACCCCGGCCACGAACGGACCGGTCCTGGTGAGCCAGGCCACGCCGGGCGTGGTGATCAGGCCAGCGAAGCGGCTGGAGATGCCCAACCGCGCCAGCCCGCCTTCCACCTGGGCGGCGAGCCAGGGTCCCGACTCGCGCGTGTCCATGCCGATGACGACTTCGGCTCCGGGTTGGGCCTTGCCCGCCCATTCGCCCAGCGCCGCGCCCACGGCGTGCGCCGTTGTCGCGTCCAGGGGAAACTCGCCCGCAACGCCGCGGATGCCGTCCGTGCCGAAAAGTTGTTTGGCCATCTGGATTGTAAGTGGGCGCCTCTACGGGATCTTCTCCAGGACCACCTTCACTCCCACCACCGGCGAAGAGGCCAGCCGGACTTGTGGGTCGGCCACGTAGGTGTGAACTTCGAACCTGGACTCGCCGACGACATTGCTGAGGTCGATCGGGTCGGTCTGCACGGCTTCAATGCGGTTGACCCGGCTTTCCGGGCCGATGACTCGAACGGTGGAAGGTTCCACCTGCTGGCTCGCGATGCGGTAGCCGGCTGGGACCTGAGCGGAGTATCGCACTCGAATCGGGACTTCCCGCGAGACGCGGTTTTCAAACCGCATGCGAACCTGCGCCGGCACGGCTCTCGACAGGATAACTCCCGAGGGGAGGTTGACGTTCCACTGCTGGATGGTGAAGGTCCTTTCGCCGGGCCGGTGGACCGACTCCAGATCCAGCACCACCGACATGTTGCCAAGATCGGAAGTGCGAAGTTTACCGGACGGGCCGCGGACTTCCAGATGAACGCGGTCGAGCACGTCGGAGCTCATCTCGAGATCCGGGGGGAGGTTCTTGTACTCGATCGGCGCGGAAACGGAGGTGGCCAGCTCCGGTTCTCCGACGATGGCGAACCACAGCAGAATGGCAAGCGCCAAGGAAAGGAACTTCCATCCCAGGTTTCGTGTCAGCTTGGCGAGCAGGGGCATCTCAGCGGTCTCCCCCGGGGCTCCGCCCCGCATCTGGCACAGCTTGGGAGGCCGCCAGGTCCGTGCCCGGGCGCCGTCGCTCGCCGAAGTGGCGGTTGAGACGATTTCGAACCTGCTCGATGGTCAGGTCCTGATCCAGTTCGCCGGACGAGACGGCCGACATGCTGCCGGTTTCTTCCGAGACAATCAGGGCCAGGCAATCCGCCTCTTCGGTGACGCCGATGCCGGCGCGGTGGCGGGTGCCGTGTTTACGCATCAGCGCCGGGTTCATGCTCAGCGGAAGGAAACAGGCGGCGGCGGCGACGCGGTCGCCCTGCACGATGACGGCGCCGTCGTGCAATGCGCCGTCCTTCTGGAAAATCGCCAGCAGCAAGTCGCGCGAGAGCATGGCGTCCAGCGTGACGCCGCTCTCGACGAAAGTCCGCAAACCAATGTCCCGCTCGACCACGATCAGCGCGCCGGTCTTGGTCTGAGAGAGTTGCGCCATGGCCAGCAGAATGTCGTCGGCAAATTCCCGGATCTTGACCCGGCTGCCGAAACCCGCCCACCGCCGGCGGCCGATCCGCGCCAGCGTCCGCCGGATTTCGGATTGAAACACGACGATCAACGCGAACACCGTGTAAGGCGCCAGCGTGGCCAGGATGGAGCGAAGCAGTTCCAGACCCAGCCAGGCCGAGCCCAGGTAGACCAGCACCAGGACTCCGACGCCGGCCAGAATACTGGCGGCGCGCCGGCCGCTCACAATCATCAGAAGCTGGTAGATCAGGACAGTGACAATGAGGATGTCAACGATCGTGGTAAAGGTTAGCTTCGAGAAAGCCGGTATGAGCTGAAACGGCAGACTGGGCATCGCTCGACTCACCGAAAGACAAACTTGTCACTGCGAATCCCATTGTAACCGATTGAGCCGATGGGGGCTTTACTTCGTGGTTTTGTCACGCCGCGCCGCGGCGTCGCAGTAGTCGCTCATTCAGGTGGGGACACCCAGCCGCGGCAGCACCCACTTCATGATCGCGAAGTAGGCGACCACCGCCAGGACGATCTTGATCCATTCGGGCATTCCAGTCTCTTAGATGCAGCCGTTACCCAAAACGATACACCGATTCGGCGACCGGCGCGCCGCGCACTTCTATCTTGTTGAGATCCGCCGAGCCGAGGCCGAGCCGCTCGGCCAGAAGCAGCGTATTGTCGCAATGGGCGAATGGCGGAACGCCTCGCGGCGAGCGCGGATCGTAGCCCATCAGGGCGGTCGCGACGGCGTCGGTGGAGACGGCGTTCGTGCCCAGGATCAGCAGCCCCGGCTTCACCGGCCGCACGCCCTTGTTCCAAGGCCCCTCGCCGCCGGCGAGGGTTTCGATGCCGTCGATGAAGGCGATGCCGATAGGGCGGGCGGCATTGAGCTCCGCCGTGATGCGAGGCATGCGATGGCCCGGGTCGCGGCTGGATGTGGGATCGAGTTCCGGCGGCGCGCTTGCGGCGGGTTGCCGTTTGCCAAAATGGCAAGTCTCGCCACGGCCCTTGCCGGGTCTTTCGTTCGGCTCGCCGCGGCCGGCGTCGTCGCCGTAGATGGACGCCGGGGTGATGCCGAACATGTTCTTCATCGCCAGCGTCACACCGCAGGTTTCATGGTTCTTGAGCTTCGCCAGCGAGACCAGGACGTCGGTGTCCTGGTAGGAATGGTTCACATCGTAAGCCGGGAAAATCAGGCCGCCGCCGGGAACCTTGAGCCGCGCGTAGCGGGCGCCTTTGCCCAGCGCGTTGGTGTTTTCGAACTCGACCCCGGACGCGGCGGCGGTCAGCGTCCGGACGTTCCAGCCGGAATCGAGCAGGTACTCCTCCAGCGGTCCGGAGGTGGCCCAGCAGCTCTCGACAAAACGGATACGCCGCGCGCCGGCGCGCCCCAGCAGGTGCGCCATCGCCCCGGCCGTGCGCGGGTGGGTGTAGTGGGTGACGCCAAGCGGGCGGCCCTCGACGCGCAGCGCGGGGCTGCCGGTGAGGTTGAGCTTGACGGTGACGGTCTTGCCTTTCACCAGGCGATCGAGACCGCCGATCTGGTCGAACATCTTCGAGAGGACGGTAACCAGGTTGTCATCGTAGGACTGGTATCGCGCGACGGCCACCGGCGCGGCCGGAGCCTGTGCGGCGCGAATCCCAGCCGCCCCTCCCAGCAGGGCGAACACTTCGCGGCGTGTCATTACTTTAAGTCTACAATAGCCACGGATGAACGCGGATGAACATGGGGCCGAGTTCATCCGTGTCCATCCGCGGCCATCTCGGTCCACGGCTTTCCGTGAAGGCGGCGGCGCTGTGGCAGTCATACGAAAAGTGGGCCGAAGAGAATGGCGAACGCCACGTCCTGAACCGCAAGAAGTTCGCCGACCGCCTGCAAGCCCTTGGCTGTGAGCTGGTTATGCGGAAATTTGGCCGCGCGTATTCCGAACGCGGCTGGGTTGGCGTCGGGTTTCGTGCCCCACTGGAGGAGGGAGATGCGGTCTGACCAGCGGAGACACGGAGACGTGACGGAGACGTCAGTTCTTCAAAAACTCCCTATCTACGCGCGTATTTGGGAAGTTTTGAAGAAGTCGCGTCTCCGGTCCTGGCGGTGACCGGCGGCGTTGGTACCCTTTTCGCGAGCCGCGCCGCGGGTAGAAGGATTGCACGGTTGGCGTAGCGATAGCGACGAAAAACAGGTTGATGGGTTGATGGCTGACGGTATTACCCGTGGGAAATGAGTTTCAATCCCGGTACGCCCAAGTAGTCACCACGGTTGTGCGTCACGAGTGGGACGTCGTGCCGCAGAGCCGTGGCGGCGATCCAGGCGTCTGCGCACTCTATCCGGCAGCCGCGAGCCTGCGTGGCCACGGTCACTTCCGCCCACATGGTGCAGAGCCCGCGGCTATACGGTAGCAGTACGAATCGTTCCAGATACAGCCGCAACCACTCGCGCCGCGCTGGTCCCCACTTGGATTGGATGGCCCACCGATCCAGTTCCGCCAGAGTCATGAACGAAATCAGGAGAGTACAACCGGCAAGGTCCGCTTCGTAGAGGGCGCCGATGGGATGGTTCTTGAAAATGAACGAGACGACGTCGGTATCGACGACCACACGGGTCATGCGGCGGGATCTACCCTCTTGTGGCCACGCCACTCATGGAGTGCCGCAAGAAAATCCTCGATGGACTCCTCTTCCGGCCAGAAGTCGCCGTGCAGGACGGACAGGTCGGTGATCGGACCCTTTCCCTGTTGGGCGATTATCTCGTCCAGAGATGGGTCGGCGTCGAAGTTGTAGCGAGGATCATTGGTTGTGTCCATCTTCGGCCTCCGCACTTCGAGTATACCAGCCCGGTCGATTGCTGAAAGTTGAATCCTATGGGAATCCTCGACGTACCACGAGCAAGACTCATCCCCTTCGACAACCCCGACCCGGGCATCGACGCACTCCTCCAAGGAGAAGCACGGTCATTCACGACCATGTGGAAGGCATTGTAGACGCGTGGCAAGTCGGCGTCTTCCGGGCTGCTGCGACCGTCCTGCCCCACGTCCCATGCCGAGACCACCAGCAACGAACAGCTCAACTTCCTCCAGCACGTCCGCAGCCTCCTCAAGAGCAACGGCCGCGCCGCCATCGTTTTGCCCGACAATGTGCTGTTCGAGGGCGGCGCCGGCGAAACAATACCCAAGCGCGCCCATAATCCCTTGTTGCTCGCGGCCGGCTTCGGTCAAGGCGCCACGCCGATTCCCTGGTGGGACGGACGCCGCATGGCCTTAAGGTTCCGGTAGATGGCACCCAAAACATTAGCTGACTACGTGCCGCGAAAATTCAGGCTAGCTGCCGCGCCATGTACGCAGCCTCAGCAGCATCGGGGTTCAGCCGGATGGCGGCAGCGGCGTCGATGAGTTTCTGCTGGGCGGGACTGGGCGGCGCAAGCGCCAGGGAGCGCAGCAAGTCGCCAGCCTTGACCAGCCCCGACCGCGCTTTCCGTCGCATTGAGCTATGAGGCTAACGGAAGCGCCACGTACTCTACCCTGCTAGCCGGTTCTGGGACAGGATCACCGTCTTCAATCATGGCTTTGATGTGAAGGCGGATCCCCTCACGAATCAACTCGCGCACTTCAGCTTCCGTTTCCGCCACGGCAGCGCAACCCGGCAAGTCTGGAACGTAGGCTCCCCAAGAGGTAGCGCCACGCTCAATCACAACTGCGTACTGTCTCATTTCTCCAACCCCGCTTGTTTCAGGATAGCCCTTAATGTTCCAATCGGCACGTCAAGGGACGGATGTCCAGCTATGGTCACTTTGCCGGGCTTGACGGGGTGCTTGAACTGTTTGTGGCTGCCCTCCTGATTTCTCAAGCGCCAGCCGTCCGCTTCGATCATTTTCACTGCGTCGCGGTACTTCATTCCGATTCCAACTCCAGGCCCTTCCGTGCGGACTCGATTAAACCCTCGACCACTTTAGAGACAGAGACGCGCCCCCCATGTAGATCGGCCCGCGCCTCGGCAAGCCGAACACGTCGAACAAGGTGGACTTGCCTGATCCGTTGGCGCCAACAAGGACTACAAAATTGGGGACTTCCGTGATGTGAATGTTCTGAAGTGCCTTGAAGTTGCGAATCGTAATGGTTCGGGTGTGGCTACTTTGGAACGACGCTCCATTCGACGGGATAAAGGCGTCGTTGATCCTGTTCGATGTGGAACTGCCAATAGGCATCGAAGTCTCCAGAGAGGTAGATGGCTCTGAGTTGGACGATGGCCTCTGCCATCTGC
>JAUYBU010000026.1 GCA_030693045.1 Bryobacterales bacterium | reverse complement strand
CCCCGCGCCGGGCGCGAACGGTTCGGCGCGGTCGGTGATGTTCGTTCCTATGGTTCGCAAGGGCGAAGAGGCGGGCGTGATCGAAGTGACCCACGCCAGCCGCACGCTCGAGTTCTCGGCCGACGAGCGCGCCGCGGCGCAGCACCTGGCGAACCAGGTTGCGGCGGCGCTCGGGCTGCTCGAACAGCAATCGCTGAGAGAACAGGTGTTCCGCAGCGAGAAGCTGGCGGCGTCCGGACAACTGATCTCGGGCGTCGCCAACGAACTGCGCGCACCCTTGGAAGCGATCTCGGACCTGGCCGCGCGGCTGCTGCGCCGTCCGGCGGCGGCAGGCGGAGACCAGGCCGGGGCCATCGCCCGGGAGGCGCGCCGGGCGGCCGAAATCGTCGACCGGCTGGTTTCTTTCTCTCGCGCCGAAGGTGCGCCGCGGCCTCTGGATCTGATCGAATTGCTCGGCAACCTGATCGAGTTTCGAGAGCGGGAATGGGCCGCGCGGGGCATCCGCCTGCGAAATCTGCTTCCCGACAAGCCGGCCCACGTGCTGGCGATCGAGGGACAACTGGAGCAGGTGTTCCTCAGTCTGCTGGTGCACGCCGAGCAGTCGGTGGCCGGGCAGCCGGATCGGACCGTGTCGGTGGGCGCTACGATCATGGGCGGCAAGGTGCTGGTCGAGATCGCCTACGCGCAAGCGCCCGACGGCGCGGCGCGGGATCTGTTCGACGAAGCCGGCGCGGTGGATACGGGGGCGCTGGGACTGGCGGTCTGCCGCGGCGTTCTGCGCGGTTTGGAAGGCGACATCCGCTTTATCGGCGCGCCGCCGCTGAGCCGGATCGAAGTCACGCTGCCGCTGGCGTCGCCGGACGCCGAGGAGGCCGTGGCGGGGGAAAACGGCGGGACCGCCTCGCCGCTCACGTTAATTGCGGCGGAGCCGGACCAGGCGGTTGCGCGGCGCTTGCTGGCGCTGATGGCCGAGCGCGGGCACCGGGCCGTGCTCGTGCACAGCGGCGAGGAAGCGGTTGCGCTGATCGATGTCTTTCGCTTCGACGCGCTGCTGTGCGACGTGCGGCTGCCGGGCATGACCTGGGCCGAGTTGTTCGAACGTGTCCGCGGTCGCGTGCGAACCTGTGTGTTACTCACCGAGGGCTGCGACGCGGACCTGGCACGGGAAGTGGGTCAGGAAACCGGTTTAGTGATCGGCAAGCCGGTGTCCGCGGCCGAGCTGGATCGCGCGCTTCGAACGATTGCCGGCCGGGCGGTCGTAGAATAGGAGTCAGGATGCTTCGCACGCTGGTTCTTTCGCTCATCGCAATATCGCTTGCCGCGGCCGACAAGTACCAGGGCCCGCGCCCGCCCAAGCCCGACCTGCCCTACCTGTTGCACGGCAGCCGCCTGGTGGAAACCGAGGCCACCGAGGCGCGCGAGGAGAAGCGCAAGGACGACACCGTGTATGTCGTCTCCGGCGTCAGTTCGCCGGCGCGCACGCCGCTGGCCGAACCGATTTTTCTGCTAGAGACCGATAAGCTGCAGGCCGATCGCCTCGAGCTGTACAAGCTCGAAGTCCGCAACGGCCGGCGCGAGGCGGTGTTTCCGGCGAAGAAGAAGAAGGACGCGCGCCCGCTTCGGATTTCCGTCACCCGCGTGGACCAGAACCTCTACCGCATCGAAGCCGCGATCGGGCTGGAGAACGGCGAGTATTCGCTCACGCCGCCCGCCTCCAACCAGGTCTTCTGCTTCCAGGTCTACTGATCCCGGCCCCCCACCCCAGCGGCGGGCAGGACAAGACAGGAGTCATGTCCCACGGCGCGGCGCGAAGTGGGATATGTCTCCTGACTTGTCCAGCGCGCAGAGCGATGGCCCGGCCGGCGGGGTCACAATTACGTGGCACACTGGAGTATGTGAAATCCGCGACAAACGTCACATTGAGTCTTCCGGACGCGCTGTTGCGCAAGTTCAGGATCTATGCGGCCACGCGCAACCAGTCCATGACCAGCCTGGCGGCGCAAGCCATCCGGGATCTGATGGAACGGGATCAACAGACCGCCGCGGCCAAACGCCGCTTTCTCGGGCGCATCCGGAACGCGCCGGACCGGGGGACGGGTGGCACGATTCGCTGGACCCGGGACGAGTTGCATGAGCGTTGAATCTGTTGACGCCAATCTATTCGTTGACGCTCATGGCGGATGCACTGATCCTCACCAGCGCGATCGAACTTGGCTGCGCGGTGCTCTGGACGGAAGATTTGTCCGACGGTCAGCGGCTGGGCCCGATCACGGTCCGCAACCCGTTCCGGTAGGGCGGCCCGGAACCGGCGGCGGGCCGCCGTCGCGCGCGAGCACGCGGCGGCCCTGTCGGTTCGGCTTGCGGGCTCACTTCAGCGGCAGGTTGCGGAGCACCCAGAGCTCATTGGTGCTCTCGGATGCCGAAAAGAGGAGCCTCTTGCCGTCCGGATGGAGGCTGGGGAACAGCGCGCCGGGCATCCGGATGCCCATCGACCGCGGCACGCCACCTTCCACCGGCACCCAGTATAGTTCGTTCTCAGTTGCTTGCCCATCGGGCCGTTCTACGCTCTGGACGTACATCAGGCGCTTGCTGTCGGGGGTCCAAAAGTGGTACCGACGCTCCGCTGGAACCAGCATCCGCAGCGGGCCGCCGGCGGTGGAAAGAACTAGGATGCTAACCTCCTTGCCGCCCTCGAGTTTCCCGTGGAGCGCCAGCCAGCGGCCGTCGGGGGAGACAGTTGGTTCGGCTGACCAACCTTCTCCGGCGTCGGTCAACAGGTCGGTCTCCTTGCCCGTCGAGACGTCGTAACGGTAGATTCGCCGCTGCTTTGTGGCCCCCGAGTAGGAGGAAACGTAGACCGACTGGCAGTCCGGCGAAACCCCCAAATCCCACGAGGGCGCCCTGACGCCATTGATCCGGAGGTCGGGAGGCGATGCCGCGCCGGTTCGGGCGTCGAAGAGCCGGATCTGGCGAGTCGACGGTGTCCCCCACGACAGAAGGCGGTCGCCGCCGCCGCACCAATGGGGCAGATACTCAGTCCAGCGGGCCGGTTCGGCCACTACGGTCTCTTGGCCGTCCGGGCGATGGACCACCAGCCGGGAGCTTTGATCGCGCTCTGAGTAGTAGGCAAATGAGTCGCCGGACGGAGACCATGTCGGCATAGAGTTGCGCCCAAAGTAGGTATCCACCAGCCGTGCCGGTGCACCCTGCACTCGCAGCGTCTGTGGATCGACTGTCGCTTGGTACACATCTTTAGATACGTGCGACAGGCGGTAGAAGAGCGACCCGTCGCGGCTGATCCCCTTGGGGTCGTAATCGCCAGCGTCGGGCCGGATCAGAACCGGGGGGCCGGCGGCCTGCCCGTCCCGAAACCGCACCATCCAGATGGCGTTCTTTCCATTGCGATCACTCCGGAAGACGATCTTGTCGCTGTCGGGCGCCCACATCGGCATCTGGTCCGCGCCCGCCCCCGTCACGATGGCGGTCTCTTGGCCGGTCTTCGTATCGAGGGCGAAGATATCCCAATCGGGATCACCCTGCCGGACTTGTCTGGAGTAGACGACCCAGCGCCCATCCGGGGAGAAAGCCCCACCGGCAAAATCCAGATAGCCGGTGAAGCTTTGCAGCGGACGCACCTCACCGGTTGCCACGTCTACTGTGACGGGGCCAAGTTGTTCAATCCCCCGTCCGCGCGCCAGTAACCTCTTTCCGTCCGGGGACCAGTCCCAAAGTTCGAAGACGGCGCCGTCCTTCACCTTGCCCGGCACGGTGCGCATACCGCTGCCGTCCAGGTTGATTACCCGAAACTCCATCTGGGAGCCGTTCACCCACCAGGCATACGCGATCTGCTTGCCATCGCGGGAGGGGACGGGGGTGGATCCCCGCGGTCCCCGCCATTCCTGGTTCGTCAGACGCCGAACCACGCCAGTTTGCAGATCGCGCACTGCGATGTAACAAGTCGGCGGCGAGTCGACGAATATGAACAGCCTGCCGTCCGGCGTAACGCGGCCGCTACGATTGAAGTCAACCCTTTTGGCGATCAACTGCGCCACAACACTCTTGCTCCCGCCCGCCGACAGCCGCGCCCGTGCCTCGCGCGCCTGTTCCGTCTGGTCGCTGAATTCCCGGACCAGGCGTTCGTAGGTACGCTGCGCTTCGGCGTCGCCCTGCTTTTCGTAGCACTCGCCCAGGCGCAGCAGCGCCTTGGCCGTCACGGCGCGGTCGCGGCCCTGGGCCAGCCTCTTATACGCGTCGATGGCGCCTTTCAGATCGCCCTCGACGCTCTCTTTGCGAATCGCCCGCTGCAACATCACATCGGCGTCGCCAGTCTGGGCAGCCAGCACTCCCGCCGCCGCCAGAACCAGGATCAGATTTCGCAGTTTCATACGAGCCTCCTGGTCCCCACGTTACGCGGCCACTGCGAGAACGCATCGAGCGCCTGGTGAGAATACGGTGAGGCGTTACTCATCGAACCTGTATCCCATTCCCCGGACGCTCACGATGTGCCGGGGATCGATCTTGCGCCGCAGGTTTACGATGTGAGCGTCAACGGCGCGATCGGTGATGTAAGTGTCGCGGCCCCAGGCCAGGTCGATCAGGCGGTCGCGGCTGAGCACGTGGCCGGGATTCTTCGCAAACGCCAGCAGCAGCCGGAACTCCATCGGCGTCATCTCGACCAGCTTCCCCGCCACGCGCACCTCGGCCCGCGCCGGCGCCACTTCGACATCGCCGAAGCGCACGATCTCGGCGGCGTCTCCTTCGGTCCGCCGCAAAACCGCGCGGATGCGCGCCCGCAGCTCGCGCGGGTTGAACGGCTTGGTCACATAGTCGTCGGCGCCCAGGTCGAGTCCCATGATCTTCTCGGCCTCGTGGGATTTCGCGGTCAACAAAATGATGGGCGTGCGCACGCCCGCCTTGCGCAGCTCGCGGCAGACGTCGAAACCGTCCTTACCGGGCAGCATCACGTCGAGCACGATCAGGTTCCAGCCGCTTTCGCGCCCGCGCTCGGCGGCCGCCTGGCCGTCGGCGACGACTTCGACCTGGTGGCCTTCCAGGCGCAGGTCGTCGGCCAGCAGCATGGCAATGTCCGGTTCGTCTTCCACCACCAAAATTCGCGCCATCTCCTTCTACTCCTCCACCGGAAGCTGAATCGTGAACTTGCTTCCCGCGCCGGGTTTGCTTTCCACGCTCACGCGCCCCCGGTGAGCGCGAACGATGTGATCCACCATGGCCAGGCCGATTCCCGTGCCGTGGATGCGGCCCTGGCGGGACGCCGCGCCGCGGAAGAACTTGCGAAACACTTCCCGTTGTTCGTCGCTCGGGATGCCGAGCCCGCGGTCCGCCACGCTCACAAAGGCTTGGGTCCCGTTGCGGGAGAGGTTGATCCAGACCTCGCGGCTGTCGCCCGAGTACTTCACGGCGTTGTCGAGCAGGTTCCACAGGGCGCGCCCGAGGGCCTCGGCATCTCCCTTGACCGGGACTGGATGCGAGGGGATGTCCGCGTGCACGGCAAAGCCTTTTTCGCCCGCTTCGCGCCCGAACTCGCCGGCGACGCCGAAAACAACCGCCGCCAAATCGAGCGCTTGCATGCGGTACTCCATCGCGCCGGACTCGATTCTGCCGAAGTCGAGCAAGGCTTCCACCAGCCGGTGCAGCCGCTCCGTCGCGCGCGCTAGGGCGTTGTAGTAGGCCTGCTTGCGCTCCTCGTCCTGGACGCGCCCTTCGCTGAGAGCCGCCGAGACCTGGCGCATCGAGGTCAGCGGCGTGCGAAATTCGTGCGAGACCGCCGCGACGATGTCGGCCTGCATCTGCACCAGAGCCAGTTCCCGGCGAATCAGACGCCACCCCAGGTAAGCGCCGCCGATCCCCAGCGCCGTCACCAGGCCAAAGAGCCAGAACAGCAACTGGCGGCGAATGGCGAAGGCTTCCCGTTCTTTCCCCGGATCGGCGAGCGCGATGGTCAGCGTCCATGGCAGTCCGGTCTCGCCGGCCCGGCGCAAGCTTTCGTCCTTCCCGGCCTGCGAGGCAAAGCGGACCCGCACCACGCCGGTGGGCAGCAGCCGCGCGGCGTAGTCCGGCGTCAGAAGCACGGTGCGATGGTCCACCGCCAGCCAGGTGATGAATTGACCTCGGAAGAGAGCGGCCCCGGCGCCGGAGGGCCGGGATGCCGCGGCGTCGGCCAGGGCCTCACTCACCACGGGTCGTGGCCGGCCGCTCCAGCGCGCCGCATCCTCGGCATACGCCTCGTAAATGTCGCGGCCGAGGGAGAACCGGCCGGAATCGAGCCAGGCGCGCAGCGTTTCTCCTTCCTTCTTCAACTCCGCGGCGCGGCCGGTTTCTTCGTGCATCCCGCAGATGGCCCACTGGCCCGCCAGAGGCGCCGGAGCGCCGCCGGCCGCGGCGTCCTGGATTGCGCGAAGCTGCCGGTATGCCTGGATCGCTTCCTCGCGCCGGCCGAGCTTTCGCAGCGTCCGCGCCAATCGCAGCCACGCGCCCGCCCGCACCGCCGGCTGCGGAGATGCCGCCAGTTTGCGATAGAACGCAACCGCATATTCGGACTGCCCCGCGCGGAATTCCGCCTGCTCTCCAACGGAAAAAACGAGGGCCGGCGCTTCCGGCAGCGGCCGTGGCTTGTACGCATAGGCCAGCGGCGAATCGAAGGCTTTGACGGCGTCCGGCGGCAGGCCGCGAGCCTCCTGCGCCAGCGCCGCCAGCGCTCGCGACAGGCTCTGCACCGCTTCGTCGGCGCGGTTCTCGCGGATCTCGCGCAGGCGCTCGCCGGCCATTATGCGGTCTTGCGCCAGCAAGCGCCAGGCCAGCCATCCGGCCAGGGTCGCCGGCACCACCGTCACGGCGAGAAACACCACCAGCAGTTGTTTTCGCGCCGGTTTCAAAGCTCCTCCATAGCGCCTTCAGTGAGTGTATCTTCCCACTATTCGCGAACGATATGGGAACGGTGAGGAATCGGTGAGGATGCGCGCGACCCCTCCGGAAGGACCGCCGCGTCGCTGCGGTCCTTCTACGGAGTCAAGAACTCGCGCCTCCGTAAGTCCTGCGAATGACGGTGTCGGACGCGTCCCGCATCCGGCTGGTTGTGGCAAACTGGTGGTGACGGACCATGGCTACCGAGCACGCCACTGCTTTCAAGACTCCGACGGCCGGCGATGCGGCCTTGGCCGAGGTGGTGCGCCGTTTGGTGGAAGCCTACCGCCCGGAG
Organism: Bryobacterales bacterium; assembly: GCA_030693045.1. Taxonomy (GTDB): domain Bacteria; phylum Acidobacteriota; class Terriglobia; order Bryobacterales; family Bryobacteraceae; genus JACQZT01. Next base: position 6,864 of record JAUYBU010000026.1, on the reverse strand, counting down.
CGCATCTACCTCTTCGGCTCCGTCGCCAGGGGAGACACCGGTCCGGACAGCGACTACGACATCATGGTCGTCGTGCCTGACGACGCGCCGCCGGAACTCCGTCGCAGTCGCGCCGCCTATGTGGCGCTCTGGGGCACCGGGGTTGCGTCCGACGTGTTGGTTTGGACCGCCAGCCAGTTCGACAGCCGGACGCACCTCGCGGCGTCCCTGCCGGCCACCGTTGTTCGTGAGGGAAGACTGCTCCATGCCGCATGATCCCGCCCTCGTCGCCGAGGTGCACGCCCGGCTTTCGAAGGCAGGCAAGGATGTGGCTGCCGCCGAATACGAGTTGCAGGCGGATCCGCCGTTCTCCGAGGACATCGTCTTTCACTCCCAACAGGCCGCGGAGAAATCGCTGAAGGCGTTTCTGTCATGGCATCGTATTCCGTTTCGCAAGACGCACAACCTGGTCGAGTTGGGAGAAGCGTGCTGCCAGATCGACCAGAGCCTGGAATCGCTGCTTCGCCGGGCGGCGCCGCTCACCGAATACGCGTGGAAGTTTCGCTATCCGGGCGATCCCGAGGCGGCGACCGCCGAGGAGGCCGGAACCGCCTTGGCCACGGCGCGGGAGGTCTTTGTTTCGGTGCTGGGTCGTCCGCCGTCCGACGTGGGTTCATAGCTCGCCGATGTAACGTCGCGTACCGTTCCCGGTGCGGGGGCGCGAAATCGGCGATTTTGCGCTTAGAGGAGTTTTGACAATGAAGGCCCTCGTGAAAGCCCAGGCCGCGCCCGGGTTGTGGCTGGAAGACGTGCCTGAGCCGCGGATCGGCATCAACGACGTGCTCATCAAGGTGCAGCGCGCCGCCATTTGCGGCACCGACCTGCACATCTACAAATGGGACGAGTGGGCCGCCAAGACCATCCCCGTGCCCATGGTGGTGGGCCACGAATTCGTCGGCGAGATCGCCGAGGTGGGATCGAACGTCTCCGATTTCTACCCCGGCGAGATCGTCAGCGCCGAGGGCCACGTGGTCTGCGGCCGCTGCCGCAACTGTCTGGCCGGACGGCGGCACTTGTGCGCCCGCACGCTGGGCGTGGGCGTCAACCGGCCGGGCTGTTTCGCCGAATACATCTCGGTGCCGATGTCCAACGTGTGGCACCACGCCGCCTCGATCCCGCGCGACATCGCGTGCATTTTCGACCCCTTCGGCAACGCCGTTCATACGGCGCTCTCGTTCCCGGTTCTGGGCGAAGACGTGCTCATCACCGGGGCCGGGCCCATCGGGATCATGGCCGCGGCGGTGGTCAAGCATGCGGGCGCGCGCTACGTGGTCATCACCGACGTGAATCCGTACCGGCTGGAACTGGCGCGCAAGTTCGGCGTCACCCGGGCCGTGGATGCGCGCACGACGCCGCTGGCCGCGGTGCAGAAGGAACTCGGCATGTTCGAGGGCTTCGACGTCGGCCTGGAGATGTCGGGCAGCCCCGCCGCCTTCCGCGACATGATCGCCAACATGTGCCACGGCAGCAAGATCGCCATGCTCGGGATTCCCCCGGCGGAAATGTCGATCGACTGGAACGCCGTGATCTTCAACATGCTCACCATCAAGGGCATTTACGGCCGCGAAATGTACGAGACCTGGTACAAGATGACGGTCATGCTCGAGTCCGGCCTCGACATCTCCCCCATCATCACGCACCGCTTCCACTACACCGAATACCGGCAGGCGTTCGAGGCGATGCTGTCGGGCAACTCCGGCAAGGTTATTCTCGAATGGATTGGATAGCAACGCCATGACTCTCTACGACAAGCTCGAACGGAAACTCTCGGAGCGGGCCCAGGCCGGGCTGCTCAAGCGCGAGCGGGTCATCGTTTCGCGGCAGGGAACCGAGATCCGGATTGAGGGGCGCGCCGAACCCGTCGTCAACTTCTGCGCCAACAACTACCTGGGCCTGGCGAACCACCCGCGGGTGGTCGCGGCGGCGCGGGCGGCGCTCGACGGCGCCGGCTACGGCCTCTCCTCGGTGCGCTTCATCTGCGGGACGCAGTCGGTCCACAAGCGGTTGGAAGAGCGCCTGTCGGCGTTTCTGGGGACCGAGGACACCATCCTCTACACCTCCTGCTTCGACGCCAACGGCGGGCTGTTCGAGAGCCTGCTGGGTCCCGAGGACGCGCTCGTCAGCGCGCGCCTCAACCACGCCAGCATCATCGACGGCGTGCGGCTGGCCCGGTGCCGGCGGTTCACCTACGTCGAGTCGGATCCCGCGGATTTGGAGCGCGCCCTGGTCGAAGCCGGCGATAAAGCGGACACGCTCGTGGTGACGGACGGCGTTTTCAGCATGGAGGGCACGCTGGCGCCGCTCGATCGCATTGCGCCCGTCGCCGCCGCCCGCGGCGCGCTACTGGTGGTGGACGATTCGCACGCCACCGGTTTTGTCGGCGAGCATGGCCGCGGCACGGGCGAATACTTCGGGGTGAAGCCGGACGTGGTCACCAGCACGCTGGGCAAGGCGCTGGGCGGCGCTTGCGGCGGCTTCGTGGGCGGGAAGAAGGTTCTGGTGGATTGGCTGCGCAACAGCTCGCGGCCGTACCTGTTTTCCAACTCGCTCGCGCCCAGCCTGGCGGCGGGCGCGCTGGCGGCGCTCGATATTGTCGAATCCGGCGAAGGCGTCCAACTGCGCGCGCGGCTGGGCGAAAACACGCGGCGTTTTCGAACCGCGATGCGGCAGAGCGGATTCGAGGTGCGCGACGGGGTGCACCCCATCGTGCCGGTGATGCTGGGCGACGCGCTGCTGGCCGCGCGCATGGCCGACCGGCTGCTGGAACTGGGCGTCTACGTAATCGGCTTCAGCTATCCCGTGGTCCCCAAGGACCAGGCGCGCATCCGCGTGCAACTGAGCGCAGCGCACACCCCCGAGCAGATCGACCGCGCCGTCGAGGCGTTCGGCATCGCGGCGGGCGAGATTACTTCCGATCGGTCTCGGACCAGCCCTTGATCCAGCCGAGCCTTACTCGGCGGCGCCGCCGAATTCGCGTTTCGCGCTTTCGGTCACCGTCCACAGGAACACTATGCGTCCGTCGGCGTCGATCTTTTTGTCGGGCTTCCAGTCGGCCATGTCGAAGGCGTGCGAGACGATGCGCGCGCCAACCTTCAATTGCTTGAGCAGGATTGGGCGCATCTTCCGGTTGACCTCCGGCAGAAGGTACAGCGTCACCAGCGTGGCCTCGTGAACGTCGGCTTCGAAGAGGTTCTTCTCGATGAAGTGGACCTTCTTTTCTACCCCGGCCTGGCGCGCGTTCTCTTCGGCTTCCTTAATGCGCACGGGGTTGATGTCGATTCCGGTGCCGGTGGCCCCGAACTTTTGAGCGGCCATGATGACGATGCGGCCGTCGCCGCAGCCAAGGTCGAACACGGTGTCCGCATTCGTGATGCCGCCCAGCTTCAGCATCGCTTCCACCACCTGCGGAGGCGTGGGCACGTAGGGAACCTCTCCCGGTCCGTCGTCCCACTGAGCCAGCAGCGGCGCGACCAGGAACAGGCTGCACACAAAAAAAGCAAGCGAGCGAGAGGTCTTCATGCAGGAGAGCTTACCACAGCGCGGCCTCGCCGCGACCGAGTGGCCCGGCATCCAGGCCGTGTGTCCAGACATCTCCCCCACAGTGGCACGGCGCGCGGCGGCGTGGGATATGTCTCTCGACTTGTCCGGACTCGGCAGCCAGCCGGACAAGACGGGAGTCACGCCGCGTAAATGATGCGAGCCTGCGGAAGAACTTCGTCCCGAACGGCGTCCTGGAGAGCCCTCTTGGAGACGAGATCGACCTTCCGGCCCAAGAGCGCAGTCAGTTCCCGTTCCGCCGCGGCGTGCCGCAGCAGACTGACCCTTGCCTCCGGCAGGAAGTCCACCAGCAGGTCGATGTCGCTGTCCGGGCGCATCTCGCCGCGCGCGGCGGACCCGAATACCGCCAACTCCTTGACATCGTAGCGCCGGCAAATCTCCGCCATCTCGGGTTGGGACACGACCACACCGGGCGCGACAGTCATTGGCTGGTTCCTCATTGCCATTATGCAACGCATCGCGTTCGGTGCGGGGGATATGGTGTCGGGAAATGGCGGGTCCGGCCCTATTGGCCTGCCGCGGCTCCGATGAAGGCCACCGGCTGACCTTTCCGAATCGGCGGCGTTGCCACCACGTAGAGCACCAGGCCGTCGAACGGCGCGCGCACTTCGCCGAGCGTGTTACCGAAGAAGTCGGTGACGTGCGCCACGACGGCGCCCTTGGCGACTTTCCGGTCGCGCTCCACGCGCGGATAAAGGATGCCCGTGGCGGGGCTCACCAGCACCACCGCCGGGTCGAAGTAGACCGGGCGGTGGACGCGCATCGGCGCGCCGTCCAGCATCTTTAGAGACCGCATCACGCTTTCGACGCCGTTCACAATCCGGCTGGTGGATTCGGCATCCGTGCCGCCCAGTGCGCCGCTTTCAACCGTCAGCGCGGGCTTGCCGCGAGTGATGGCGGTGGTCGAACAATAGATGGACGCGGCGGGGTCCGACGGCCGCTCGCGGTCCAGCACGATGTGGTCCATGCCGAAGGCCAGCGTCAAGTCGCGGATGGCCTGGTCCATCCGCGCCTTGCCGGTGACCGCCTGGTAGACATACGGCCGCAGCGATTCGTTGCCATCGCCGCAGTGGATGTCGATCAGGTAGTCGCACTTGTCGATCACCTCGCGCGTGATGGCGAAAGCGATGCGCTCGGAGATGCTGCCGTTGAGCTTGCCGGGGTAAACCCGGTTCAGATTCTTGCGGTCGACGGGGCTGAAGTAAATGGTGCGCTCCAGAAACGACGGCATGTTGGCGACGTGCACCATCAGGATCGAGCCGCCCATGCGCTTGGGATCCAGCCGGGTTCGCAATTGCTGGAGCGCCAGAATGGGCGGGTACTCGTAGCCGTGGTTGCCGGCGATGAGCGCCAGCGTGGGGCCGGGCCTGGCGCCGCGAATGAAGGTGACCGGGATTTCGGCCGTGCCGTCGGCGCCCGGAGGCGTCACCAGCATGCGCGAGGTCTTTTCGCCGGGCGCTTGGGCGAAGGCCGCGGCAAGCAGGGTGATCGACAGGATCGGCGGGCGCATGGAGGTGTTACTGCCGCTCCATCATTTCCACGAGGCCGTTGACGATGGCCGCTTCGGCGCAGCCGGGTTTGACGCGCGACGAGACGATCTCGTAGCTGACATTCTTGTATGCCTCGTCGTCGGGCAGGTAGCCACTGGACCCGTTGGCGTGCGTCACCATCATCGTCTTCGTGAACGGCGATTGCTTCTTCAGCCGCTCGCCGATGCGCGTGAGGACCTCGCCCGAGACGCCGGCGATGGCCACCTGCCCCACCATCACCAGCGACAGCCGGATGTCCACCGGCGGCCCGTCCTCGAACTGGATATTCAGGTCGCGCGCGGGACTGACGCCTTTGGGCGCGCGCTGTCCGGGACAACTGACCACCTTCTGCGCGCCCCGAATTCGCGCCCGCGGCGAGGTCTTGATCCCGCCCGCAACGCGCAGGGCCTCTTCGGCCAGGATGCGCCCCAGAATATCGACCTGGCTGAAGTTGTCGCCCGGGCCGTAGATGGCGTTCTGATCGCCCGCCGCGCCGCTGGTCCACAGGGCCACCGTCTGGCCGCCCAGTTTCTGCTCGATGAAGCGCGAAGTGGCGCCCGGCAGGTCGCCGGTGACCAGCAGGTTCTTCGGTCCCATGACCGTGCCGTGGACCGGGTAGTTCACGAACAGCGCGATCGGCTCGCCCGACAGGCTTTCGAGCTTCACCACGGCCACGGTTTTGTCGGAAACGCCGTCCGGATTCACGCCCAGCATCCATCCGCCCTGCGCGCTGCGCGCCACGCGATTCGTGTTGACGCTGGCGCGCCCCACGCCGTAGCCCGCGCGCGCCGGCTTCAAGTTCGCGACGGCCTGCCGAACCGCGTCGACGATGTTGTCGTGCAGGCGGGCGAGATAGGGGCCGCCCGCGGCGAGGCCCGGCGTGGGCGCTCCGTGCGTGTGTACGCCCGCCAGCAGCAGGTTCTCGCGCCGGATTCCGGCTTCCTTCTCGATGCGCTCGGCCAGCGCGTTCCACACCGGTTCGGGAAAACCGATGTTGTCGCACGACACAATGACGGCCCGCGTCGCGCCGTCATCCAGCGCCAGGGCGCGCACGAAGATGTTATCGTGAATCCCCTGATGGGGGCCGCGGCCCGCGTAGCCGCTCATCGGAAGCGAAGCGTCTTTGGGCGGCGTGATGTCGACACGCGCGGCGCCGGCGCTCAGCGTGCCGGTTTGGGCGTGGGCGCTCAGGGCCGCGAAAAATGCACAGCAGACCATGGTTTGAATTCGCGTCATCGCCGTAATTCTGCACCAGCCGCGCTTGAAACGCAACCGGCCGGGCCCAGTGGCCCGGCCGGAGAAGAATTCGATTCGGAGGATTGCGGCTAGTTTCGGCGGAAACGCCGGCCGACAAGACCCAGCGCCAGGAGTCCCCCACCGATCATCAGGAACGTCGCGGGTTCGGGAATTTCTGAGGGGGGGATCGGGGGCTCGGGGACCAACCCCGGAATGTTGGCGATCCAAAAATAGGCATGCGCTCCATCAAACTGTTGGAGTTCAGCACCCAGTCCAATTCGTACCTGGTCGAACGTGTAGCCGGATCCATTAATAAAATTTTGGGCCTCGACCGCCTGGGCCCAGTCGAGGCCGAAAACATTTCCGGAACTTCCGGCCCCTGGCGTGGGATTGGGGATAAACGTGGGATTAGTCCGAAGTTCCATCTTGCCGTGCGGACTATCTCGCTGATTGGATGAGGGAAGCGGTCGCGGGCGGGTTTTCGTTTCTGGCTACAAACCGA